>DATKOC010000188.1:0-47432 GCA_035524855.1 bacterium
ACTTTTGGATGAGCGTGTCCTTTTGCGCAGTGGCCAGGGGCATGGCCGTTAAAACCCGGGCGATGGCCTTTCCCTTGAGTTCGTAGCAAAGTCTCTCATAATGATCCGCCACGGCCTTGAAGTGTTTCATGCGCTTTTTCATGATGAGGAGCATCAGAAAATTCTCCATCGTGGTGGACAACTTCTTGTTCAACAATTGGCGGAGAGCCTCCAGTTTCTCGTGCACCTTGGCCCGGGGTTGTTCCAAAATGGCCTTCAAATCAGGATTCGCCTCCACGAGTTTCTGAATGGCCTGGATCTCGGTGGCGATGCTATCCACGGCCTTCTGTTCCTGCGCCACTTGTAAAAGAGCCACGGCATATTTTTCGGCGATAACGGATTCCATGATGTCCTCCCCCGCGAGCGGGGTTAATTTTTATGGCTTTCCAATTCCCGGACGCTTTCCTTCACGATCTTCTCTTGAACCTTCGCATCCACCGAGGAACGGATGATCTTCTCGGCGATATTGACCGCTAAGAAACCCACTTCCTTTTGAAGCTCCTGCGTGATGGCCTGCCGCTCGCTCTCGATAGCCTTGCGGGCATCGGCCAAGATCAGCTCCGCTTCCTTGCGGGCCGTTTGGATCGCCTCCTCACGGGCCTTGGCCGCCTCCTGCCTCGTCCGCTGGAGAATCTCGGCGGTGTTTTGTTCCAGCCCCTTGACCTTGCTCTCGAACTCGGCTTTCAAGGCTTCGGATTCCTTTTGCCGCTTCTCAGCCGTCGCGATCTGTTCCTCAATGCGTTTTTGGCGGCTATCCATCCACCCTTTCAATTGGGGCAGGAATATCTTCGAGGACAGCCACATCCCCACCAAAAAGGTACTCAATTGAAGCAGGAACACTGTCAGATTAAATTCCACGTTGAACCTTCCGTTTAATCATGCGGCGGGGTTTCCCCGCCGCGGATTCAAGAACCACTCAGCCGGCGATGAAAAGGCCCTTAAAGGGATTCGCGTAAAGCAGGATCATGGCCACCGCCAAGGCGTAGATGGCGAGGGACTCGATGAAGGCCAAACCGATGAACATGTTGGTCTGGATGGTGCCAATCATTTCCGGCTGGCGGGCCATGGCTTCCAAGGCCTTCCCAACCGTGTTGCCCATCCCGGCTCCCGTCCCGACCGTCCCCAATCCCATCGCGATGCCCGCGCCCAAGATGGTCAACCCGAAGAACCAGACGCTGCCGTCCGCCGCCTTGGTCCCCGTGCCTTCCGCCCAGGCCGCGCCCGCGAATGCCACAAAGATGAACATCGCCGCCAACACCCACAAGTTCCTATTCATTCTCGACTCCTTAAAATTTTTGAAAGAATCCTCAAGGACAAGCGGGGGCAAGCCTCAAGGAATCCCGCGTGCGCGGGAACACCGACTGTCAGTGGGCCCCTTCCTCATGCTCCTCATGTGATTGCACCGCCCCACCGATATAAAGCATGGCCAGGAACATGAAAACAAAAGCCTGGATAAAGGAAACGAACACACCCAACACCGTGATGAGCACCCGCAAGATACCGGGCGCGACCGCGACCATCTTGGAAATGAAATTATCCCCCCAAAAGGCCCCAACCAGAAGGATCGAAACCGCGAGGATTTTCTCTTTCCCCATCATGTTCCCGAACAAGCGGAGGGTGAGGGAAAAGGGCTTCACCAATTCCCCTACCAAATGGATCGGCGGCATCATGATCCATAGGATCGCGCTGATTCCCTTTAACATGATTTTCATCCCGGTGGTGGCCTTGGGATCCACTTGGATGGAGGGCGGCAGAAAATGGGAGATGTATTTCCCCAATCCTTTCTCCTTGATTCCCCAATAGTGAGTGGAAAGAAAAACAATCAGGGCCATTCCCACATTCATGTCCACCCGGCTGGTTGGACAGGCCAATCCAGGAACAAGACCCATGAGGTTGGAAAACAGAATGAAGGTGAAAAGATAAAAGAAAAGGGGAAAGAAGAATGGCGCATGCTTGCCCACCAGTGATTCGGCGAAGCCCTGGACGAATTCGATGATCATCTCGAAGAAATTCTGGAGTCCCCGGGGGACCGCGCGCAAGTTTTTGCGGGCCAGGACAAAAAGAACCATTAACAAAAGGGACAGAAACCAGGAAGCGGTCAATGGATTGACGGCGTTGTCCATCCCAAAAAAGCCAAAGGGAATAAACAATGGATTCTGGGCCGTCTCCATGAATACCTTCCAAAGAATAATGAATTAAGGGTGGGCGTCGAAAGAAAAGAGGCGTTGAAAAAGGGGAACTTTAACGAAAAAGCTGCTGAAAGCGGGGGTAGTCTAATGTTTTCCCTTCCGGGGGTCAACCTTTCCCACTAAATATTGGAGGAACTTTGATCCAATCCGGAAGATTTGGCGGCGCGCCAAGAAAAAAGGCTGAAGACAAAAAGGAACCAAAAGTAACTGACGAAAGCGCCTCCTAGGCACTGGGGAGAAACCTTGAGAAAAGCCACGCAAGCAAGGACCAGGGTCAACCAACGGACTCCGTTCCAAAACCAGAAAATTTTTCGTCCACCCTCTTCCCCCACCCTCAAAACCTTTTCCGTCAGTATTTTCAGGCTAAAAAAATAGAGGGAAAAAAATACGCTTCCCAGGCCCAAACCTACTCCAAAATCCCGGTACCCGATATGAAGCACGACAAGCGCGGCCAGGATCCCCCCGCCAAGGGTGGTGGCTGGCACCCAGAGAAGCAGGGGATGTACTCCGGATGAACCCGAGGGAAAGTTCTTTCGGGGGGCGGCGCTCATAGTCGGGGGTCCTTGGGATTGTTCCGGATCAGGACCTTCAAGTCCTTATAAAGAACCACATAGCTAGCGATAACACCGAAGAAAAACCCAGCCATGATCGCCCAATCTCCCAGATGAAGATATTGACGCGCCAGAAAACCCAATCCAACGCCCGCGAAGGTGCAGAAAACAAAGTTTATGCCGAGGGTTGAGAGTCGTAAGAGATTGGCGCTGGCGGATAGTTTTTCCTTGTCCATGTCCCGTCCTTCTCGATCTGAAAAGCCGCCTTGATATACACATCCTCGGGAACGAGCAGGCCCTCCACCCTGACCTGGTCCTCCTTGACGATGACGAGCCCAAGGCCGCAATCATCCTGAATATCCCGGGGCCGGGGGATCAGCTTGAAACGCATGCGCTTCTTTTTCAGGATCGACTCGGCGTGCATGGTCTCATGGGTGGTGTGGAACAAGAGGACGTAATGCTTGTCGGTTAAATCCAACCGTCCGGGGAAGGCGTCGGAAGCGGTCATGGGAGGCGGATATCAGCCTTCGTGGGCCTGGCCGGGCAAGTCCTTAAAGTCCGTGGGCGAAAGGTTCTCCAGGAATTTCTTGAACTCGCTCATCTCTTCCTTGTACTTCTCCTTGTCCACGATGGTAGCGTTGATAACCACCTTTTCGGCCACGAAGATGGGTGAATTCGTTCGCAAAGCCAGGGCGATGGCGTCCGAGGGACGGGCGTCGATCTCGAATTTCTCCGCGGTACCGGTGACTTCCAGAAAAATTCGGGCGAAAAAGGTGTTTTGATTGATGTCATTGACCAGGATCTTGGTGACCTTGGCCCCCAGTGTATCAATCACGTTCTTTAAGAGATCATGGGTCATGGGACGCGCGATGACCTGCTCGTTGAGCTGGATGAAGATGGCGGTGGCTTCCGCCACCCCGATCCAGATGGGGAGATAGCGTTTCTCTTCCTCGTCGGTCAGGATGACCGCGGGGGTCTTGAGGTTGGGGTCAACCGCGATGCCCCGAACTTTCATTTCGATCATTTTAAAACTCCATTTAACGCCTTGAATTCGTGGAGAATCATCAACTTATCTTGAGAATCGGCTTTCGGCTTGGCAAGGGAAGGGATCAACCTACCGGAACAGGCACAAGAGGCTTCTTCGTTTGGGATTATAAACCCGATTCCGGCCCCTTTCAATGCGGGGCCAAAAAGAAACCTATGCGCCGTTTCATTTTTTCCACAGGTCCGCCTCGCTGAAAACCTGCGCCTCAAAAGCGTAGAGATTGGCTTTGTCCTTCCAGGCGTCCTCCGGCAAACCGGCTTTGACGCAGGTTTGGGAAATGAAAGTTTTCGCATCCCAGCGATATTCCATGGCCACCTGCGGGAGTAAAAGCCCGGAGCGGTTGCCCCGGCTGACAATCAGGCCGTGGACGCCCACTTCGACCTGGCGGGGTTCGATGGTTTTGGGGATGGTCAGGACCGATATCTCAATCTCGATGTTGGAAAGTTCCTCGTCCCGGACGGGCGGGAACCGGGGGTCCTGTAAGGCCGCGCTGATGGCGGCTTCCTGGACCGCTTCCGCCAGGGGCTTGATGGGATAAGGAAAACCGATACAGCCCCGGAGTTCCTCCAGCCAGAGGGTCACGAAGGTTCCACGCTTTTCCCGCAGGATCGGTGATAGGGATTCCACCGTCGGCAGGCGGCGTCCCTTTTGAATCGTGGTTTGGATGGAATAACGGGCCAGTTCTAAAAGCAGTTTCTGGTCTTGGGCGCTCACCATTTCAGACGGATTCATTTCAAACTCCAATATCAATTTGATTTCACAAAGACCACCGCGCCATAGCCCACCACGCGGTGATGATCCCCGGTGACGTCACCCGAATTCCGGGCGTCCAAGAGCTTGATTTTATCGGCCCCCACTCCCTTGGCGAACTTTAAAAGTACCGCGACAGGCTCCCGGCCGCAGTGGGTGCAGTAATAATCGGGATAGCCCCTTCCCATGATTTCCTGGTCAACCTTCTCCACCTGGCGTTCATCCCCTGAGAGGACCGCTTCGAGGAATTGGTGGTCGGCGGACACCGCCGTGTCGTAAAGGGGGTAATGGGAAAGGTCCGAGGAGGCCACAAAAAGGAAGGGTTTCTTTTTCCAGAGGGCCAATAAGCCTTCGGCTAGTGGCCGGATGGCCTGCTCTTTTCCTTGCCCCATCACGATCGGAACAATCTTGGCGCTCGGCAAGTAGCGCTGGATAAGGGGAAAGTGCACCTCGGCGGAATGTTCCCGCGAGAAGGCGGGCGTGATTTCCGCGATGCGGGAATCAAAATCCATCAGGAACCGACAGGCTTCCTGGTCCACGGGTATTTCCCCCAGGGGGGTCACTACCGACTGTCCGGCGAAAAGGGACACTCCCCGGAAGGAGACATAATGGCTGGGTCCCGCCACCACCACCGTCTCCACGGGCCCTTCCAAGGACCGGTAACCCAAGGCCGCCAAGGCCCCGGAATAAGGATAACCCGCGTGGGGCAAAAGCATCCCGACGGTTTGCCCCGAAGGCAGCGCGGCCTTCTTCCCCCGCTCGAATTCCTCAAAAAATTCCAGGAGTCCCTTTCGGGTTTCGGGGTAAAAGGAACCAGCGACGACGGGTAGGAGTTTCATGGGTTCATCATAGGAAAAAGGCGGGTTTTTAACCACTCGACGCCACTCAACCGGGGTGGACGGGGGCGATGATTCTTAGGCGGAGTGCAGGAGCTTGGAGATTTTGTCCCGGGTATAGGGCCAAGCGCCGTCCGGAATGACCGCGAAGGACCCGGCGGTGAACATGGAGGTCTCCAAGGGCACCCAGGACTTGCAGCCCTCGTAAGCTGGCTTCATGGGCAATTCCAGGGGCACGGGCAAGGAATAAATCCGGGTGATGAAGACATAAAGGCCTCGCCAGTCCCCATAGTTGAACTTCTTTTCGATGGCGGAATCGCTCATGACCGTGAAGGGCACAAGCCTCTTACAGGCCTCCCAATCGGTGACCTTCTCGATCTTTTCGGCGATACCGTAAAGGCGGAAATGGATCCGCTTGGGGTCCTTGTTTTCCTTTTCGATGGCGGCAAGCCTTGGGCGCCAATCAGCCTTGATGTCCTGGGACGATTCGTGCTCAAAGGTCGGGTATAGGAAGAACTCGGGATGCTCGGGCTTGAACTCCCCGCCCTCTTCTTGGATGCCGCCCTTGCGCAGGAGGATGGTCTGCTTCCCTTCCTCCAGGGCTTTCAGGACGACGGCCCATTCCTTGAGCGCGATATTATTTTGCGGTTTCATAGGAAGATGATTATGTGGATTTCAACAATAACTTTCAAGCGTTAAAGACGCCGCATTGAAGTCTACAGCTTTCCCACTTCGCCCTTCGGGCTACGCGGGCCAAGCCAGCCGACCTGTCCGGTGAAGTCTTGACGGAGCCGGAAGGCATGGCATGGGAATCTTGGTCTTCGTTGAGCCATGGGCAAACCTATGCTTCAACCAGAATGGAGCTCACTTTGAGAATGCCATGAGGATGACGCCCCCGACCACGATGAGCGTACCCGCTGAAATTTTTTTCCACTCGCGAAGGGGGAATTCCTTGAACACGAAAAGCGACCAGCCCGCGTAAACCAAGGTGTTGGAATTGACAATCGGAACCGCCCGAGAAAGCCCCAGGGACTGGATAGCCAGAAGGAACCCAGCCGTGCCGAAGACCCAAAGGCCTGCCGAACCGCAGCCCAGTAAAATATTGCGCCAGGCCCATCGGCCGGGCTTCGGAAGAAAGGCCAACAAAAGTGCGGCTAAGGCCCCGCCTAGGATCATGCCGCTCAAGGCATCCATCGGAGTTAATTGGGCCCGGGGATACCAAACTTGGAGCGCCCGCATGGGCGCGAAATAGAGCCCCCAAAAAAGGCCGGCGGCCAAGCTCAAAAGCAAACCCCTTTTCAGGTTCCCTTCCTTGGCCGGCGAGGCCGTGACCCGGGCCACCCACCAGGCCCCCAGGAACAGCAACACTCCACCGCTTAAAAGCAAAAAATAAGCCCGGAAGCCCGTGGCCTCATGAAACATCACCAAGCCCACCACAATGTTGACGAAGGAATTAAAGTTAAAAAAGACAGCCGCCTTGGCCAAGCTGATTTCCTCCAAGGCCATATTCCCGAGCCCCTGTCCACAAGCCCAAAGAAGGCCCGAAAGCATTGAGCCCCAAAACCACATGGGATCCGCCCAGAGGTTTTGAAGGGAGTCCCACAGGAACAAATCCGCCAAGAGCATGCCCAGTCCCATGACCGGGAAAAAAGACAGTCCGCGGACCGTGGCCAGCCGGGGCGGAACCAAGTAACTGCCGATAAAAAGGAAGGCGACAAAGGCGTATAGATAACCCACGCTAACCCCGCCCTACTTTTTTGCTGGGTTGAGAAAACCCGCCACCTGCCGCAAAAGGAAAAAATTGATGGCCCTCATTCCGGCCATGACCCAAAGCAAGGCGGAGGGCGAAATCTTCCCAAAAACGAGGGCGCCAAACCAAGTTGTAACCAGCCCCACCCGGATCAAAGCCAGTGAGGCCGCTACCACTTTCGCCCTTTCCTTCTCCCCTACGATATTCATCCAAATGGAGACGTTGACCGAATTGTAAAGGGAGTTCCCCGCGGCCCCCAACCCAGCCGCCAAGAGGCACACCAAGAGAGGATTGTCCGATCCCTTGCCGAAGAACAAGAGAACCAGAATGCTAATTAACCCGAAAATCTGGTCACCCCCCAGGATTCGCACCATGAACCTATGGGTGAAGTTTGGGACCAGCAGGAACAAAAGGAGGATGCTGACGTAGGTGGAACCTTGGTTGATGATGGAGATATTGGAATCCCTCACTCCCAAGTGATTCACGTAATACAAGGAAGCGTAAGTCATTCCCCAAAGGTTGATGATCCACTCGTCTAGGAATTTTGAGGCAAGGAGCGGTCCGGCCGCCGGATGCTGGAAGAACTTGGCGAGGGATTCCCGATACTGCCTGATTCCATCCACGACCGCGTGAAGCAGGGTTACGGGCGCCTTTTCATAAGTCACGGATTTGGGAAGGAACTTCCAACGGGAAAAAACACCCAAGACGACCAATCCACCGAACAACCAGTACATTTGACGGGTGGAATCCACCAATCCCGCTTTGGCGACCCAAAGGCCCCCCAAGAGGGGGAGAAAAAGGGCCGAGGGCATTTGGTTGACCATCTGGAGTACGGAGAAAACGGTCGCCCTTTTACGGGCTGAGATTCCCTCCGAGAGGAGTCCAAAATAGGCGGGGACTGAGGCCGAAACCATGGCGAAGAAAAACAAGGCCGCAACGCAGGACCATTTATTCGAGGCCAACCCCATCGAAAGGCAATAGCCGCCCCAGCTCAAACTGTCAAAGAGAACAATGGTCCGTTTCCGGCCCCAAAAATCAGCGACGGACCCTCCGATGAAGTAACCCACCAAACCCACTAAATTCATGAAGGCCCTGTAACTGCCCACCTCCGTCTCAGAGAGGCCAAGCCGTACCATGTAAAGTGGCTCAAACTGCATCACCATGGCGCCAGGAATGACCCACAATAAGCCCGCGTAAATGGCCACCGCCTGCCGCCGGGGCAACCCCAGAAACATTCCCCCCACTTTCAGGCCATGGTGGCCCAAGAGAAATACGGGCTTTCGCAGGAGAGTTTCGTAACCCTGTTCGGTAAGGTCATAAAGGGAAGTGATAAAAGTTTGGACATGCCGGAACATGGAAGCCTCTCGGTAATTGAAGAAGGCGTATTCTATCAACGAAGATAAATATTACCCGCTTTAAAAAATTCCCTACAATAAAACCGTTTTCACCCAACTACTACCGCAGGAATATTCCCACCGGAGAGCCATTTGCGCACTTCGACCGCATCCTTCTTTTTTATCATCACCCTCTCCAATTCTCTCCTGGCTTACATGCCACTCGGCTTAAGCTTGAAGGGATTGATTTTTCTTTTCGGGATCTTTATCCCCCTCCTTTTTTTTTATCGGTTTTCGGCTGATCCCATTCCGGATGAAGAACTCCCTTGGAAAAAAGAGGCTAATATTTTTTCCTTTCCTCAAGCGCGATGGATAATGGGAATCGCCTTTATCCCCCTGCTTTGCCTAAGGCTTTTTATCCTTCCACATTGGCCAGTACCTGACGATGGGCTGTTTTCCTTCTACTCCATCGAATTAACGGAACGGTGGCGCTGGTGGTTATTGTTTGACCAGACACAACACCCACCATTATGGAATTGGTCGTTGGCGATGTTTTTCAAGTGGGTTCAACCTTCATTGGTTTCCATCCGCTTATTTCCCCTCCTGATCTCCTCGCTAGCCTTCGTGGCCAGCTTTACTGCCGGCAGATTTTTCTTTTCTCGATCGCTCACTTTTCTTTTCACATTCTTATGCGGTTTTAGCTTTTGGCCGTTTTACGCCGGAAGATTCTGTATGTACATGTCTCTTCTCTTTTTATGGGAAATAGGGGCCTTGCTGGCAATGGGGTTTTATTGGACGGCCGAGGAACCACCGAAAAAGAAAATTTGGGCCTTAGTCTTCGGGATCGTCTGTGCGGGTGGATTCTGGCTGGCCATTGCCTGGCCCTTGGTTGCGCTTACTTGCCTGCCAGTGGTGTATCAGTCTTACCGAATGGATCGGGGATTCAAATCCGGGGAGTTGTCGCTTTTTCTCTTTCCCCTGGCCTTATCCGCGTTTCTATACGCAGATTTATCTCTGGGCCAGGGTAACGGGGAACACTTCCGGTACCTCTGGGCCTTCAATTCAGGCTCTACCGGGCGGGAGCAAATCTCGGCCTCGCTCTCAAATATTTCTGCGATTTTGTGGGGGTGCGATTTGAAAAATTCGTATGGCCCTGTTTGGGGAGGAATGCTGAACCCAGTTTTGGGATCTTCTTTCCTCATGGGTTTAGTGGTCTTGGTTCGATCCAGGCGAAACGCCATATCGGTCTGGATCCTCAGCGCTTGTTTCACGTTTTTACTGCCGGGTTTGTTTTCCAAAGGTTTTGATATCTTCCGGATTTCACCTCTTCTTCCAGTGCTTTTGGCGGTCACTGCCATCGGGCTTCAAAACCTTACCCTTTCCCTCCAACCGTCTCGCAGGCGCCTCATCATCGCGGGTCTCCTGATCCTTTCAACTGGATTGGATATGCTTCATCTCTGGAAGACCTTCAATGTCCTGTCACCCTCTTCCGGGGCCAATATTTCCCCACAATCCTCCGAGTGGTCCCGGGCCTATAGTCTATTGGAGAAAAAAAACCGCCAGGAAGGTCCAGGGCAGCTGTTCCTAGAACTCCAACAGGGGATCGGGGATCAAACCTTGAATGTAACGACTTATTCCTTCAACGCCGCCGAAAATCCTTCCTTGAACCCCGAGGAAGCTCATTGGGCCGCTTTGCTTTGCAACATACACTACAAGCCTTTTCTGGCTTCTAGGTTTCCCGACGGAAAATGGTACTGGCTGGGGAAAGATGAGGCTTGGAATTATGGAGGGCTCATGCTGGGCATTATCCCCATTCACGAAGAAAACAAAGCCGTTTTCAAAAAATGGAATGTCGTCAATTTAAAATTCCGCGAAGTGACTTCATTAATCCTGCACTCTTCTCTATACGGACCAAAGGATTATATCGTTCGGGAATTGCTCAAATCGAAACAGCTTGTGACGGGAGACCCATTCCTCGAGTCCTGCCTCCATGAGCGGCTTCTCTTCTCTTTGAAAATGGGCGGGCCTATCGATCCCCTCATTATCATTCAAGACGAGCTTAAATTAGGCTATCCTCTCCCCACATTCTTATGCGCGGAAGGAATCCTCTTAAGCGCGAGGGGAGATTTTGCCGAAGCCAAAGCGGCTTTTCAAAAGGCGGCTCGGTCACCCTTGAACTTGACTCCCGCCGCGGATTATTTGAAAGCCTTGGGATCAATGCCAAAAAGCCGTCCGAAGGCTTTATCCAGCGGGATTATTCCTGCATTTCCCTGATCATCACCACGGCGTCTTCCTGGTTGTCGCTGTAATACTTCTTCCGGATGGCCACAAACCGAAAACCGCATTTCTCATAAAGCCGCCGGGCCGTTTCGTTGCTTTCCCGCACTTCCAAGGTCGCCAGCCGGGCCCCGCGCTTAGTGGCGAAACTCAGGCAAGCCTCAACCATTTTCCGGCCCAATCCACGGCGCCGGAAAGCCGGACCAATGGCGAGGTTGATGATGTGGGCCTCCTCCGGCGCTTCCCAATAGCCCATGTAACCGGCCACCCGTTCATTTTCCTCCACGACAAAATAATGGGCCGCCTCCCGGCGTAATTCTTCCTCGAAGAGTTCCTTGGACCAAGGGGAAGGCATGGAGGCCTTCTCGATTTCAACGACCTGTTCCAGGTCGACTTCCAACATGGGACGGAAAATCATTTGGGGCGCAGGTAAAGCAAAATTCGCATTCCATGAGGGTTCATTTTTTCTCATCCACGGCGGGCGGCCGCAGGTACAAAGGCGCCAAGTCTTTCAGTGCTGGCCGTAAGCCGTCTTGCCACTCCCTATAGGCCAAGCGCGCGATGCTCATGGCCTTGGGCGGGTGAAGGGAGTTGAAGGCGAACATTCCGGTAGCCCCCATGCTTTCTCGAATTTCCCTCTCGTACTTCAGGGCGCCGGGGCCCACGACCCAGGTCTTCCCCTTGACGAGGGTGTAAAACTGTCCGACGGGAAGGATTTGGGGCGGGGTTAATTCCTTCGCCTGGTCAACTTGAATGTCGTAATGTCCCACGAAACATTCTCCCCTTTGGGCGTCCACCAGGCAAAGGGCCTCCCCCAGCATTTCGCCCAGCCGCAGGTTTTCCGCCAGACCTTCCAGGGTGGAAATGCCGAATGCCAGAAGGTTGGAGGGCATGCAAAGCCCCTCGGCCGTAGCGATACCCACTCGGATGCCGGTAAAGCTGCCGGGTCCCGTGGAAACCGCCACCGCCGCCAAATCCGCCGGGCCAAGGTCTTTTTCCTTCAGGAGAGTTTCCAAGGCGGGGACGAGGGTAACCGAGCTTTCCCAATCATTGGGCAGGGCGCATTCCCCCAACTCCTCACCGGTGATAAGGTCCAGAAGGGCGATGCTGGAGATGCGTGTGGAAACTTCTATGGCGGCCAGCATCGGATGAGTTCCTCCACTTGCGGGATACTTTCAGGGTGGGTGGCCTCAGCGGTCATTCGCCGGCTTTCCCCTTCGGTGATTTCAAAGATTAATTTTAAGGCGGTTGGGGGAAGGAGTTTCGGGAATTTATCCCCCCATTCCACTGCCACGACCCCGCCACGACCGGTCCATTCGGCCCAGCCGAGGTCTTCCGCTTCCTCCGCTTTCTCCAACCGGTACCAATCAAAATGGAAAAGGGTGAGGCGGCCCTCATAGATATGTTGGAGGGTGAAGGTAGGAGATGTAACGGATCCCTCAAAACCCAGGCCTTTGGCCAGGCCTTTCACAAAGTGGGTTTTGCCGGCCCCCAAGGGACCCACCAGGCTCCATATCTCACCCGGCTTGGCCTTTTGCCCGATGATCATTCCTAACTGGAAGGTTTGCTCGGGGGTCTCACAGGTGAAATGGGTGGTCACCATGGACTGTGATAATCCATTCGGTGACGGATGATTTCTTTTGCGTCCAGACTGACCAGTTTGCCGCAGAGGTAAAGCCCCAGGTCGATGCCGGCGGTCACTCCCCCGCAGGTAATCACATCGCCGTCGTCCACCACACGCTGGTCCACGACCTCTGCGCAATAGGGTTTCAATTCTTCTTTCCGGACGGCGTGGGTCGTGGCCTTCCTGCCCTTGAGGAATCCGGCGGCCCCCAGCAGGAGAGCCCCCGAACAAACCGAGACCTTGAGAGGTACCGGGGCCGCGGTTCGGACCCAATCCACGAAGGACAGGTCCATGGACAAATCTTTGGCGGCGGGACCGCCGGGAACGACCAGGAGGTCGTAAACTGACAGGGATTTATCCATAACCGTAGGAATCATGGTGAGGCCCGTAGAATCCATAACTTTTTCAGTCCGGCCGCAAAGATCCCATTGAAGGGATTCCATCAAACCCATGCCTTTGAGTCGCGTCAAAGGATCGTAAACGCCGACGAAATCCAAAGCCGTCATGCCGTTGAAGAGGACGAAGGCGACCTTCATGGTTGGGAATTACCTTTGAAATGATCAAACCCCTTCGCTTCCAATGGAATCCTCTCTCCTTTCCGAGTGATAAAAGTAATCCCCTTCGACTTCGGAACCATGCGCCCGATGGATTTAACGGCCACGCCCGTCTCCCCAGGAAGCTTTTGGACGACTTCCGAGATCTTGGTTAAAGGGACGGTAAACAGGAGTTCATAATCCTCTCCCCCTTCCAGTGCGAAACGCAGGGGATCGAGATGGTTCTCGTCACAATAGTGGATCAAGGCCGCTGAATAAGGGATCGCCTCCTCATGAATCTCGGCCCCTAACCCCGATTCCTCGCACAAATGGTGCACTTCGCTGGAAAGCCCGTCCGAAATATCAATCGCCGAGCTGGCGGATTTGCGGGTGGAAAGGACCCGGCCTGTGTTGAAACGGGGGATAGGCGTCAAATGCCTTTTGACCAGGAGTGAGGCCGTTTCCTTGCCTTTCGAGGTGGGGTTCTGCAGGGAGTGTAGCCCGGCGGCCGAATCTCCCAGGGTCCCCGTCACGAAGAGCGCGTCTCCGGCTTTCGCCCCCCCACGCTTCAAGGCTTTTCCGGACTCGACTTCCCCAATCAGGGCGACATTTACCACGAACTTGTCACTTCCCACCGTGTCGCCTCCCACGATTTGGGCCCCAAATTGCTCGCCCCAGCTTTTCATGCCGTCATAAAAGGCTTCCAAGTCGGCCACTGGATAGTCCTTGGGAACCCCTAGGGAGACTACCGCTACCGTAGGCTTGGCGCCCATGGCCGCGCAATCGCTGACATTGACCGCCATCGACTTGGCACCCAGTTGCCAAGGGGTAATCCACTTGAAATCGAAATGACGCCCCTCTACCAACATATCAGTCGTGAAGATCATCTCGTGGCCGGCGGTCGGTTTGAAAACCGCCGCGTCGTCGCCGACGCCCAGGGTCACCGAGGGGTTCTTGGCTTTGAGGGACTCACGTATCTTCTCGATGAAACCGAACTCACCGACGCTCTGGAGGGTCCTTTTGTCTTTTTGGTTTTTCAAGGATTGGCCTTTGAATCATTGGTTTGAGAGCCACCCCCTTTTGAAAAAGGGGGAATCCGACTAGGTTGTGTATCTTCCGTTGATGTCGATATAACCATCCGTCAAGTCGCAGGTATAGACGGTGGTCTTTCCCTTTCCCAATTTCAAATCAACCAGGATATCCACGTTCGGTTTTTGAAGGATGGCCCTCAACCGGGCCCGGGACCAACCCTTCCGGGGCGCCCCGTCATAAAGGACATACCCGCCGATGGTAGCCTTCACCTTGAACTCGTCCACCGCGGCGCCGGAATAGCCAACCGCCGCCAGGACCCTTCCCCAGTTGGGGTCAGCCCCAAAAAGGGCGGTCTTGACAAGAGACGACTTGGCGACCGCCATAGCCGCCAAGTAGGCATCCTTGTCGGTTTTGGCGCCCTGGACCGTGATGGAAACAAACTTGGTGGCCCCTTCGCCGTCCCGCACGACCGCCTGAGCCAGTTCCAAGCAGACTTCCCGAAGGGCTTGAACGAAGGTTTTATAATCAGGGCCCTTCACCGAGAGGGGCTTATTGCCGCAGGCTCCATTGGCCAAAAGCACGACCGAATCATTGGTGGAAACATCCCCATCCACGGTGATCCGGTGAAATGAGGTTTGGACGGCTTCCTGGAGAGCCTGGTTCAAAAGGGACCGGCTGACGGCCGCGTCCGTCAAAAGATAAACCAACATGGTGGCCATGTTAGGGTGGATCATGCCCGATCCCTTGGCGAACCCCGTCAACCACGCGTTTTTGCCCCCAATCCACAGGGGCCGTGCCGCGGTTTTAGGAAAGGTATCGGTCGTCATGATTCCCAGAGCGGCCTCATGTCCCCCTATTCTGGAAAGCCTCAAGGCGGCCTGCCGGACACCCGCCAGGATCTTAGGCATCGGTAAAGGTACCCCAATCACGCCGGTGGAATGCGCCAAGACCGACTGGGCGGGAACATCCAGGAGCTTGGAGGCAAGCCGGACTGTCGCCGCAACATCTTTCGCGCCTTGTTTGCCGGTAAGGGCGTTGGCGTTCTTCGTGTTCACGACAATGGCCTGGATTTTGTTTCCTTTTTTCAGGGAGGCTTCGGTGTGCCGGGCGGGAGCGGCCTTTACCTGATTGGTCGTCACCATCCCGACGGCAGTAGCGGGAAATCGGGAATAAAAAAGAGCCATATCCAGCTTTCCGCGGCTCTTAAGGCCGGCGTGGACCCCGGAGGTCAGGTATCCCGAAGGCAGGGGCAATATGGAATTTTTCATGGATTATTTCCTGGTCGAAAGTTAACGCATTCTATGTGCTTTAAAAATGGGTGTCAAACTCGTATCTTTCTATGGGTTTTCAGACGAAAGGACAGTCATGAAGTGCAAAGGCGCTGACATATCCCTCAAAGCGGTTCTGTTCGATTTGGACGGGACATTGATCGATTCAAAAAAGGATATCGCGGCTTCGGCCAACGCCACCCGGCAACATTACGGTTTCAAACCCCTGCCGGACGATATGGTGGGAACCTTTGTCGGTTATGGAATCATGAACCTCCTTTCTAAAACCGTGGAGTCGGACGATCCCGAACGGTTGAAAGAAGCCCATCAAGTCTTCAAAACCCATTACCGCGAACATTGCGTGGATGCTACCCGGCCTTTCAAGGACGCCTTCGAGCTTTTGGAGTCGTTAAAAGACAGGCGAGTCCAAATGGGAGTTGTTTCCAATAAACCACAGGAATTCACGGACCTCATCCTGAAACGCCTGGACATGTGGGATTTTTTTGGAGCGGTCCTGGGGCCGGAAGCCACCATTGAGAAGAAACCCCACCCGGAACCCCTCTTGACCGCCCTTTCCCGTTTGGGGGTCAAGCCGTCTGAGGGAGTCATGATCGGGGACTCCACGGTGGATATCGAGGCCGCTCGCGCCGCCAAAATGCTGGTGGGGGTGGTCACCCACGGTTATGGGGACCGCGAAACCCTGAATATCGCCGATCCGGATTGGTTGGTGGATTCCCTTGCCGAATTCAAGGAAATCCTTACTTAGCCCCTTCCCAAGCCAGAATCGCCTTTTTCCGGACTGAGCCCCAACGGTATTCCCCAACCACCCCCGATTCCCGGATAACCCGATGGCAGGGGATGAGATAAGCGACAACATTTCGCCCAATCGCGGTCCCCACCGCCCGGGCCGCTTTGGAACACCCAACGCGCTCCGCCACATCTTGATAGGAAAGAACCGATCCAGGGGCAATCCGTAACAAAGCCTCCCAAACTTTAATTTGGAAGGGGGTACCCCTCAAAAGTAATTTGGTTCCGTTGGAATGGGATTGCCCCCTGAAAAGTCGTTGGATGACTTCATTCGTTTTTTGGTTTTCCAACTGGAATACGGCCTTGGCCCAATGCCTCTTTAATTCCCCTAAGGCCTCATCCCTTCCGCCCTTACCCACGAAAGAAAAACCACAAATACCCCGGACCGTCAGGGCGATCAGCGCTTCCCCGAAGGGTGTTTCATGGAACCCGTAGCCAATGGTCATTCCTTTTCCCCCGCTTTTGTACTCCCCAGGACTCATCGCTTCTACCGAGACGAAGAGATCGTGCAGCCTTCCCGGGCTGGAGAGGCCCGTGTCATAGGCAGCGTCCAATACGCTCCGGGATTCGCGCAGGCGTTGTTTGGCGTTCTCAATGGTTAAGTATTGAACGAACTTTTTGGGGCTGACTCCGGCCCACCTCTGAAAGAGCCGTTGAAAATGGAAGGAACTTAAATCCACAACCCGGGCCAGTTCCTCCAAGCTCGGCTGGTCTTTCCAATGCCTTTCAAGATGCTGGATGACTTTTTCGACGCGGTGAAAATCGCTGGAAGGCACGGGAACCTCATTAAGGTTTAAGGGAATTTTAGGCGATGCCCCAGGGAAGAACCACCCGCTTCTTGCGGCGGAACGTGGAGGGTTTAACGCAATTTGAGGATGTAACACAAGGGGGCCCCTTCCCTCTCGACCCGGTGGATAACTTTTCCCATGTCCCCAGGCTCCGGCTTGATGCCCGCCCTCGTCATTACGATCGAGTAGTCGGCGTCCTGGGGGCTGGAGGCAGGTTGCATGTTCAGGCTGAAATAGAACCGGGCCTGGGGGACGTTGCCCTGAACGAAAATTCGGTACACTTTGTTATCATCCTTGAGTTCTTGCGCCTTTAGCCACTCCACCGCCTCTTTCATGCTGGCGACCCAGTAGTCCGTTTCATACTTTCCATAGGCTCCCTTGATGCCCCCGGCCAGCTCATTGAAGTAGGTGTATTGATACGGATGCAGGGTCACCAAGTGAGAAGCCGTCATGCCCATATTGGCCAATAAAACGAGGCCCGCCAAAATCCTGGGAACAGTGAAGGTTTTTTTCTGGAATGCCTCAATAAAAGCCATCGCGGCCAGGGCCGAGAGGATGGGCAGGAGAAAAAGAAAATGACGGAGCCCGTCATAAACCGCGGGGTGAAGAAAAAAATAAAGCAAGAGATTTAGGGCAAGAGCCGCAACCAGCAGGACATAAAGCCGCTTATCACCGCCGGTGCGGAACAAAAAGAACGACCCAAGGAAAAGGATCAAAAGAAAAAGTGGAATCGTTAGGGCCAGCCACAAGGGCAGGTAATACCAGGGGTAATTCAGGGAATTGACCATCTTCCCCATAAAAAGAAACTCGAACTTCGGCGGAAAATGAGCGCTGAGCCAGAAGACATTAAGTAAATGTTGGAAGTAATGGACCCCCAAGTAGGGCCATAAAGCCATGCAAAGGATTTGCGAGGTTGCCAGCAAGCCAAACCATTCCCAGCCCTTCCCTTTCAGCCAACCAGCCCAGCCTGCTTTTTTCCTTTTACCGAGTTCTTTCCAATGAAGATAACCCTCATAAAAAAACAGGATCGGGAAGAGAGTGAACCCCACGATTCTGGAACTGATAGCAAAGGCAAAGAGAACCCCCAAGACCGCCCACCGGGCCTTAAACCCGGGGAGTTTCTCGCCAAAAAGGTAAATCGCCGCCAGGCTCAGGAAATAAAAAATCGCGAAGGGAACGTCTTTGGGGTTGGCGGGAATGCTTCCCAGGAAGGGAAGATTCAGGAACAGACCCACCGGGCCTGCCAGGGCCCACCAGGCGTTTTTAAATTGCGCGGAGAGGACTTCGAACAGGGTCCAATAGAGAAGAGCCGCGAAGAGCAAGTTCAGCAGGTGAAGGGTTTCATAATCATCGGGGCCGGCGAAAAAGCTCAGCAGGAAAGTGTAGGGGTAGCCATGCTCCGGGTCCAAATAGCCCAGGGGTGCGTTGTGAACGATATGGTTATAGAGCTCCTGCCCGCCTTGATAGGCGTCTTTCTCGTCCCAGGTGGCGCCATAATCCCCGAAAGTGGCGAAGGCGAAAACCAGGTAAAGGGTGAGAAAAAGGAAAAAAGGGATTCTTGGACGCATGGCCACCCAGAGGGAAATGGTTTAGATAAATTTATTTTAGCGGAGGATTCCGGATTTCACCTCAATCTTCCCGTAGGATCTCGACGGAGACGAATCGGGAACGGTCGGCTTTCGCGACGGATTTCCCACTGGGGATATCAAGGATTTGAAGTCGGAGTACCCTTTGTGGCAGGGAAACTTGCAGGACATCGCCGGTGAGGATTTCCTGCGAGGGTTTCAATGGCGTTGCCTTGGCATGCACCTTGCCGCTATCGCAAAGCCTCTTCGCCCCCATCCGGGTCTTGGTCACGCCCATTAACTTCAGGAAAAGGTCAATCCTCAAAGGGGGCGTCCTTGGCCAAGGGCGAAGGATAAGGATCCTGCGCGATAAGGGGTCTTAATCTTTTCCCAAGTAAAAGCGGACATTGATGAAAACGTCGATCCCCGAAAAGTCCAGCATAGCCGGGCTTCCGTCCAAATTAGGCAGGGGCGAAGGCGGAACGCCGCCCCCGGTGTTGGCGTCCACTTTGGTGGTGAGGGGGGTAAATTTCAAATAGCGGTAATCCGCTCCCAGGTCGATGGCTGAATTATGGTGGTCATCCAGCATGAACTCGATTCCCACCCCCGCCTTACCGCCGAAATTCGCGCCGCTCATTTCGATGGTTTCGGTCACGGCCGAACCGCTGATTTTTTCATTGGCCCCTGTCAGGAAGTGGTATCCCCCAGCGGCCTGAAGGAAAAAATTGGTGCTTTCATCCAATGGAATCAAGAACTTGGCGGACAAGGAGGGAGCCAAGGTGGAGGCGTTCCATTCGTACTTGGTGCCCACGGTGTCGAAGATGGTTTCTGAAATTTTTTGAAGGGCCTCCACCAAAACCCCGATTTCCAGGGTGGGGTCAACGGCAAAATCAATCTCCCCGTTCACCCCGAAGCCGAAGGGAAACCCCTGGTTGGTGCCGGACACCGATCCGTAAATGGAAGCCAAATCCTGTGTGCCATAGGAAAATCCTTCGCCCCCGAACGCGACGGCCAAACTGCCGCCTTGCGGAAGGGAGGGGTATTCCTCCCCTTTCTGGTCGGTGTAAGTCACGGTTGAGGGGCCCGTTGTGGAAGCGGCTCCCGGTGTGGCCTCGCCCTTGGAAGGGGCGGCGGAAGCTTCCTCCCCTTCCGCCGTAACGGGCTCGGGGGATTCCACGAAGGTTTGTACCTTACCGTCAATCGAGATGGTGGCTTTTTTCTTGAGGCTATCCACCCAGTCCTTGAGCCCGGAAGACTGCCTTTCTTTCAAAAGGTGGTCCTTGATTTCGGGAGCCACCGAGGCGTAATCCGCCTTGCCCTTGTAATCCACCTTCACAATGTAAACGCCCTCGGGAACCTTGACGATGCCCATTCCTTTGGCGGGAATCGCGAAGATACCCTTGGCTAATTGGGGCTCCAATTGAGAGCGGTACATGGTTCCCACCGCCCCGCCCTTATCCGCGGAACCGGCATCCTCGGAGTATTTCTTGGCGTAGACGGCGAAATCCGCCCCGCCTTGCAACTCCCTGAGTACGTTTTGGGCCTGGCTCTCCACTTCCTTGGCTAACGCCGGCCTTGCCTTCGGCGCGATGCGGAAAAGAATGATGCTGAATTTGACTTGCTCGTAATCCTTGGGGTGTTTGTCAAAATAAGCGCGGATTTCGCCATCCGAGACGTTCGTCGCGCCAGGCAATTCCTGTTGTTTCATCCTCAGCACCCGGTTCGCCTTTAGTCGACGCAGGAACTTGTCATGGATTTCCTGCCTCAAATCATCCAGGGTGATGTTCTCCTTCCGGAGACCATCGTCGAAATCCTGCTCGGTGGCGAAGCCCTTTTTCATGGTCTCCACCTCGTTGTTCACCTCGTGGTCAATTTCCCCGTCGGAGATCTCGATTTTCTGCCGGTCGGCTTCCTCGGCCAACAGCACTTCCTGGATGAAGCTGTCCACCACTTGTTTTTTGGCGGCTTGGTAATCAAGGCTGCTAGGCGGGGGCATTTTTGCCTTGGGGCCGTAGAGGCTGTAGAAATAAGCCTGGAGGGATTCTTCCAGTTCCCCCCGGGTCATCGCGTCCTGGTCCACCACCACCGCGATCTCATCAAGGGTTTTGCGCACGGCGGGAGCCGCGGACACCGGGAGGGCCATCCACGTCATGCACGCGAAAAGAAGCAAGGAGGCGAAAAACCCGCCAACCGGGGTAAATTTAAATATTTTTTTTTCATTCCTCACGCAATCCCTCCAGGGTGACCCCCACCACGGGGGCCATGTCTTGATTCACGCGGATAATAGCTTTCTTTTTTAAATCGGCCATCCATTGATCGAACCGCAAGTCCTGCTCCTCCTTAAGGAGCCGGTCTCGGATTTGACCCCCCACCTCGGACAGCGGCCTCATGCGGCGCGGGATCCATTCCAGCAATTGGAACAAATGATATCCAAATTCATCCTTCACGGGCCTTGAAATTTCGCCCGGCTTGAGGCCTTTCAACGCCTTCAGGTATTCGGAGGAAATTCGGTCGGTGGTCATGGCCCCCCAATCCCCTCCCTGGGACCTTTCCATTCCCATTGAGAATGTCGCCGCAATTTTCGCGAAATCTTCGCCTTTCTTGAGGCCATCCAGCGCCTTTTGGAGGTCAATATGGCTACGCACGACCAAATGCCGGGCCCTGACAGCGTCAGGTCTCCAAAAGTCCTGGAGATGGGACCAGTAATAATCCTCCGCCTCCGCTGGGGTGACCACTACCTTGGCGTTGACTTCTTGGTCCACAAGCCGCCGCGCCAAGTGCTCTTGGAGCATTTTCTTCTTCCAAGCTTCCAGGGTGATGCCCTGGGCCTTGAGCACCGCGTCGAAATCTTCCGGAGCATCCCGGAGGGCTTCCCGCAAGGTTCCGTCCACTTCCGCCTGGGTCATCTTCAAACCCGCCTTGCGGGCTTCCTGCACAAGGAGTCTCCGGTTGATAACCTGCTCGAAAAGCCGGCGTTTAATGGTCCTCATGTCGCCTTCGGTGACTGCGCTGTAATGGATGATCATCAGGCGGAATTCGGTGTCGAACTCATCCAAGGAGATGGGTTCCCCGTTGACCGTAACGACGGTCTTATCCGGCGGGACCGGAGGGGGCGCGAGATCAATGGTTGCTGGAGGCGAACCGCAACCCATGACGACGAGGTTTAGACTCCCCAAGAGGAGAATTCCGGCCGCCCGGCGGTTGAAAAATTTGATCGGAGGGGCCATCGTCACCGCCCGGCGGGGGATTATTTCTTGTCGCCGCCCTTGCTGTCGAGGGAAGAAGAGAGATCGCCCTTGTTATCCAGCAATTGCTGGCTGATGGAGAGGCTGTCCGTGTATTTCTTGATGACGTCATCTTTTTTGTCGACCTTGCCGGCGACTTGCAGGTTTTTGAGGAACTTTTCAGCTTGGACACTGGGCTTGATGCGGTCCTTCACCCGGTCGAAAGGCGGGAGTTTTTCCCCGCTTTTGGCGGCTTGGGTGGCGTATTGGTCGTACCAGTCCTTCAGGTCCTTGTTGGTCACTTCCACCTTGTCCACTTGGCTGGAGGCGTATGCGCGGGCCAGGAGCATCCTCTTATAGCCCTCTTGGTAATCCTTTTGGATGCGCTTTACGGTCTCCATGTCCTTTTCCAATTTTTCCTTGAGCTCCTTGAGCTTCAGGGCGGATTCCAGAAGTTTCTTTTTCAAAGCGTCGTCGAAAGCGGGATCGGAGTAGCCACTCTTTTGGGCGGCGTTGAGGACCAATTGTTGGTCGATCAGGCTGTCGAGCACCGCCTTGACCTGCTCGGAATTATCCGGGTCAATCATCGTCTGGGATGAAAAGACCCTTAGGAGGTCCAACTGTTTCATCCAATCACCAAAGGTGATGTTATGTCCATCCACTACCGCCACCACCTGATCCTTCGAAACCGGCGAGGAATTTCCCGCGAGCTTGTTGCAGCCCAAACCCACGGCGAACGGGATCACCGCCAACAGGAGGCTGAGGATAGCTTGAATCCGCCAAGAGGACATAAAGACTCCCTTAAATTCGTGATGAAAACACGGCCAAAAGAAGGCGGTATGGTAACACGCGACCTCCACTCCCGCAAGTTTAGTTGGGGAAGGGAGTTATGTCATTCCCACCGAAAGCGGGTTTTCAGGCTGGACTTAATTCCTTCAACAAACGTTCCACCGCCTCCATCTGCTTTTCGGGGCCCTCGTCGCCTTTCATGACGCGGAAGGAAACCGAATTGGGATCCTGGGGAGCGAAACGGATGCGGGTGGGCGGCCACTTTTTCATCCAACCCTCGATGCGCTCCGCCGGGGGCGTCAAATCGGGATGCCATTGGAGCGCCACCCACCCGCCCTGCGCCTCCAAGCGCTGGATGCCCAAACGCTTCGCCTTGGGCCGGAACGCGGCCACTTTAAGCAGCATTTGGGCCTCAAGGGGTAAGGGGCCAAAGCGGTCCTTAAGCTCGGATTCGATTTCGGTCAATTGTTCTTCCGCGCTCAATTCCGCCAAACGTCGGTAGAACTCGATCTTCAGGACCTCGTCGGGGATATATTCCTTAGGCAAAAAGGCGGTAATCCCCAAGGAAAGAAGGGGCGTGAAATCGGTCGCCGTCTCCTGTCCCTTCATGTGAGCGATTTCCTGGCTGAGCATACGGCTATAGAGGTCGAACCCGATGGAATCCATGTTGCCGTGTTGCTGCGCCCCCAGGACATTTCCCGCCCCCCGTATTTCCATGTCCTTCATGGCCACGTGCATCCCGCTCCCCAGCGACGAGAATTCCTGCAGGACCTCCAGGCGTTTTTGGGCCAACTCCCGCAGTGTGACGTATCGGGGATAGAAGAAATAAGCGTAAGCCTGCCGGTCCGTGCGACCCACCCGGCCCTTGAGCTGGTAAAGCTGGGCAAGCCCAAAGGAATCCGCCCGTTCGACGATGAGCGTATTTACGTTGGGCATATCCAGTCCCGACTCAATGATGGAGGTGCAGACCAGCACCTGATATTCCTTGTCCACGAAATCCATCATGATGGATTCCAGTTCATGCTCGGAAAGTTGCCCGTGGGCCACCGCCAGCTTGGCCTCGGGCACCAGCTTGTGCAGGCGGTCGGCGATGCGCTCGATGTCTTTCACGTGGTTGTGGACGTAGAAAACCTGTCCCTCCCGGTGGAGTTCCCGCCGGATGGCCTCCGCCACTAACCGGTCGTCCAAGGGCGAGACTTGGGTGAGTACCGCCCGCCGGTTCTTCGGGGGCGTGTCGATGACTGATATTTCCCGGATTCCGGAGAGGGACATGTGGAGGGTCCGGGGAATGGGCGTGGCCGTCAAGGTGAGCACATCCACGTCATGCCTTAGGGATTTCAGCTTTTCTTTCTGGGAAACCCCGAATCGATGCTCCTCGTCAATGATGAGCAGCCCCAGCCGCGAGAATTTGACGTCCTTATTCAAGAGGCGGTGGGTGCCGATAAGGATATCCACCCTACCCTCCCGGGCCAATTCCAGGCTCTTGCGGATCTCGGCCGGGGTCTTGAAACGCGACAACATCTCGATCTGGACGGGGTATTCAGCCATTCGTTCCTTGAAGGTGTTGTAATGCTGTTGGGCCAGTATGGTGGTTGGCACCAGGACCGCCACCTGCCGGTGATCCTGCACCGCTTTGAAAGCGGCCCGCATGGCCACTTCCGTCTTGCCGTAGCCCACGTCGCCGCAGACGAGCCGGTCCATCACCCTTTCCGATTCCATGTCCCGCTTGATATCCCGCACCGAGCCGTATTGACCGGGCGTGAGTTCGTAGGAAAAGGAATCTTCGAACTCCATCTGCCAGGGACTGTCGCCCGGGAGGGGCCTTTTCTTGAGGACTTGGCGGGTGGAGTAGAGCGCCATCAGTTCCCGGGCGATGGCCTCCACTTCGCGTTTCACCTTGGCTTTGGCGCGGCTCCATTGCTCGCCACCCAGCTTGGAAAGCACCGGTGATCCCTCACTCCCGATATAGCGCTGGATGAGGGCGATCTGGTCGGTGGGCAGGTAGATTTTCTCGTTGTCGGCGAATTCCAACTGGATGTAATCCCGGGTGATGCCGTCAATGGTCAAGGGAGTCAGGCCCCGGTAGAGGCAGATACCCGAGTCCACGTGCACGGTCCAATCCCCGATGGCGATTTCATTTAAGGAAGCCAGGGGCTTACCACCCGCCACCGCCCGGGCCCTTTGGCGCCGCCGGCCACCCCGGTACCGGCGGAACAAGTCGTGGTCGGGCAGGACATAAAGGCCGATATCCGCAAAGGCGAACCCCTGCTCGATCTCGCCCAGGATGATCGACAAATGGGGATTATCCTTGGTGGGAATCTCTTCCTGTTTAAGAAGCTCGGAGAACCTCTCCCGTTCTCCTTTGTTATGGCACCAAATCAATACTTGGGACGGGTTGGCGATCCACTTTTTAAGGTCGTTCGTGAAGGTGGCGAACTTGCCGTAATAAGACGGAAGCGAACGACCCGGAAGACCATGGCTTTCCGCCGGGGGCTGTTGAAAGAGGTCCTGCTCGATCTGTGAAAGTCCGGTGGCCTGGCCCTTTTCGACCGCCTTTTTGAGGAATTGAATGTTGGAAAATAAATCAGCCGAGCTAAAAAGATCGGCCCCATTTTCCGCGGCCTGTCGGTCGCACCCTTCCAGAACTTCCTGGAATTCCTCCCACTTTCGCTCAAAGGCCAGGGGTTCCACCAATAGGATCCGGGTTTCTTTCGGCAGGTAATCCAGCAAGCAAGCCTTTTCCTCCAGGGCTCCTATCGCGTTCCATTCCCAACCCGGGAACTGGAAGGTTTGGTTGAAGAGCTCCAATGCGTCCTTGGCCCAACGGGAACCTTCCTGGCCCTCCTCATCCTTGGCCTTGGCTTTCAGCGCCTGGCGCAGGTTGTAGCGGGTCACGTCTTTCATCACGACCTCGTGTGCAGGGAAAACGAGAACTTCCTCCAGGTCCCCGCTGGACCGCTGGTTCAGGATGTCCAGGGGACGCAAGGTATCAAGCGTGTCACCGAAGAGTTCCATTCGCACCGGACCGGAGGGCGATCCCGGCGAGGCCAGGTCCAAAATGCCCCCACGGGAGGCAAATTGACCCGACCGGACCACTTGGTTGACCGACTCATATCCCAAGGCAATCAGGCGTTGCTTCAAGTCAGGTGGAACTTCCTGGTTGCGCTTGAGGATCAAAACCTGGTCCAGCCATTCCCCGGGCGGAATAGTATGTTGAAGGGCGCCCATCAGGGGGGAGATCACGATGCAAGGACCACCCTGGAATAATTCATAAAAGGTTCTCTGCCGTTCTCCGATGAGTTCCGGGTCAGGGGTTTCCGCGTCCTGGGGCAGGGTTTCCCAGCCGGGGCAAAGGTAAACCGGAACTTGGGGAAGCCAGCTCGTCAAATCGTCCTGGAGGACGAGGGCTTCCTCACGGGTGGAGGTGAGAATCAGCCAGGGATGGCCCTCATTGAGTTTCTGATGGAACCAAGCCAGGAGAAAGGCCTTGCCCGATCCGGGCACGCCGTGGATAAGAGTCCTGGGTTTCTTTTTTTCCAAGGACTCCAGGGCCTTATTTGCTTCCGGCCAATCCAACTTGGAAAAAGCGAAGGGGGCTTTCAACCCGGTAGTTTCGGTTTTAGGTTGTTCCTCGGCCATCTTGTCCCCAAATGCAATTAGGGCTTTCCGCGAACCGGCGCAGAAAACCCTGAAAAAATCGAAAATGTCGGGATGGAGTTTGAAGGGCGGCTGGAAAATTGTCAATTCTGGAGAAATAAAAAAAGCCCGCCGGGGAGGGCGGGCTTTGGTCCTTCCGATGTTTTCGGCTCTTACTCAGGGCTTAACGACGGCACCAAAGTCAGCAGAAAGATGCATTCGGGGCAGTAGAGCAGATGGTATTCCACATCGGCCTTTTGCTCGTCCGTCAGCCTTCCTTCCCGATAGAGCTCCAAAAGCTTCTTGATTCTTTTGCAGTTCTCATCCATGGCCTTCCTCGCTTTCTGGCTTTGCAGGTGCATTGGGCAACTCAACCTGGCAACCACATCTTGTTTCTGGTTTCCGAGGCGTCGCTGGCAAGCGGGCGGCTCACAACCTGAAAATCATTTGTCTTTTAGAAAGGCATCAAGCATGCCAAGTAGGAAAAAGGTTAACCTGGGGTTTTCTTTGCCTTTCTTTCTACCTTTGGACGGTCACAAAGCCTTTTAGTGCATTGAATTCTTCGACTTGGCTAAAAACCCTTATTTTTAGCTAAAAAATTTGCCATTATTGTTTAATTTTTAACGATAAACAATAAAAAGGCTTTAATTCAGCTTATTTAAGGCCAATTTGTCAGGTTTTAGTTAAAAAGAAGTTAGGGGGCTGCCAAGATGCAATAACAGGAAGACGGCCGACAAGACCAAAGCCGACCCGATAGGAACCGTCAGGTTGTCGTCCCATTCGAAAGAAAGAAGCTCAACTAAGGCTCCGGCGAAAGCCCCCACAAGGGCGATCAACCAGTTGTCAAACAATGCGAAGGCGACCAAGAAAGCCACCAGGAAAAACGCAGCGGTCCCTTCGAGTGATTTTCCGAACATCCGGATTCTGCCGAAATTCTTCCCCCCCAACTCCGCGGCGGCGTCGCCCAGGGAAAGGAAAAACATGGCGGTAATGGCGATATTCCTCGAGAAGAAGAAAACGACAAGAAAGAAGGCCATACAAAGGAAAGTGGACCCGTTAAACCGGTTGGCTTCCGTGCGGCGGATAAACTCCGAAAAAAGCCCCATGAACCAGGAATTGAACTTGTGATCCCGCAGGCGCATCAAGTCCAGGGTAAAGGAAATCAGGAAGCAAAATCCCGCCACGATCAGAAGCCAACGGCGGATTTCCGGAACCGATAAATGAAAGGGAGGATAAAGGTAGGCCAATGGAAAGAGTGAGGAAGCCAACACATGGTACATTTTGCGGAAACCCTGGAAGACCTTGGTTTCAGCGATCATTTCATTTTTTTGGACGGCTTCCATTTTCCCTTTCCAGTCTTCCTTCAAAATCCCGAAGAAAAAGGTATCACGCCACTTTCCCTTTTGAAACAAATTTTTGCGAAAACGTCCTTCTTTTCGCATGCCGGCCTTTTCCAAAACCCGCGCCGAGGCCCTGTTTTTGGCGTCACAGGTGGCGGTGATTCGGCGTAACCCTAGCTTCTTGAATCCGATTTGAATCATGGCCCGGGTGGCTTCCGTGGCGTAACCTTTTCCCCAAGCTTTCCGGTTGAGGCAATAACCCAACTCACCACCTTCCCTGTTTTTGGCGGAAGTGACGCTGAACCCACAAATACCGATGAACTGACCCGAAGCCTTCTCCACCATGGCCCAATCGTAACGCCGCCGGGGTCTTCGTGCCTGGAGCCTGATGCAGTTTCGGAGGAAAGCCTGGGTCTCCATGGGGCTGTTCGGTCCCCAAACAACGTAGCGGACAACTTTAGGATCTGAGGCGTATTCCTGGACCGACGGCCAGTCGGAAAACCGGGGTGTTCGTAATAATAGCCTTGGTGTATGGGTTTCCGCCCCGAACAAGCTCATTTCTCGCTTTTATTTGATTTCATGAGGAAATAAGTTAAATGTTCCAATTCGGAGGCCAAGTCTACCCCCCTCACCAACACAGATTTCGGAACCGCCAAAACACAGGGGGCGAAGTTCACGATGGCGCGGATGCCCGCGTCCACCAGGTCGTCGGCCACACGCTGGGCTTGGCTGGCCGGTACCGCGATGATGCCGATTTCGATTTTTTTCTCCCGCACCACTTGGCGGATGGCGGGCGTCGCCCAAATCTTCACGCCTTCCAATTCCCAACCCACTTTGGAAGGATCCACGTCGAAAGCCGCCTCGATTCGGAATCCCGCCTTGGCGAAACCACCGTATTGCAGGAGGGCCGTGCCCAGGTTTCCACAACCTACCAGGGCGATGCGCCAGGCCTTTTGAAGCCCGAGGATCTCCCTCATCTTTTGGTCCAGAGTCTTCACGTCGTAACCCACGCCTCTTTGGCCAAACTGGCCGAAGTAAGCGAGGTCTTTCCTCACTTGGGCGGGATTGATACCGGAAGCCCCCGCTAATTCCTTGGAGGAGATCACCTCCTGTTTCTTTTGGCCGAACTCGGCGAAACTGCGCAAATACCGGGGAAGTCTAGCGATCGTGGGCTCGGGTATATTGCGGTGCTTGGGCGAAGAGGTGATTTTTTTTGCCATTTTTTGAAAAACACTTTCTAATTTTGAATATTGAATTCTTATTTTTAAATGGCGGCTATCTTTGGACGCTTCCGTTCAAAAATTTCAACAATTCATAATTAAAAATTTAGAATTCAAAATTGGTTTTAGAGTTCGTCGATGGTGCCGCGTTCCGGGAATATTCTTTGTTCCTCCAGGTAATGCCCACGGCGTTCAAGCGCTTCCCGCACTTTGTCCTTGAGAACCGTGAGTTGGAAAGGTTTGGCCAGGTAGTCGCAAGCTCCCTTTCGGAGGGCGTCGATGCCTATGGAGAAGGAGCCATAGGCCGTCATGATGATCACGAAGATCTTCTTGTCGCGAACCTTCAGGTATTGCAGGAGTTCCAAGCCCGTCATCTCGGGCATGCGAAGGTCCACGAGGGCCAAGTCATAGGAATGCTTCCGTTGGAGGGCGATGGCCTGGGTGGCGCTCACGGCCGCGTCCACCCGGTAACCGGCCTGGACCAGGGTTTTTTGGATCATCTTTCCGAAGTCAGCCTCGTCATCGACTACTAGGAGGTGCGCCCGGCCGACCGGCATGGAACGGGGTTTGATGAACGGCTTTTTCTTTTTTTTCAGGCTCTTCTTCATTCGGCGGGTTCCTTCACCAGGGGAATAGGTTCATTATAGTGAAATTTCTCCGGATTGTTGGCGCCTTCCCGGACCAGCCCGTCCGTGGGAATCAAGAGGGTAAAAACTGTTCCTTCCCCGAGATGGCTTTCCACCCGAATCTGGCCTCCATGCTCATCCACAATGCGCTTGACGATTGAAAGTCCCAAGCCTGTGCCCTTTCCGAAACCTTTCGTGGAGTAAAAAGGCTCAAAAATACGCTTTAGCTCCCCGGTGGGAATCCCCCGCCCATTGTCCCGCACCGCCAATTTGACCTCGCCCCTGCGGTCGTGGGGACTTAAGCGCATCGAACGGTACTGAAAGCTGGCCGAGAGCGTGATCACCCCCCCTGGTCGAATGGAATCCACCGCGTTTTCCACCAGGTTGAGTAAAGCCTGGAACAGGCTCTCCGGATAGCCCGTGATTTCTGGGAGTTTGGGCTCGATGTCCAGGATGAGCTGTCCCCCGGCCTTCTTGAGTTTGGGTTGGACCGTTCGGGTCACGGCCTGCAGTATTTCGCTGATGGAAACGGACTTGATTTCGGACATGCTTTGCCGGGAAAAATCCAGGATGTCCCGTACCGTGCGGATGGCCCGCTGGACATATTGCTCGATCTGAATGAGGTTCTTTTGGGTTTTGCTTCCTTTCCGGGTCTCAGCCATCAGAAGTTCCAGGTTGCCCGAGATGAGTCCCAGGGGCGTGTTGACACCGTGGGCGATGCGGCCCGTCAGTTCCCCCATTTGGATCAGGTGGCGCTTTTGTTCCAGGGCCTTCTCCCGCGCCCGAAGCCGTTCTTCCCTGACCCAAACCTGCCGCATCAGGAGCACGCAGGCCGCGCACATCATCAGGAAAAAGAAAAGCCATCGGATGGACTGTTGCCAATAAAGTCCTTCCCGAACTTCCGGGCTTAGGCGGTCCAGGATTCCATCCACGAAATTGGTCTTCCCTGCGTCGAACGATTGGGGAAGGTCCAAAACAAAATCGGCGTAGAGGGTGGCGAAGAAAACCCCAAAGATCAGCAGGACTACCACCAGCGCCTTCCGGCGGGTCAAGACAAGGATTGCCGCCACGAGCAGGAGCAGGAAATAGGGCATATAAAAACTCACCGCCCCTCCTGAAACCGTAACCCAGGCCCCAACTAAAAGTGAATCCATCAGGAACATGACGGGCATCAGCCATCCCACAAGGCCTTTGATCCGGCCCAAGACCCAAAAGACCGGGCTGAGAACCAGGGCGACGATAAGGAGATTCCAACCCGCCACGACCCCATGCGATGCGTGGCCCGACTCCGTGAGGATAAAAAGCAGGAACATCAGCCCAAGACAGAGACTGCGCGTGAGGATCAGGGTCCGAAAGGTTTGGCTGTTGGTTTCGAGGGAAGGCATGCTGGGACTCCGATTATTTCAGGCTTTGATGAATCCATTTCAGGTAAGGTGGATTTCCGGCGGTGATGGGAAGGGCGATGACTTCACAAACGGTATAGGGATGATTTTTCCGGACCCACTGGGTCAGGGCCGCGAATCGGGCACGGGTGGTCTTGATGATCAGCAACTGCTCCCGCGCGGTTTCAATCTTCCCTTTCCACCAATAGCGGCTTTGGAGGCCCGGCACGATGTTCACGCAGGCGGCCAGTTTGGCCGCCACCAGGCCCTTGGAAATTTTTTCGGAGACCCTCGCGTTGGGCGTTGTGACCAAAACCAGGAAGGCCGGCACTAATTCTTTCCGCTTTCTTCCACACCTGGAAGATTGAAGATTTTCTCACCCGTGGCGGAGCGGGTGATTTTGACCTGCGGAAGTACCGTAGGGGCTGGGAGGGTTTCTCGGGAGCCTGGCAAAGCGTAAACCTTGGCGCCATCAGCGATATCCACCATTTCCGCCAGCCGGTTCTTGGAGAGGATCTCCAGTCGACGGGAAATGGAAATCATGTCCAGCCCCATGAAGGCCTGGAGGTCGGTGTTAGAGGCCACCGCCCGACCGGACTTCGCCAGGAAATAAAGGAGCTTCTTGCAAACCAGGTCCAGTTTCAGGTGTTCATTGACGGCTTCATAAAGGTCTTGGAACTCAACCCTTTTGCCCTCCCGCTGGAAAGCCCGGTACATTCCCTCGGAAAGGAGGAAAAGGAACCGCCTCGGATTGCCCGCGGCCAGTGAGAGGGCCAGGGTAAGGGCCTCCGGCTCGAGGAATTCTTCCACGGTTCCCTTGTACCCCGCCTTTTTTAAGCGAGCCGAGAGAATTTCACGAAGCTCAACTTGAGTGAACTTTTCCACCTGAACCATGTGCTTAAAAAGACCCAAGACCGTGGGCTCGGCTCCCTCTTTCACGACTTGGCTGACCTTCGAATAAAACTCTTCCTGAAGCGCCATAACGAAAGCGACCTTCGGCAATTCCAAGAGCGGCTTGAGTTCTTCCAGTAGTTGAAGGGTACGCTCCGAGCGGGTTAGGTGTTGAATTCGATCGCCTTTGATCTTTTCCAGGTCGTCCACAAAAACCAATAAGGGTTTCTTGAGGCGATGGGTGATGGAGCGAATCATGGAAAAAACGGCGTTTTTGCTCAACTCGCCCGCTTCCAGCCTTTTTCCGATCTCCTTAAGGTTCAAGCCCGGAACATTGGGGATAACGACCAATATTTCCCGCAAGAGTTCGGAGAGAAAATACGAAGCGTCGTCCAGGGGAACACCTATGCTCACGGAATAAAACTCTTTGGGAACGAGCGTCTTCAAGTATTGAAGCACGCTACTTTTCCCAGCCCCTGGTTCCCCAGCCACACCCGCGTTGGAAAGGGAGAACATGGCGGAGGATAACCGGTTGATGAGGGCCTTTCGCCCGATAAAATATTCCAGATTGTGTTTTTGGAGCGAGAGCGTGGTGAAAGGATCGAGCTTAAGGCCAAAATGGCGGTAAGCGGCCCCAACCGCGCGCTGAACCTTTCGGGGCGCTCTTTTAGATTTCGTTCGTTTCATCATGTCCATCCGTATTTCTAATTGCTTCTGACAAGCCTCTCCCCATGTACCAGGTAGGGAGTTTGCATCTCTTCCTTCCCCTTGATCTTCATGGCAGGAAGGGGCGTCATTTCGAAATGATCTTTCGCGGCCTGGTACATCTCCTCGTTGACCAGGACCTGCCCGTGCTTGGCCACTCCGCAAAGGCGGGAAGCCATATTAACCGTGTCGCCGATGAGGGTGAATTCCATGCGGTTGGAAGAACCCAGGTTGCCCATGATGGCCTCCCCGGCGGTGACACCGATACCCAACCCGATATCCAGGGGCCTGCTGTAAGCCACCTTGAAACTCTGGTTGATCACGTCAAAACGGTCCTGCATGCGCACCGCGGTGCGCAGGACCATCTTGGCCGCCTCCCCTTCGTTTCCGTAAGGCCGGCGGAAAAAGGCGAAGATGGCGTCCCCAATATACTTGTTGATGTCCCCCCCGTTTTGGGTGATGACTTCCTCCATGGCGGTGAACATTTTATTGAGGACTTCGACGGTTTCCTCAGGCTTGATCTGCTCGGTCATGTGGGTGAAACCCCGGACATCGGAGAAAAGAACGTAAACCTTTCGAAGCTCCCCGCCCAATTCGGACTGCAGGGCCTTCTTGGAGGCTTTCTCGCTCACGCTGGTACCGACATATTTTTCCAAGGTCTGGTTGGAGACCTTGGCGTTCTCCACGAGCTTCCGGTACTCAATGGCCGTCGTGGTTAGGAGCTTTTCACGGTGGGAGGTTACGTCCCAGGGCATGGCGGTTTTGATCCGGGGGGCATTGAAGGGGATCATCTGGTTCTTGATGAGCAATTCCTGCAGGTCCAACAGCCACCGGTTGCCCAACCGCCAAGCGAGGAAGAACCACCAAAAAAGAAGAAGGATCGCGGTGCCAAAGCCCACGTAGTGGACTAAGTTATCGTCCTGGGTGAATTGGGCGATTACGGCAGCCATTCCAAAACTTAAACCTAGCCACAAAACCAGTGGAACAAGGAGGTTCATGATCTTTTTTTGAACGGTAGCGGTGGCTTCGGCTAGAGGGTTGGGCATGGCTAAGACTCACGTTTCATCGCTGAAATTCATCGCGACAACGGGCTTAGTTTATCGCAAAAACAGGGGGAATGAAATGCGCGGAGAGCTTGAATCCTAGACTTTTATCAGTTCTTGTCCAGCTAATCTCAACTTTTCAAGATTTTCCTGTGAATGGGCTTCCAGATAACAGCGCATCAGGGGTTCGGTGCCTGAAAAACGCACCATCAGCCATTCACCGTTGGAGAGGATAAACTTGAACCCGTCCTTACGGTCAATCTCGGCCACCTTGTACCCGGCGATTTCGGACGGGGGATGGTCCTTCAATTTAGCGGTCATGACCTCCTTCAAGCCGTCCTTTAGCCGGATGTTCAGGCGGTCGCTGTAAAAGGCGCCATATTGCTGGTAGAGGCCCTTGAGGACGGACGACAAGGTCTTGCCTTCCTTGGCCACGACTTCCGCCATGAGCAAACAGGCCAAGATGCCGTCTTTCTCGGGCACGTGACCGTGCACCGTCAGCCCACCCGATTCCTCTCCCCCGATGAGGATAGGTTCCTTGGTCATGATCTCGGCAATGTACTTGAACCCCACCGGGGTGACCTTGAGGGGAACTTCGTGGGCCTTGCAGATGGCGTCAATGAGGTGGGTGGTGGGAACGGTGCGCACCACACAGCCTTTCCAATCCCGGGTCTTCAGCAAGTGCTCAAGGAGGATAGCGATTACTTCGTTGGGGCTGATATAGGTTCCATTGCCGTCAATGATCCCAAACCGGTCCGCGTCCCCATCGGTAGCCAAACCCAAATGGGCGGGCAAGGTCTTGACCAGTTGGATGGCTTCCTTCAAATCGTCCGGCCCGGGCTCGGGATGGTGGCCGCCGAACAAGGGATCCCGGTTGTTGTCCAGGACTTTTAGGTTCACACCCGCTTCTTGGAGCAGGGTGTCCAAATAGCCCATCCCGTTGCCGTGCATCACGTCCAGGACAATCTTAAGGCGGGCCTTCTTCAGCACGTCGAAATTGACGATTTCCCAAATCCGCTTGAAGTATTCCGCCTTCGGATCGATATCCTCGATCAAACCTCTTTCTTGGGCCTGTTCATAAGTTAGCTCAGGAACCTTTTGACCCTTCACCGCGATGCTTTCGGCCAGCGATTCCAGGGACAAAGTGACTTGGGGAGGGGCTGGCCCGCCGTCGGAACCGTTGAACTTGAGACCCTGGTATTGGGCGGGATTATGGCTGGCGGTGAAGTTGATGGAACCGGCCAGTCCCCTGCGGATCAATTCATAGGAAACGGTCGGAGTGGGTGTCCCAATGGGGCACATATAGGAAGTGATTCCGTGACCCGCCAGGACTCCGGCGGTCAGTTTCGTGAATTCTTCTGAAAGGAAGCGGTAATCCCCTGCCACCAATACGCCTTTGGAGGCCTCCCCAGTTTTTTGGAGGTGCTGGGCGATGGCCGCCACCGCGATGCGTACGTTGGCGAAAGTGAAATCATCGGCCAAAATGGCCCGCCAGCCTGAAGTTCCAAACGTAATCTTAGGCATTGAGGATCCTCAGACTACCGAAAGAGTGAAGAGTGCTTTGAGTGTCCCTAAGCCAAGTCGAAGGGTCGGAGGTTCCGAATGCTATTTTCACCACTTTAAGGGGCCTTTTGGGGGAGGTTAAACGAAACGAGGGGAGAGTTTACGGAAAAAGGAGAATCAGCGCAATGCTTTTAAAATCACAACTTTTCAAGAACTTTAAGATTTACCCTTGCCACTTTTTAATCTTGTCGACATAAGACGTCACAAGTTCTTTCGCCTTCTTCTCGCTCTCCGCTTCAGCGCTCACGTGAAAAAGAGCCATGTCGGCGTCGGGCAGGATCATGATAGAGGAACCATTCTGGCTGATCTTGATGCCGTCAATGAGGTCCCGTTTCTCATTAGCGGTGTCCTCAATCAAGTGGCGCATGATGGTCCCCTTCATTTCCCAGGAACAGGGTACCTTCTGGCTGACCTGGATTTTCTTGGGGATCTGTTCCAAGTAATGGGAGATGGGCTTTCCTTCCAGGGCGATAAACTCCATTAGTTTGGCCGTGGACATCATGGCGTCCATAAAGGGCGCGAAGGTTGGGAAAATGAACCCACCATCCGACTCGCCCACAAAAGCCACGTCTTTCTGGGTAGCCGCTTCCATGAGGGAATAGTTGTTAATCCGGGTCCGTTGGATATGACCCCCGTTGACCTTGGCTAAGTCATCAAGAGTTTGGGAACCATTGATCGGCACCACCGTCTTGGCACCTTTCCGCTTGTGGTAAGCGAAAAGCGAGAAAAGGGCCAGCAATTCAGTGCCGTGCAAAAGATGCCCCTTTTCATCCACCACGAAAATCTTTTCCGCCCCGGAGTCGAAAAGCACGCCGAAATGGGCCTTCAAGGTGGGAACAATATCCGACAATTGTTTCAAGGAGGCTTGGAATTCCTCCTGGGTCTTGGTGAGCTTGGTTTCGTCCATATAGGCGTTCAAGGCCACTACCTCGCAGCCCAATTTGCCCAACAGCGAGGGGAAAATAGGGGACGCCGCCGAAAAGGCGTAGTCAATGATGACCTTTGGCTTGTAGTCCACGATGCTTTGGACGTTGAGCGACTCCAGGAAGCCCTCCTGGTAGAACTCTAAGAGACGGTGTGGGAAGGAAAGTTCCCCGGTCTCCTCCATGGTGGCCCGGCGGAAATCCTCCCGGTAAAAGAGGTTCTCGATGCCCTTTTCCTTGCCGGAGGAAAGGGCCAGTCCTCGGCTATCCATGAATTTGATATCAACGAATTGTTTATCGAAGGGACTCTTTCGGGTGTGGAGCCCGCCCGCATTGCCCAGCTTGGGCACCGCGTAGCGCGCCACGGCGATAGGCATATCCTGCAGGTCGTGGACATTGACCCCGGAGGAGAGGATGCCGGAAATAAGCGCCCGGTTGATCATACGGCTGGTTTTGTGGATGTCACGGGCCGTGACCACGGTGGAGCCCTTGGGGAGAGAGGCCCCGTAAGCCGCGCCCAGTTTGCTGGCGAACTCCGGTGTGATGTCGATACCCGCGATGCCGGTGACGCCATGCTGGCCGAAGATGGACCGGGCCCACTTGTCCCCCCAAATAAGCGAGGTGGCCAATTGGGCCTCATCCTCCACCACTTTGTTGGGCCAAACCTTGACGCCCGCTTTGATCACCGCCTTTTTCCCGATGGTGCAGTTGTCCGAGATGATGGCGCCCTCAAAGATGTCCGCCTTCTCCTGCACGTCCGTGCCCGAGGAAATGACGCATTCCCTTGCCTCGGCCTCGGCTTCAATGGAAACGTTCCGCCATAGGATGGCATTGGTCAAAATCGCCCCCTCACCCACTTGGCACCCGTCCCCCAGGACGGAATTGGAAACCTTGGCGTTCTTCCCGATATTGCAATTGCTCCCCATGACAACCGTTCCCGAAAGCTGGGCGGTAGGATCAATATGGCTATGGGGCCCTGCCCAAATCTCCTTGCCAACCTTGTTCACTCGGGTTCCCGGAATATTGATCTCCACCTTGCCCGCGAAAACATCCTGATGCGCCAAGCGATACTGGTCCAGGTTGCCGATGTCGGCCCAGTAGCCTTGTGCGATATAGCCGTAAAGGGGCATGCCTTCCTTGAGCATGTGGGGGAACAGGTTCTTGGAGAAGTCGTAGTCCACTTTCTCGGGAATGAGGTCGAGCACCTCCGGCTCCAGGATGTAGATGCCGGTATTGACCGTGTCGGAAAAGACCTCACCCCAGGTTGGTTTTTCCAGGAACCGCTCGATGCGCCCATCCTTGTCGGTGATCACCACCCCAAAGGCCAAGGGGTTTTCCACCCGGGTGAGGATCATGGTGGCTTTGGCTTTGTTCTGCTCGTGGAACTTGATGGCGGCGGTTAGGTCGAAATCGGTCAGCACGTCTCCCGAGATGACCACGAACCTTTCCTTGCCGATCATGGGCTGGCAGTTCTTCACGGACCCGGCGGTGCCCAAGTCGCTTTCCGCCGCCTTGTACTGCATCTGGATTCCAAAGTCGGAACCGTTCTTGAAATATTCGGTGATCACTTCCGGCTGGTAGAAAACAACGCTGATCAGGTCGGTCAGGTGGTGCTTCTTTAACAATTCGACGATGATTTCCATGATCGGACGATTAACCATGGGAATCATGGGTTTGGGAAGGTTGATGGTGAGGGGCCTCATGCGGGTGCCGAACCCGCCGGCCATGATGACGGCTTTCATGCCAACCTTCCCAATCAAAATTTCCACACGCGAATGCGTGTGGAAAAAATAGGGGTTGGCATAGTGCCGATTTCCATTAAATTTAAATTGAAGGATCGGTACATAAAAGGGTGACCTTTGTCGAACCGTCACTGCGTAGGAAGATCGCCGTGGCAGCAAATTTTCGAGTTCATTTTACTTATTTTCACGGGAAAATTGAACTTTTCTATTCTCCACCCTCCGTGGGAGAATATCGGCCCGCAACCGGCCGCGTATGGAAAACCGAATGCACCTTGCATTTTCTTCCCTGAATAACCATGTTATAGGCCGCTAACCGACACTGAAGGAGTCAGCTGAATGAAATTTTCCGAACAAGACATCCTAACCGCCCTGCGCAAAATCCAGGACCCCGACCTGCACCAGGACATCGTGTCCTTGGGCTTCATCAAGAACATGAAGATTGACTCTGGCAAGGTCAGTTTCGACATCGAGATGACTACGCCCGCCTGCCCGGTAAAGGACCAATTCAAGAAACAGGCCGAGGAAGAAGTCAAAAAGATCAGCGGGGTTACCGGCGTGGAAGTAAAGATGACTTCCAACGTGCGTCAGGCCCCCACCGGCATCAAAAACCTCAACATGCCTTCCGTGAAGAACCTGATCGCCGTGGCCTCCGGCAAGGGCGGCGTGGGCAAGAGCACCGTCTCCACAAACCTGGCCCTGGCCCTGGCCAAAACCGGCGCCGCGGTGGGGCTCATGGATGCCGACGTTTATGGCCCTTCCATCCCCCGCATGCTGGGCGTGCTGGGCAAACAGCCCGATACCGATCCCCTGACCAAGAAAATGATCCCTTTCGAGAAGCACGGCATCAAGTTCATGTCCGTCGGAATGCTCCAGCAAGAATCCGACACCGCCCTCATTTGGCGCGGGCCCATGGCCAGTAAGCTGGTTCAGCAATTCCTGGGGGGTGTGGAATGGGGCGAGTTGGATTATCTCCTTATAGACCTTCCGCCCGGCACCGGCGACATCCAATTGACCCTCACCCAGTCGGTCCCCCTGGCAGGCGCCATTATCGTCACCACCCCTCAAGATGTGGCCCGTACCATTACCCAAAAGGGCCTGCGCATGTTCCAACAGCTGCAGGTGCCCATCATCGGGATCGTCGAGAACATGAGTGGCTTCGTCTGCGGGCACTGCCACGAAGTGACCCCTATCTTCAAAAAGGGAGGAGGCAAAAAGATGTCGGAAGAATTGATGGTTCCCTTCCTCGGCGAGGTTCCCTTGGAGCCCATCATCGCCGCCGACGGGGATTACGGCATCCCGACCGTGGCCGCCCATCCCGACACCCTGTCGGGCAAGGCCTACGACTCCATGGCCCGGCAAATGGCGGCCCAGCTTTCCATCATCAACGCCGCCACGGCCAAGGTGACCGCCCGGCCCAAGGAAGTGAACACCCAGGATCCCTCGGTGACCACCATCACCTGGGAGGACGATAAGGTCATGCGCTATCCCAACCGCTACTTGCGGAGCATGTGCCCCTGCGCCCAATGCGTGGATGAGTTAACCGGCCAGCGGATCATCAAGATTGATTCCATTGACCCGGAGGTTCGCATCGTGGGCGTGGCCCCCGTGGGCCGCTACGCCCTGCATTTCCAGTGGTCCGACGGCCACGGTACCGGGCTTTACTCCTTCGATACCCTCCGCCAGCTCGGGGAGTGACTTAAATCATCTTTTCAGGCCGCCTTTTTTCCCTATAATTCCCCCTTTCCGTCCAGCCTCTCGGTTCGTTTTTCATCGTTCAATGGCGGATGGTTGTTAAGATAGATTTTGATAATGATTTTCAATATCATGGCTTCAATTCTTAAAGGCGGTTGGACGTGACCCGGAAATTACTTCTCCTCTCGGCCCTTTTGCTTTTTTGCTTCCTCGGGATGTGGCCCCTTTTCAAGGCGGGCACCAACCCCGCTTTCGGCGGCGACGAAGGTGAAAAATCCCCGCGCCTGCTCGTCCATCTTTTGGATTATCTGGCGGTGGATTATGGCGGCGCCGTCAAGAACGGAAAGGTCCTGAGCCTTTCGGAATATAAAGAACAGCAGGAGTTCGTCAAAACCGTCGTCGAGCTGGGGCAGACCCTGCCCGAGGTGAAGTCTTCCACCGACGTTCAATCCCTTATCCAAAACTTGAACAATCTTATCCAATCCAAGGCCGACCCTGTCCAGGTGGCCGCGGCGGCCCGCCTCGCCCAATCCAAAGTCATCCAACTGGCGGGCATTCCCGTCGCCCCCACCTCCTGGCCTAACTTGTCCTACGGCAAAACCCTCTTTGCCAACACTTGCGCCAAATGCCACGGCCCGCAAGGCTATGGCGACGGGCCTTCCGCCGCGTCCCTGAATCCCAAGCCGGTCAACCTCATGGACCATGCCCGCATGGACAAGATGACGCCCTTCCAGGTCTTCAACGCGGTGCGGTTGGGTGTTCCCAACACCGCCATGGCGGCCTTCACGACCTTCTCCGACCAGGATGTTTGGAACCTCGCCTTTTACGCCATTTCCCTCCGGTACCAGACGTCCCCGCCCCAGGACCAGGCGATGCTCTTCCAAAAAGGGCGTTCCTCCTTGAAAGCTTCCCTGGAAAAATCCCTCCCGCTCCTGGCCACGACATCGGACACATCCCTGCTCGAGAATCTCAAAATGCCCCCTGCCGAACAACAGCAAGTCCTGGCCTCACTTCGCCTCCATACGGTGGAAAACGGCGCGGAAGAGTCCCTCAATTTCGCGAAATACTGTCTTCAGGAATCCTTGGCGGATTACCTGACGAACCATTTCCAATCGTCTTCCGAAAAAGCCTTACGGGCCTACGTGGAAGGCGTGGAACCGGTCGAGCCCCGCCTGAAGGCCAGCGATCCCCAAGCGGTGACCGATTTGGAGCAAATGATGGGCCTGGCCCGCGCTGCCGTGAACGGGAAAAAACCGGTCGGCGAGGTCAACACCGCCTTCATGAAAGCCTTCGACGCCCTGGCCAACGCCTCCAAGCTCCTCCAGCAAAAAACTACCACTCCTTGGATGACCTTCACCCTGGCCTTTGGCATCTTGATCCGCGAGGGCTTCGAGGCGGTGCTGTTGATCGTGGCCCTTTTAGGTGTCATCCGCGCTTCGGGGGCCAAAAAGGCCCGGCGCTGGGTGCATGGCGGATGGCTGGCGGCGGTGGGCTTGGGTGTGGTGGCTTGGTTCTTCTCGGGATGGTTGATGGACTTAAGCGGCTTGGGGAGGGAAATGATGGAAGGCATCACGGGTCTTTTAACCGTGGTAATCCTTCTTTACATCGGCTTCTGGCTCCATAGCCGCACCGAAATTACCCGTTGGAAGGCTTTCATCGAGGGACAGGTCAAGGCGGCGGTGGAGGGGAGAAACCTCATGCAATTGGCCTTCATTTCTTTCTTAGCGGCCTTCCGCGAGGCCATTGAGACGGTGCTCTTTTTGCGGGCCATTTGGCTGGAGGGAGGCTCCGAAACCAAGACGGCCCTGGAGGCGGGAGTGGCGGGGGCCTTTGTGGCCATCCTATTGCTGGGCTGGCTCTTGCTGGTCTTCAGCACCCGGATTCCGATCAAGACGGTGTTCAACATTTCCTCAATGATCATGGTGGCGCTGGCGGTCATCTTAACCGGCAAGGCCATTCATTCGTTCCAGGAGGTGGACCTGGTCTCGATCACCCTGTCGCCGCTAAGCCTGCATTCGGAGTGGCTCGGCCTTTACCCCACCCAGGAAACCATCCTCTTTCAATTGGCGGTCCTAGCCTTGAGCGTCGGTCTCTGGGTTTACGGCAAGAAAGCGCCCGACAAGAAACAAAAAGGGTTATCGAACTGAAGCGACTTTTTCGAGAAATTCCTCCACGGGGATAAACCCAACCGCCCTCAGGTTTTTCCGCTCCTGTCCATCGGTCCCAATAAACACTAGTGTCGGGACCCCCATGATGCCGTAGGTTTTCTTAAGTTGCTCCACCGGTCCCGAGGAATATTGGCTCAAATCGGCCTTGAGCAGAACCCATCCCTTCAAAGCCTCGTGCACCTTCGCGTCGGAAAAAGTTTTCACTTCAAGTTCCTTGCAGGGCAGGCACCAGCTGGCGGTGAAATCAATGAAAACGGGCTTCTTGTCCTGCGCCGACTTTTGTAAAAGAGCTGAATCATAATTCTCAAAGGGCAATTCCACCGTCCGGGGCCAAGCCTGGTAAACCAACCCGCTGACCAGGATGAGGAAAATCCCGAAACCATGCTGGAATTTCTTGAATCCCGGGGTCACTCCGGCGCCCGAAAAGAACCAACCCAACAAAACCCCGCAAACCAAAAGATAAGCCGGAAGCGCGAGATGATTGAAGTCCTTCGGCAAGAGCGGATTCAGGAAATAAAGCGGCATGCCCAGAAGCACCAGCCCGAATATTTTTTTGACCCAAACCATCCACATGCCCGACTTGGGGAGTCGTTGGATTTCCGTGGAGAAGAATCCCAGCCAGAGATAGGGGAATCCCAACCCCAACGATAGGGTGAAAAACATGATGAAACCGAGGTAAGGGTTAGCCTTGGCCGCCACGAAGGTCAAAAGACCGATGGAAAAGGGGTCCACGCAGGGCGCCGCCACGATCCCGAAGACCAGGCCCATTCCCAGCGCCCCAATCCAGCCTTGTGTGTTCCCCGCCGCCACCTTGTTCAAAAGCCAGGTGGGGGCCTGAATCTCATAAAGGCCGAACATAGAAAGGGACAACCCCGCCAAAAGAAGGGAGATGCCGATCAGCACAAAGGGTGATTGTAGGGTGGACCCCAGGATTTTTCCCGTCAAGGCCGCGGTCACACCTAACGAGGAATAGGTCATCGAGATACCCATCACATAGGCCGCCGCCCGTCCCAGCACCACCAGGGGTTTTTCCGCCTTTTGGGTCCCGAAATAGGAGACGGTAATTGGGATCATCGGATAAACGCAGGGGGTCAGGTTGAGGGCCAGACCTCCCAAGAAGATCAGGAGGAAGGTGAGGAAAATACCGTTGTTCTTCAGGTACTTGGCAATGATGTTTTCCTGTTCCCCGCCCGTTCCTTGAGGGACGGTGAACATTTCTTGATTCGCCGGCTGAGGGCTCTCGCCTTGGAAAGGCAATTGAACTTCTGGAAAAAATGAAATCTCGGAAGGCCGCAAGCAGAACTTGTCGTTGCAAGCTTGTACTTTTAATTCAAGAGGTATCTTAAGGACTTGTTCTTTGGAAGGGTGCCTATGACGCAGGGGAACAATAATCCGAATTTCTCCAGCGTAGACGGAATAAGGGTTGGTCACCCCGCCTAACGCTTCTTGTACACCCAGGGGATACTCGATGGGACCTGCGATTTCAAAAGGCGACCCAGCCTCCAATGAAACTTCCAGCGGAATGAAATATTGGGGCAGCCCCTCATGGGCGTTAACGTGCCAACCCTCCTTGATGATGACTTGTACCGCAACTTTGAAGGGATCGTTGAACGGAATGGGCCGAAGGGAGGGATAAGCCTTCACCGTGACCACGTCCCCGCTGGCCGCCGGTTGGCCCTGCTGCGCCGCTAAAAAATGGGGCGACCCTAAAAAACCCAAGAGGGCCAATATCGAAAAAATGGCTCGTCGTGTCATAGTTTCCTTTAGACGCCTCTTCAATCAGGCGTTCCCCCCGAAAATAAAAAACCCCCGCGGCCAACGCCACAGGGGTTTATTTTAACGGCCCTTTCCTATCTTTCCGGCGTTAATTGATTTTTTTCGTCGATTGCCTTTCGATCAATTCCGCCTGGAGGGTGGTGGCCTTTTCCACCAGGGGCTCCTCGGCGATCATCTGGAACATCTTGTGGGCGGCCAGCTTGCCCATCTCATAGGCCGAGAAAGCCACGGTAGTCAGGGCTGGTTCATGGTAGGCCGCTTCCTCCATGTTGTCGAACCCGACAATGGACATGTCCTCGGGGACCGAAAGACCCTTATCCTTCAGGGCCCGCATGGCCCCAATGGCCATCAAATCGTTGGCGCAAAGGATGGCGCTGGGACGGCGTACCGCGGAGAGGATCTTCAGGCAGGCCTTATAGCCCCCCTCCTCCTCGAAGTCCCCGTCGGCCACCCAATCGCTGTGGAACTCCAACTGATGGTCGGCCAGCATTTCCTGGAAAGCCTGGAAGCGCTCCAAGGCGTTGGTGGTGGTCATGCGGCCGTTGATGATGCCAATGCGCTCATGGCCCAGGTCCACCAGGTGCGCGATGGCCTTCTTGACACCGCCGCGGTTGTCAAAACCCACGTAAGGCAGTTCCTCCTGGGCGGTGATTTTGCCGTTAACCAGCACGAATGGAACGTTAGCCTCGGTGAGTTCACGTATCGAGGCGTCGGTGGACCAAGCGTTCAGGACGAACATGCCGTCCACACTGCCGTCACCCAGGAGCGTGCGGTAGGAAACCTGCGCCCGGGCAGTCTCGTTCAAGGGGTGGATCAGGAGGCGGTACTGGTGTTCGGCGGCGATCTCCTCCAGGCCCTGCATGATGTCGGTGAAAAAAGGACTGCGGAAAATGGCGGTGTGGTGCGGCGCGATGACCCCGCAGATGCGGGAATGTTTTTGGCGAAGGCGTCGGGCGTGGGCTTGGGGCTTGTAATGCAAGTCCTTGATCGCCACCAGGACCTTCTTGCGGCAGTCCTCGCTGACCCACTTCTTATTGTTCAAGACCCGCGAGACTGTGCCGATGGTCACACCGGCTTGCTTGGCGACATCCTTGATCGTGGCCATAAAGGCTCACTCCTTAAATTGTTTTTGGCGTCCCTGCAAGGAAACCAAATGACTTACGTTTTTTAATTAAGCCATGTGCTAATTTTGACAGCCATTCTAATCGTAATTAGCTTGGGTATTCCAGCCCGCTACCAAAGTTTGTTTTTAGAAATTAAATTTTTTCCAGGGATGTCAGTTTTGATCCCAACATGGTGAAAACGATTTCCGGAAGAGAATTGCCCCCACCATGACTGGTTTAATCCGCCAAATAGGAGGCCCCGGCATTCATTACGGTTTTTCCGGGACAAAAGTTTCAGCAACCTGCCGAAGCGTCACTTCCTTCTTGCTGAAATTAATGGAATAAAAACCCCTTTCATCGGCTGTGATTTTTTGGCCGCCTTGCGTCACCTCCAAGCCCTTCGTTTTCGTGTCCACAGGCAAATCCAACTTGAGCGCAACGTTGCGAGGCATGAATTCCGGCAGTTCCCAAGTCCAGGTTTTTTTTCCATCCTTCTCAACGACCTTCGCTTTCTCAAAAATCTTTTGGGCCCGGAAATAGCTCCCGACCTCGAGGAAGGTGCCGACCCAGAAATCATTCGCCTGCAGATAATCCAGGATTTTCGTGAAGTTTTCGCGGGTGATGGGTTCCCACCCCCACTGGGTACCCTCCAAACCATGGATCATCCAAACCAGCCAGCCGCCCGTTTTCAGGTCCTCATCCATCCAGGATTGGTAATCCTTGAAGGCAAGATTGCTCTTGGTCGTCTGGGAGGGGATATCCCACCAATCCGGTTCCTGCTCGGCATTCACAATGTAGGAACTATTTCCCCCACGGGCCAAAAGGTGGGTCTTTTCCACCCAACTCTTCAACCCCGACGTGTATTCCACGAAGGGATAGGCGAAAGTGAGTACCGGCACCCCAAATTCCTTCTGCAGGACATTCCGTGCTCCCGACACTTGGGCCTCCTCACCCTTGGAATCCAACTCCGTGGGGTGTTTGTGGTCCAGGGTATGGTTCCCTATCTCGTGGCCGGAGGCGAGAATTTTCCGCCACTCATCCTTCCGGTCGGTCTTGTTCGCGATGAGGTAAAAAGTCCCCCTCATCTTGCGTTTGTCCAGTTCCGGAACGGCCACGTCCAAATGGGAGGAATCGCTGTCGTCAAAGGTGAGGGAGGTCGCGGCCTTATGGCCGTTCCAGGGAACAACGGCGAGGCCAGGAAGCGAAGTGGAGGCGCCCAGGCATGCCGCCGCCATCAGCCATAGGCCCATCAATATCCAAGATGTCTTTTTCATGGTTTACTCCGGACAAAAAAATAGCCCCGGGCGGGCCTTTCGGCGCGCTACGGGGCTATTAGTTTAACCCAAAAAACCTTAGATGGCTTTATCGCCCTTTTCGCCGGTGCGGATCCGGATAGCGTTCGAGACGGCGGAAACGAAGATCTTTCCGTCGCCGATCTCACCCGTCCTGGCCTGCTTGACGATGATATCCACCACTTTGTTCAAGTGCTTGTCCGAAACCACCGCGGTCAGGATCAGCTTGGGCAGGAGCCCCTCGACGCTTTGTCCCCGGTAGGATTCGGTGATTCCCTTCTGCTTGCCGTGGCCTTGAACTTCCGCCACGGTCACGCCCGCGTATCCGACGGATTTCAACCCGTCCAATACGGCCCTCAGGGCGCTGGGCCGGATGATTGCTTCTACTTTCTTCATTCTGTTTCCTCCCTCACGGTTTTACCGTGGTTTGTTGACTTCGTTTACTGGCTTTTGCCGGCGGCCATCGGCCGCCGGCTGCCGACTGCCTTTAAATCATGTATCCTTCTTCGCCATGTTGCGAGAGGTCCAAGCCCAATTCCTCGTCCTTCTGGTTGACCCGCAGTCCGATCGTCTTTTCCACGAGGAAATACAGGACCACGGTCATGACGAAGGAGAAGATCATCGTCGCCAAGACCGTCTTGACCTGGATCATCAGCTGGGCGGGATTGCCCGCGAACAATCCGTCGTGGCCGTTGACCGACTTGACGGCCCAGAGGCCGGTGGCGATGGCGCCGAAAGTGCCACCAACACCGTGCACGCCGAAGGCGTCCAGGGAATCGTCATAACCCATCTTGAGCTTCACTTGGATGGCCAGGTAGCAGAACACGCTGACCAAGGCGCCGATCCAGATTGAACCGGAGAGGTTCACGAAGCCGCAGGCGGGGGTGATGGCCACTAGGCCCGCCACCGCGCCCGAGGCCGCGCCCAAGGTCGTCGCCTTGCCGCGGTGCAGGAGCTCGATCACGCACCAGGAGATGGCCGCCATGGCGGTCGCCGTGTTGGTCGTCACGAAGGCGTTGCAGGAAAGCGCGTTGGCCGCGCAGGCCGAACCGGCGTTAAACCCGAACCACCCGAACCACAGCAGGCTGGCGCCCAAGAGCACCAGGGTCAGGTTGTGGGGGGCCATGTTTTCCTTGCCGTACCCTTTGCGGGTTCCGAGCAAGAGGGCCAAGGCCAGGGCCGAATAACCGGCGGTCATATGCACCACCGTGCCTCCAGCGAAGTCCAAAGCGCCCAAAGCGCAGAAGTACCCGTTGGGCGACCAGACCCAGTGGCAGACGGGATCGTAAACGAAAGTGGCCCAGAGCAGGGAGAAGAGAACGAACCCCTTGAAGCTCACCCTCTCGGCGTAGGCGCCACAGATCAAGGCCGGGGTGATGATGGCGAACATGGCCTGGAAGATCATGTAAGCGTAATGGGGAACCGTGGGAGCCAAGGGGCTCACATCCGGCATGCCGTCCAGCATGAACCACTTCATGCCCCCCATCCAGGCGTTGCCATCCCCAAAAGCCCAGGAATAGCCAAACACCACCCATTGGACGCTGATCAGGCAGATCATGAAGAAGCTCTGCATGATCGTGGCCATCACGTTCTTCCGGCGGACCATGCCGGCGTAGAAAAAGGCCAGCCCGGGGGTCATCAACAACACCAAGGCCGACGAGGCCAACAACCAGGCCGTGTCACCCGCGCTGATGGCCGGTGCCGCGGGAGCCGCCGGGGCGGGAGTCGCCGCCGGAGCGGCAGCGGGTGCCGCCGTCTGGGCCATCGCTGAAACCGCTACGAGGAAGGAAAAACCGACGAGAGCCAAAAGGACCGGTTTTTTCTTCAGGGAGCCGAACAAATCTTGAAGAAATTTCATCACTCTTCTCCTCCTGTTTTATTGGGACTCCCCAAAGGGAATCCAAAGTCCATTCGGGTAAAGCCAGTTTC
>DATKOC010000189.1:0-3027 GCA_035524855.1 bacterium
AAAACGAACGGGTGAAATATGAGCGTGTTGCCAAAAGAGAATGAATCCCCTGACACCCCCTTGGCGGAGGCCTTGGCCCCGGAAATTCCCGGCAAGGCCATGGGCAAATCCGCGCGCGAGTTCAAGGTGGGCAACGTCACCTTGAACGGCCGGGTGTTCCTGGCCCCCATGGCGGGTTACACGGACACGGCATTCCGGCGCCTGGCCCGGCGTTATGGGGCGGCCATGGTTATTACCGAGATGGTCAGCTCCCGCGCGCTCATCGAGGGAAGCGACAAAACCAACGAACTCATGGAATTCACCGAGCCCGAGAGGCCCGTGGGGGTCCAGCTCTTCGGGGGCGACCCCGGCGTCATGGGCGAGGCGGCCGCCAAGGTGGCGGAGGAAATAAAACCCGACGTGATTGACATCAATTTCGGCTGCCCGGTGGGCAAGATCCTCAAGTGCGACGCCGGGGCGGCGGTCTTGAAGGAGCCCCAACGGGCCGGCTGGATCGTGAAGAGCATGGTGGAAGCCACGGAGGGCAAGGTGCCCATCACGGTCAAGACCCGGGCGGGCTACGACGCGATGGACAACGCGGTTTTCGAGGTGCTGGAGGCGGTGCAGGAGGCGGGAGCCTCGGCCTTGGCCATCCACGCCCGCACCCGCAACCAGATGTTCGAGGGAAAGGCCAATTGGGAAGTCATCAAGAACCTGAAACAGCGGGCCAAGATCCCCATCATCGGAAACGGCGACGTCAAGAACGCCCAGGACGCCTACCGGCTTTTCAACGAGACGGGCTGTGACGGCATCATGATCGGGCGGGGAAGCATGGGCGCCCCCTGGATCTTCGAGGAGATCAACCATTACCTGGAGACGGGAAAGCCCATGGGCACCCCCTCGCTCAAGTTCAAACTGGGCATCGCCCTGGAGCAATTGAAATGCTCCATCGAGGTCAAGGGGCCCCGCATGGGACTGCTCGAGATGCGCAAGCACCTGACCCATTACCTGAAGGGCTTCGAGGGGGCCAAGGAGATGCGCCAGAGGCTGCTCACTTCCGACGACGCGGACTGGGTGGTGAAATCCTTAACCGAAATATTCGAATCCCTTCCCGAATAAGTAATTGCTGTCATTGCGAGGAGGCCCTGCGAATAGCAGGGCGAGGATGACGAAGCAACCCCAGTTTAGATAAGCCGTTTGTCAATTCGAAAACCACCCATGAACTGAGGTTGCCACGCCGCACCATTCGCGGCTCGCAATGACGGATCATTTTTAAAGGTTAATAATGGTTTCCTTCCTCTACTCTCTCGATGTCTCCCTTTTCCGCTGGATCAACGGGGGTTGGTCCTGCCTTCCCTTGGACGCTTTCTTCGCCTTTATCACCGATATCCACCATTATTGGATCTTGATCGGGCTGCTTCTGGTTTATTGGCTTTGGAAAGGCGGGACTGAGGGCCGCTGGCTGGTCTTGGGACTCGTCGTTGCGGTGGCCCTTTCGGACCAGACGGCCAGCCACGTCATCAAGGGCTTGGCGCAAAGGGTCCGCCCTTGCAACGTCCTGGAGGGAGTCCTGACCCCGATCGGCAAAAGCGGGGCTTTTTCCTTCCCCTCCAGCCACGCGGCCAACATGGGTTCCTCCATGCTGTTGTTATCCCTGGCCTTCAAGCGCTGGACTCCGCTGTTCATTTTGGTCGCCCTGTTGGTCGGTTTGTCGAGGATCTACCTGGGGCTCCATTACCCCTCGGATGTTCTGGGGGGATACGCTTTGGGTGCCTTGATTGGTTACGGGGTTTGGTTAGGTGTTGGAAAATTAAAAACAAAATTTCACCGTCAAGACGCTAAGAAAAACGCGGAATAAAGAAAAGGTTATAATTTTGTGGTTCTTGGTGCCTTGGTGGTTCACCCGAATCGTTTTAGGATTTAAATGCCCGAAAAAAACGCGATCCAACCCTCCACCCTCTACCTCGTGGCCACCCCCATCGGCAACCTGGAGGACATGACCTTTCGGGCCTTGAAGGTGTTGAAGGAAGCCACCTTGGTGGCCGCGGAGGACACCCGCAATACCCTGAAGCTCTTGACCCACTTCGGCCTCAAGCCCTCAAAGCTCATTTCCTGTTTCGAGCACAACGAAGTGAAACGGACCGAGGAGATCCTGGACGTCCTGGCCACGGGTGGCTCGGTGGCCTTGGTTACGGACGCGGGTATGCCCGGCATCTCCGATCCCGGTTTCCAAGTGGTGAAAGCGGTGGTGGAGAAAGGTTTCGCGGTGGTGCCGGTGCCGGGGGCCTCGGCCCTGCTGGCGGCCCTGCCGGCCTCAGGGTTCCCCGCCACCCCCTTCACCTTCGTGGGGTTCCTGCCCGCCAAGGCGGGGGAGCGCCAAAAGGCCCTCAACCAGCTTCGCTCCCAGGAAAACACCCTGGTTTTCTTCGAGTCCCCCCATCGCCTGCGCAACAGCCTGAAGGACATGATGAACGTCTTCGGAAACCGCCAGGGGGTGGTGGGACGGGAACTGACCAAACTGCACGAGGAGTTCGTGCGGGGCAACCTGCAGGAGCTCTGGAAGCACTTCAAGGCCCATGAGCCCAAGGGTGAGTTTGTGGTTGTCGTCGAGGGCGGGGAGCGGGTGGACCACTCGGAGCAGGAAAAGTGGGTGGGGGTTTCCATCGCGGACCAGTTGATCCAGTTCATGAGGGACCAGCACCTCTCCAAGACCGAGGCGGTCAAGGCGGTCGCCAAGATGCGGGGCTTGCCAAGGGAAGTGGTCTACCAGATCGCTACCGAGATCAAAAGCGAATCTGTTTGATAACGTTGACTTGTCAAAGGGGTTTGTGAATGTATATACTTATAGCTATGACTATAGCTATCGAGGGGACGACATGAAAACGGTTCAAATGACTTTAGAGGATGAATTGGTCAAGTCCGTTGACCAAGCGGCCAAGAAGCTTCACACGACGCGGTCGGCCTTCACCCGGTTGGCGCTTAAGGAAGCGCTCCAGAACCTGAGGGTAAAACAGATGGAACATCAGCACCGCCAGGGTTACCAAGCCC
>DATKOC010000190.1:0-16382 GCA_035524855.1 bacterium
TTACCTGCGCACCCGGGACGACATCCGGACGATCATCGTCCAGGTTTACCCGCACCACGCCGGGGACGGATCCCTTTACATGGCCAACTTGCGCACGATCGAGAGGGACCTGGTGGGCGAGGCAACTTCCTCCGCCCAGGCCGGAGAAATGGTGGGAGTCATCTCCGAAACCCAATTGACGGCCCAACTCATGACTTACACCCCCCTCGAGAATTTCGAGGGAAATACGAGCGCGTGGCAACCGGTGGCCAACGCGCTTGTTTCGCGATCCACGTCCTACCCCTCCCAGGGTACCCATTCCCTGCGGATTGACTACCAGGGTTATTACGTTCAAAACGCCACGGGACCCGAAATCGTCTTCACCCCTCCCGGCGGACCCTTGAACCTGACCCCTTATTCCCAAATCCAATTCGATGTTTATAACCCGGGAGTACCCATCCAAATGGACATGGCTTTCATCACCGGCATGTCGGCTGAGTGGATTGAGTCCAATCCGGTTACGATCGCCAGCGGATGGAACCGGAACCTGACCATTCCCCTGCTTGGAAACAACTTTAAATCGGCGCTCACGGCCTGGAAGATGTGGGATACCCTGCGCAACGCCGACAACGTCGGCAAAATCCATGTCAAACTCTTCAACATGATCGGCCGGGGAACCATCTACCTGGACAACCTCCGCGCGGTGGGGGCTGGAAACCAGGGCTTGAATGGGGTGGCGAGCGAGCAGTTGGCGCTGAAGATCAACCCAAGCGATTCCGTCCAAGCGGTGGTAGCCGGCAGCGTGATAGGCAGCACTGAGAACCAGTTGGGCGGGACGGCGCCGGCCACGGTTTCCGGCGGGAGCCAGGCCCAGTTTAACCTGGACAAGGCCCGGGTGGATATCCGGGGCGGCGGCGACCAATTCGACGCTTTCCTGGGGGACCAGATCATTGGGACCGATGACCCCATGACCCTCGTTTACGGGCCACAGATCGGGAACCAAATCTTTGGTTTGGATGAACGGTACAACGTCCAGGGTATCGGCATGGCCCAGGTTTCGGGCTTTGCCCAATATGGCCCAACCCCCTTAAGCTTGGGGAACACGGCGGGTTATTTGGTCCGGTTGAAATCCACCTCCTTGAGCGATTGTTACCTGGGGGCCGGCTTGGTGGATGGGCGATTGGGCAATAGTCCGGGGTCCAATCCCCTTACCGCGGATGTCGAGTCGGACATCAAGACCTATGAGGGGGACATCCAGGGATATATCCGGGACCTGCGATTGGGATTCCACGGCGAGGTGGCCCAAAGCGCCTACCAGTCCTGGCCGGGAGGGCCTTATGACCTCCAAAACGCCGGCCAAAACAACGCCTATTACGCCGAGATGGATTACCAGATTGGCGCCTTCAAGCTCCAGGGGACAAGGCAGGAACGACAATTGAATTTCTATAATCCCTTTTCGCCAAGCGCCTACAACGGTTCCCAACAAAACAGCGGGCAATTCTATTGGCAAATGGATACCTTCCAACCCATCAAGGACATGCAAAGTTGGGGAAGGTTCTGGAGCGATTTCCTGACGGGGCTGAACTTCCAAGTGCAGTATTACGATTACGCCTCCATGTCCAACACCTATACCAATCACGATCTGCGGGCCTTCCTGCAAAACAACACCTATCGTCCGCCTCTTTACATGAATTTCTGGTGGCATTGGTACCATGAGGGGCACCAATTGGGCGATCCAAACCTGGCGAATCCGGCGATCGACGACAATACCCTGATCACCACCTCCAATTACGAGTTGCATTACCAGTTCAACCCGAAACTGGTCTTGACGGGGCTTTTCCGGGATTCCTACACGGATTATTGGGAAGTCTTCACGGGGGCGGCCAACCTCAAGTGGAAGTTCTGGGGAAACACCTGGATCACCGGGGACTACAAGTATGTGGGCCAGACCGGCAGCCGGTTCGGCCATTTCAACAACTTTTCCGCGGGCATCACGAAATATTTCATGAACAACGCGATCCAGGCCAGCTTGACTTATGGGGCGCCGAGTTTCGTGGGCTACTGGGAGGATGACAATAATCTCCAAGTCGTCGACCAGTGGCTATTCACGTTGACCGGGAAATTTTAATGAGAGTCCCCTTGCCGCATCGGATCGTTTGGGCCATTGTTTTTGTGGCGGTGAGCTTCCCGCCTTTGCCGTCGTGGGCGGCTAAATCCAAAAAAACCGACGCCCCGGGGTTGAAGGTGACCGGGTTGTCCCTCTCGGAAAACGGGCAGTCGGTTTTCTTGATGGGCGTCGAGGCACCAGGTCTTTACCACCAAACGCCCGACCAACTGGCCTCCTTCTTCAACCAGGTCAAATCGGCCGGCGGCAGGGTGGTCAAGACCAATGTTTTTTCAGCGGGCAAGGGGCAGGATGTTATCCTCACCGGACCCGATCAATGGGATGAGAAGGCCCTCGTCAAGCTGGACCAAATGGTGGCGGCGGCCAAGGCCTCGGGAGTGAGATTGATCCTGGACCTGTGCGCCGAGAAGGGATCGGACGGGGGAAAGGACGCCTATGCTTCCTGGGCCGGGAGTCCCAACCCGGGTATCTTTTTCATCCACTACCAATGCAAGGATTGGTACCAACATTACGCCAAGATGCTTTTGACCCGCGTGAACACCGTGACGGGGACAGCCTATGGAACGGACAAAACCATCCTGGCCTGGGATTTGATCGACAACCCCCGGAACCAAGGGGGCGAACCAGACGGTTTCAACCAGTGGGCCGCAACCATGGGGCCTTTTGTGCGCTCCTTGGCCCCCCATGCCTTGGTTTGCCTGGCTTTGGGGAACCCCGCCGAGGGAATCAACCCCAACACGGCTTCCGGGCAACCGGGCATTGATTTCGTGCTGACCCATCCCACGGTGAACTTGACGGCTTCCCAATGGGCCCAGCAAATCGGGAAGCCGGTCGTTTCTCTTTTGACCAAAGCGGAAGGGAAACCCTCCGACCTGGGGGCGGGCGTCTTGGTGGCATCGGGTGATTCCAAGGACCAATGGGCGGCCACTGGGTCTTTCCTGACGGGGCTCTCCCATGAGGGCGGAATGGGCGCCAAGGACCTTTTTTCATCCGTCACGGCTTCTCCCGAGGGGGATATTATCCTGAGTTGGGAAGGTCAGGAAGCGATCAAGGTGGTCCTGAATCAGCCCGCCAAGGTCCTCGTGCGCTACGGAAGCGAGGGAACAATGGACCAGGAAACGCCCCTTTCCGAGGAACCGGCGCTCCAACACCGGATCACCCTTTCGGGGCTCCAGGCGGGGAAGGAATACTCCTACCAAGTGAAGGCCGTGCGCGGAGGGGAAGCGCAATTCTCCAACACTTCCAGCTTTACCATGTCCAAGGTCAAGGCCATCCTCGCCAAGCCCATTCCCCGGTCCAATCATTTCATCAAGGTCAAAGGCCCCTATTTTTATGACGGTGAGAAGCGGTTTCGTTATGTTGGCACGAACAATTACTACCTCCATTACCAGGGTGGGCCTGAAACCTTGGAATATATCTTTAGTTGGTGCGAAAAGTTGGGGTTCACCGTCATGCGCACCTGGGCTTTCGGGGAAACGACCAAAAAAGAAAAGGATTGGGCCGACTGGGAAAAACGGCGCTATTTCGTGACGGCGCCGGGGCAGTTCCGTGAGGAAGCCTTTAAGGATATGGATAAGGTGGTGGTGGCGGCGGCGAAGCACCACCAGCGGCTGGTCATGGCCCTGGCTAATAATTGGGCTGACTTCGGCGGGGCGCCGGAATGGGTCAAGTTTTTCGGCCTGAGCGACAAGAATGAGTTTTTCAAGAACAAGCAGGTCATTGCGGCCTTCAAGGAATACGTGAAGGCCATGGTCAACCACGTAAACACAATTACCGGTGTGGCCTACAAGGATGACCCGACCATCATGGCTTGGGACCTGATGAATGAGCCCCGCGACGAGGGAGACACCACGGGCAAGACCCTGGCGGCCTGGATCGAGGAAATGTCCACCTTCCTCAAAAGCTTGGGCATCCGGCAATTGGTGACGACCGGCTCCGAAGGCTTAAGGGCAACCAATGGCACCCACTACTCGGGAACCGACTTCATACTCGACCACCAATTTCCTTCCATTGATTACGCGACCTTCCACGTTTATCCCTCCACCCAGTACTCGATGTGGAACCTGGCCACGACCCAGGAGCTCATCCGCGCCTACGTGAAGGACGCGCACGAGGTCCTCAAAAAGCCGGTCGTCATGGAGGAGTTCGGCATCGACAAGGGGAGGCCCGACTATGACCGGCCCCAATTCGTTTATGGGATGATGAAGGCTTTTTACGACGCCGGGGGGGACGGCACCCAGTATTGGATGCTGGCGGAACCTAATTACGGGGGGGACAACAACCAACTGGACCCGACCCAAACGGATATCTGCAACACCTTCGTCGAGATGTCCAACGCGTTAAGGGGAGGAAAAGGGAATGAATAATAGGATCCTCATGGGAATCGGCTTTTTTCTCGTCACTGGAGCGCTCTTGGTGGCCGGATGCGGAAAAATTTCGTCAGGTCCCCTCTCCCCCTTGATCAATCCGGCTGTCGCCCCGTTCGGGGCTTTCGACGATGGGTCCCTGCATGGTTGGGCGTTTGACAGCTCAAACCCTTCAAATATCGAGTCCCAATTCAGCCAGGCCGATTTATCCATCACCGCCAACCCCTTGTTCCAGGGAAATGGATCGCTTCAAATCCACGTCCCCTCCGGCGGAACCACCCTTATCTTGACCTCCTATTCGATTGGGGTCACCTTTGCCCCGATTGATTTGAGGGATAAGACCATGTCCATGTGGGTTTACTTAAAATCAGGCTTGGTTGCCGCACCCAACAAAGTCGGCGCCCAGCTATTCCTTAAGGACACCAGTTATTATTACGCCAACGGATCTTTCGTTAACCTAACCCAAGGGCAATGGGCGCAAGTGACCTACAATGTCAATGCTCCTAGTTACCAGAACAATCCACCGCCGAATTTGGCTTCCATATATGATGTGGGACTCCAATTGGCGGGGTCTGGCAGTTCTGTTTTCACTTCCGATGGAATCGTCATTGCGGATAGTTTTGGGTATTAACGTTTACGCTGGCCAATACAGTTAAAAACCGCCCAAAAATTTACCCACCCTTAACTGATCCCCCTCATATCCACGCTTGCTAATTAGCGCTAAAAGATAGACCATATTCCTCCCAGTCCTGTTGAGCGAGGAGCGCCCATGCCTCCCAAGAAAAAAGCCGGATCCGCCGTTAAAAAAATAAAAGAGACACCAGTTAAAGCGAAGCGCGCTAAGGCCATAACCAAGCCTAAAGTGGCAAAAGCTCCCGCCGCACCGAAGAAGGTCAAGGTGCCAGCGGCGCCCAAGAGGGCCAAGGCGGGTCATGTCGCTGAAAACGTTCATGAAAAAATAGCTGTTGTCCCCGAACAGAAGCCCCCCCTCCACCGGTCAAAGATCCAGTCCCGGCCGAGGCCTCCCCTCAACGGCTCCAAGAGCCTTCCCCGGCGCGGGGAAACCCAAATGGTGGCTTTTATCCGGGATCCCCAATGCATCTTCACCTATTGGGAGATTACTCCGGAGGGCATTGAGGACGTGAAAAGGCAATTGACGGACGAGTTCCACCACAGCTCAATGGTGCTGATGGTGTTCAAGATAGGGGCCAATGGCCACCCCGAATTGGTGCAGGAAATCAAGGTGGAACCGGGCGACATGAACCGCTACATCGACTTAAACGACCCCCGGGGAACCTATTACCTGGAAGTCGCCCAGAAAACACCCTCGGGGCGCACCGTCGTTTACGTCCGTTCCAATAAGATCACCTTGGGCCCCTCGGAGTTCGGCGGGAGTGACGTCTCCGCGCGGCAATGGGAGACCCCGGCCGGAATCCTGGAATACTTCTCGAAGGAGGAGTTCACGGAAAACTATTACAGTCCCGGCGGGCCCTCCTCCATGGACAGTTTGAAGAGGAAAAAAGGACATTATTCCTCTTCCGACTTCCGGTAAATCCCTGGACCGAGTTTTGACCCCTTCACCCAAAGGTTTCCTTTCTTTAGTTCTCCATTGCCACCTGCCCTACGTGCGCCACCCGGAGCACGAGTATTTCCTCGAGGAAAACTGGTACTATGAGGCTCTTTTCGAGACCTACCTGCCATTACTCGCAACTTTTGAAAGGTTAGAGAGGGAGGGAATCCCCTTTCAGGCCACCCTCTCCGTCTCGCCCACCCTTCTTTCCATGTGCCTGGATCCCCTTCTCCAACGGCGCGCCTTGCGTTACGTGGACCAATTGCTGGCCCTGGCGGAAAAGGAGGAAAAGCGGGTCCGGAAGGAGCCCGCCTTCCAGCCGGTGGTGCGCATGTACCTGCAAAAGCTGGGGGATTACCGGGAGAGATTCAAGGACCAATACCACGGCAACATCGCCGAGGGATTCAAGGCCCTGCGGGAGAAAGGACGCCTGGAAATCATCACCTGCGCGGCCACCCATGGTTACCTTCCCCTTTTGGGTATCCGGGAGGGTGCCGTCCGCGCCCAGGTGGAAGCGGCGTTAAAGTTCCATGAGTCCTTTTTTGGCGAGAAGCCTTCCGGGTTCTGGCTCCCCGAGTGCGGTTACCAGCCCGGCCACGAGGAAATCCTCAAGGATCATGGGATCAAGTATTTCTTCGTGGAATCGCATGGCCTTCTCCAAGCCACCCCCCGCCCCCGGTTCGGGACTTTCGCGCCCATCCAATGCCCCAACGGTATCGCCGTATTCGGAAGGGACCTCGAAAGCTCCAAACAGGTCTGGAGCTCGAAGGAGGGCTATCCGGGCGACCCGGATTACCGGGAATTTTACCGGGACGTGGGCTACGATTTGGGCGAAGGAGAACTCCATCCTTACCTCCGACCGGAGGGCCTCCGTCGCTTCACGGGTTTAAAGTATTACCGGGTCACCGGTGAGACGCGTGAAAAACAGCCTTACGATCCGGCTCGAGCGGTTCAAAAGGCGGGGGAACACGCGGGGGATTTTCTTTCAAGGCGTGAAAAACAGATGGGGGAAGTGGCCCGGTGGATGGAGCGTCCGCCTTTGGTGTGCAGCCTTTACGACGCCGAACTCTTCGGCCATTGGTGGTACGAGGGGCCCGATTTCTTATATTACCTATTTGAGCGGAACCACCGGGAGGGAAGGGGTTTGGCTTTTGTCACCCCCAGCGCCTATCTCGGGCATTTCCCCCAGAGCCAGGCCTGCCAACCGGCCTTTTCCTCTTGGGGCCTGGGTGGTTACTCCGAATTTTGGCTGAATGAGACCAATGATTGGATCTATCCGCACCTCAATAAGGCTTACGATGAGTTGTCCGCCTTGGCTTCCAGGCCCGTTTCCGTGGACAACCTGACCGAGCGGGCCCTTCATCAAGCCACGCGGGAACTACTGTTGGCCCAGGCCAGCGATTGGGCTTTCATGATGAAGGCGGGGAACTACCGGGACTACGCGGAGCGCGGGCTTAAAGTCCACTTGGTCCGGTTCCACCAGCTCGTCCGACAGGTCCGAAACCAAAAAATCGACCCCAAATTCCTTTCCGACCTTGAGGAAAAGGACAACCTGTTTCCGGGAATCCATTACCGCCTTTTCAAAACGCCAGGAAAATAAAGGGAAAAGGTTTTGATTCGGAGCCTGAATCTTTTTGCTTAATCCAAGGTCAGACATTACAATGACGCAAATTTTTTAACTCTCGAATTCCCGTGGAATTCGAGGACCGCGGGTTGGTTGGGGCGATGTTTATTTTTTCAACCCGCAGGGGAGAGAGCCTTGAAAACAGTGATCGGCGTGGACTTGGGCGGCACGAACATCGTGTCGGCCGTCGTGGATCCCAAGGGCAAGGTCCTCGGCAAGGACAAGCGCAAGACCTTGGCCCACCTGGGCGCGGTGGGTTCCATGAACCGGATCGTGGATAGCGTGCGCGCGGCCAGCCAAAACAGCGGCCTGCCTTGGGCGTCCCATCTGGCGGTGGGTATCGGTTCCCCCGGCCCCTTGAACCCCAAAAAAGGCCTCATTATCTACACGCCGAACTTGAACTGGCGCAACGTCAAGATCGTCGAGTTCCTCCGGAAAAGGCTCCATAAAAAAGTGGTGTTGGAAAATGACGCCAACCTTGCCGCCTTGGGTGAGACCTGGGTAGGCGCCGGAAAAGGCGAAAAGCACGTCTTGTGCCTGACCTTGGGCACGGGAGTGGGTGGCGGCCTTATCCTGGATGGGAAAATTTACGAGGGGGCTTGGGGTGTCAGCAACCACATCGGCCATATCGTGGTGGACCCCAAGGGTCCCAAGGCGCCATATGGCAATAGCGGAATCCTGGAACAATATGTCTCGGCCACCGGCATCGTGCGGTTGGCCACCGAAGCCGGTTTAAAACCCCCGCCGGGGCAAAACCTTGAGGCCTATACCTTCCAAAAAATGGCCGCGGCTGGGAACAAAAAGGCGCTCCGGGTCTATGAGGAAGCGGGCAAAATGCTGGCGGTGGGATTAACCTCCGCGATTCACCTGCTCAACCCCAGCATCATCATCTTCAGCGGCGGGGTTTCGGCCGCGGGCCCTCTCCTGCTCAAACCGATGATGAAGGAGCTCAAAGTCCGCTGCTTCCAGTCCCACTTAAAAGGACTCAAATTCCGGATGGCCAAATTGGGGGACAATATGGGTGTCGTGGGTGCCGCCTGTTTGGCTTGGCAGTCGCTCCGGCGGAAATGACGGAAAATAAAGCCCTTTTCCCCTTGGAAGCCCATCATTCCAGTTGCACTTGGCAATCCCTATGCTTAAAATACCGGCTTTCAATGACCCGGCGATCCGTCGTTGGGTTGTTGGATAGTGAAATAGTGGTCGACCACTGTTTTAAATTCTAAGGAGGCTGTTAATGAAGCGTTATTTTGCTGCGTTGATGACCGTGTTGTTCATGGGCATGACCGCTATGGTTTTGGCGGATGATGCTCCGGCTGCCAATAGCGCCGCCCCGGCCGCTGCCGCTCCTGCTGCCGATGCTGCCAAGCCGGTTAAGAAGGCCAAGAAGATGAAGAAGGCCAAGAAGATGAAGAAGGCCAAGGCTGCTGATGCTGCCGCTGCTCCGGCTGCTTCCGGCGACGCCGCCGCTCCCGCTGCCAAGTAATTCGGGAGTTTAAGTTTCTTAAAGTTTCGGGCCTTCACTGGCCTGAAACTTCCAAACCATCGGGTGGCCCCCATAAGGGCCACCCGATTTTTTTTGCCCGGAGGACCTCCCCAACCCGGGGAACTTTCAAAATAAAAAAAGCCATCCGCCTTATGGGCGGACGGCCTTTTCTCTTGATGGCTCCCCGGGTTGGACTCGAACCAACAACCCTGCGATTAACAGTCGCATGCTCCACCATTGAGCTACCGGGGAATGTTCCTGATACGCCTCAGGACGGCAAAATTGTCGAAGAAAGCCCGGAAGCCTGGGCTTTGGGAGGGTTAGTCTAATTGAGACCCACTAAAAGTCAAGGTTTCAGAGATGCTTGGGCGCGTCATAAGATCATGGAATCCAAAGGATTGGAAGCTGGCTGAGATTTTGATCGCCGGGGTCCCCATCGTTGCCGTTGTCCAGCCGTTCCGTTCTACTGTTTTGTTATTAGCATCCATTGGCATACAGCGCCAACCAAAGCACCGCTAGCCGGTTGTTTGGTTGCCCCAAGGGTTCCAGTCCATGCCCTCCGGCAAAACAGGTTTCCCGCCTTTTTGAAAGGCTTCGATCATCAGGTCCTCGAAGCGGTCTTCCCCAACTTCCTTCAACTTGCCGGCTTTTTCCATCCAGGCGATCTGCCGGCGGAAAGTTTCCACGAGGGGCACGGTGGTTTTGAAGCCAAGGTCGCGGGCGGCCTTGGAGTTGTCAAAGACCGAGGGGTATTGATAGATGTATTTCACCCCCACCGCGCGGTGGGGCGCCTGGGCGTAAAGCCAATCTGTGGGAATATGGACGGGATGGAGCCTAGCCCCAACGGCCCGGGCCAGCTCCCCGAAGACACCGTTCCAGTCGGTGTGCTCGTCGCTGGTCAAATGATAAGCCTGGCCATAGGCCTTCGGGTTCAGGAGGCAATTGACGAAACCCCGCGCCACATCGGACACATGGGCGACAGCCCAAGCGGCTTTTCCCTGGTCCATGATGATGACGGGAAGGCCCTGCCGGAGCCGGTTTGGCAGGCTGTCGTCAAAAAGGATGCCCGAGGCGGTCGTGCCTTCGCCGGTGGTAAAGGAAGGGCGCAAGACCGTTGTCTGGAGGCCTTTGTCACCATTGGCGTTGAGAAGAATAGATTCGATTTTGGATTTGTTCTTGCCATATTCCCCCACGGGCCGGTGAGGCTCGTCGTCGGAGGCGGGAAGCTTCGTCAAGGGGCCGCCGTAAACGCAAACGGTCGAGCAAACCACGATTTGTTTGACCCGTCCCTTGAAAGCCCTCAGGAGGGATTCGGCGTTCTCCGGCGCGAAAGCCACCATGTCGATCACCGCGTCAAAGGAGAATCCTTCCATTTGTTTCTCGAATTCGGCGTACTTCCAGCGGTCACCCTGGATCACCTTGACGCTTTTGGGGATTCGCGATTCGCTTATCCCCCGGTTGAAAACCGTCACCTCATCACCCCGCGCGACCAATTGATCCACGATGGAGGTGGAAATGAGGCCGGTGCCGCCGATCAAAAGGACTTTCATCCATGGCTCCTGAATTGGAATTTCCGCCCGACGACCTGATTCGGGAGGGCAGGCAAGAAAGAATAACAAGAGTTTTGAAGAAACATACCTTTTTGTCGCGAAAAAAACATGAGCGAAAGAGTTTTCGCCGATTTAATTAGGATTAAGGTGGGTTTTCCATCCACCGGACTGGCATGCTCGTTGCTTTACTTTTTCTCGACGGGGTCTCGAATTCGAAGCCGCGGAGTTTTTCCCGGGTGAAAACCCTTTTCCGAGATGGGGAATGTTGCCACGTTGCATAGGTGATGAGTTCCCCCGCAAGGGCCGGATAGGGCGGCAAAATTTACTTAGTGTTAATCCAGAAACCTCTGAAAAAGCTAATCTTGAATCGGGCGCTGAACCCGAGGAGGTGTGTCAGCCTTGCAAGAAACGTTAAAGCTAAGCCATAATAGTCCTCTTTCGGTTGGACTATTAAACAGAGGTATCATGAAAAATATCACCGTCACCACATCAACTTATCCCGATTACAAGGACATCACCCTCCTTTCGGTCAAGGGTTTCATCGACACCACCACCGCGCGGGATTTCGAGAAGACCTTTCAAACCGTCCTGGGCGAAAAAAAGTTCAACATCATCATTGACCTGAAGGATGTCAATTACATCAGCAGCGCGGGCTGGGGCATTTTCATCGGCGAGATCAAACGCATCCGGAGCCACAAAGGTAACCTCTTCCTGGCCTCCATGAGCCCCGAGGTCACCGAGGCCTACGAGTTGCTGGAATTCAATACCATCATCAAATCCTTCCCGGGCGTTGACCAGGCCGTCCAGAAGGGCTTTGGGCGGTCACCCGCGAAAAAAGCGGCCGTGGGCGCGGTGTCCGTTCCCGCCGCCACTATCCAGCCGGAAACCTCCACTTGGAAACCCACCATCGTTGAAAGCCAAACGGAACCCAACTCGGGAAGGAACGGGCTTAAACTTGGCTGGTTCGGAAGGCTCATCCGCCCTTGGAGATGGTTTTAGACCCATGGACGCACCCTTCCAACCCCCTTTAATACACCGAGGCGCCTGACCGTGGGCCTCATGAATTCCTTGTTGGGGAATAAGTCCAACTACACCCAGGAGTACCGGCGTTTCCAAGCCGCGATCAAACGCAATCCCGGCGACCAGGCCCTCAAAACCCATTTCATCAAGTTCTGCCTGCTGAACCGTTTTACCAGCCATAAAATCAAGGAAGACCACATCACCGGGGCCCTGTCGCTATTCGACAGCCTCGCCAAGGCCGATAGTTTTGACCTGCAATGCCATTATCTCGTGGGGAAATACTACCAGGAGGTGCAAAACTTCCCGAAGGCCTGCGAGGTGTACCTGAACGCCCTCAAACGGTTCAACGCTTATGTGGCCGGCAATCCCGGCCTCCGCACCGACAACGTGGAATTGGCCTATTCCGTGGCCTTGAACCTCATGACCCTCCGGCCCCGGGAGGTGGACCCGGAGGTGGAAAGGTGTTTCAAGATCATCCGGAAGTCCTTCCCCCTTCACCTCAAGCGGATTGAGTACGAGAATGAGATGGGGAAGGAATCGCCCGACCGGGAAAGGGTCAAGAAGCTCGCTGAGGAAATCAAGAAGCTCAAAGCGGAAGAGGACCAGGAGACGGCGGTTGAAGCGGTAGGGAGCAAACCGGCGCCCGCCGCGCCTGAAGCCCCAAGCCCGGCCCCGGTGACCCTCGAACCCGCGAAAGAGGTTTCACGCCCCAAACCAGGCGAGTCCAAGGGCCTTTTCTCCAAACTCTTCAACGACCTCTCGCCGGGAAGCATCGGATTGGCCAAATTATTGGAGAAGGGCGAGGCGGCCGCGAAAGTGGCCCAAGTGGACGAGGAAATCGAGGAGTCCTTCAGGCTTTCCCCTTTTTCCGAATCCCCCGCGCATGGCACCACTTTCATGACCTACCACAACGGCCAATGGGAAGGGCCCTTCACCATTCCTCAGCTACGCTCCATGGGGTTCCTCCAGCCGGCGAGCTGGGTTTGCCGGTCCGGCAGTGAGCAGGTGATCCAGGCCTATGAGGTCCCCGACCTTCAGCCGATTTTCCACTGATGGTTACCGGCCCTAAAAAAAGAACGGCCGAGGGCCGTTCTTTTGAAATCCGATCTTGGATTGAAGCTCCCGCGTGATTCCGGCGAACTTTTTATATCCGGCCGTGTCCGCGGTGGCTGTCCCCGTTCCAGCTGCCGTTGGAACCCCGGTCGGAACGCCCATCCTGGTAACGGTCCCTTCCCCGATTGGAATCCCGGTCACAGGCGAAGCGGTCACGGTGCAGGCGGTAGTACCGTTCCCAGGCGGCCCGGCTGTAATAACGGCCCTGGTACCAGCCATAAATTCCGGGACGCCCGGTGACCAAGCGGAAACCCGGCAGGGAAACCCCCACGGCGACCCCGCGGGGTCCGGCGCCCACGAAAAATCCCTCGGCCGAAGCCATGCCCGTCGATCCCAGCAAAACCAGCAAGCCCAAAATCATCGTTAACTTTTTCATTTCAATTCTCCTGTGAGGCTTTATTTCAACCTTCGCTGATAGGACGCATCCGGGGGAAGGCGGGTTTCACCGGGAAATAAGCGTTTTTCAAAAATATATTTTCGGGAAGTGCAACTTTTGGAAAGGATGCCGAAAACCTTCGGATTTTTGATCCTTTTAAGTATAGTGACCCCCACACGAAAGGGAGAAATCCATGCCACTCTACCCCCCGTCCTGGCTGGAAAAGGCCGTCTTTTACCAGGTTTATCCCCAAAGCTTTTTTGATTCCAATGGCGACGGTATCGGTGACTTGCCCGGCCTGACCCAAAAATTGGGTTACCTCAAATCGATGGGGTTCAATGCCTTGTGGTTGAACCCCTGTTTCGACTCGCCTTTCCAGGACGCGGGTTATGACGTGGCCGACTATTACCGCGTCGCCCCGCGTTACGGCACCAACGCCGACGCCAAGAGGCTATTTCAAGAAGCCGGGAAAAAGGGGATCCGGGTCTGCTTGGACCTGGTGCCGGGCCATACTTCCCTGCAGCATCCCTGGTTCAAACGGTCGGCCGAGGTGGAATCCAACGCCTACTCGGGCCGTTATATCTGGGCGGACGGCAGCTCCGAAATCCATGAGCCGGAATTGAACCTGATCCGGGGTTACGCCGAGCGGCCGGTGGGCTACGCCGCCAATTACTATTATTCCCAGCCCTCCCTTAACTACGGTTTCGCCAAACCCCACCCCGGAAAACCTTGGCAGGTGCCGGTCACCCATCCCGACGCGCGGGCGACGGCCAAGGAAATGCTCAACATCATGCGATTCTGGATGCGGATGGGGGCCGCGGGTTTCCGGGTGGATATGGCGGGATCGCTCGTCAAGCAGGACTCCGGCCAAAGCGCCACCATCCGGCTTTGGTCGGGTTTGTCGAAATCCCTCAAGCGGGAATTTCCCGAGGCTTTCCTCATTTCCGAGTGGTCCGACCCGGCCCGCGCCATCCGGGCGGGGTTTGACGCGGATTTCCTCATCCACTTCGGCCCCCACGCCAAGGCCTACAACTGCCTCTTCCGCCTGGGGGCGAAGAGCTTCTTCCGGCCGGAGGGAAAAGGCGATCCCCGGCCCTTTCTTTCAACCTATCTCCGGCTTTTAAAGGCCGCGGGAAAGCGGGGTTACATTTCGGTTCCGAGCGGAAACCACGATTTCAGCCGTCTCTCCGTGGGACGCACTTCCGAGGATTTGAAGGTTTGCTTCGCCTTCCTATTGACCCTGCCGGGCCTGCCCTTTGTCTATTACGGGGACGAGATCGGGATGGCCTACCAGGGCCACTTGCCCTCCAAGGAGGGGGGCTATGACCGGACGGGGAGCCGCACTCCCATGCAATGGGACGAAGGGAAGAACCGGGGGTTTTCAAAAGCCCGTCGGGAGAAACTTTACCTGCCGGTGGACCGGCGCCGGGGCTCCCCGGATGTGGCGGCGCAGGAAGGGGAACCGGACTCGCTCTTGGAAACCGTCCGGGGCCTGATCCGGCTCCGGCAAAACCACCCGGCCCTGGGGGCCAAGGGGAGCTTTAAGGTCTTGGCGGATGGCCGCGGAAAAAAGCCCTTGGTTTACTTAAGGGAGGGAAAGAAGGAAAGGATCTTGGTGGCCCTGAACCCCGGGGCCAAGGGGACCCGATTGAAATTAAAGGTTCGGGGGAGGGCGGTGCCGCTGGCGCTCCAAAGGATGCAGTCCAAGACCAACCACGACCTCGACTGCGGGGGAGTTTCTTACGGGATATTCCGGCTGGTCTAGTCCCCACCGAACTTAGAGCCCTCTGCGCCCCTCGAGAGCTTTTAATAACGTAGATCCGTACCGCCAATCATTTATTGGACTGGGAACGCGGCACATGAATCAACCTTTATAATTCGCGGCGCCCTTCGAGCGCCTTTAAGAGGGTTGATTCGCGCCGCCAACCATTTTTTGGAATGGGAACGTGGTACATGAGCCAACCTCTATAGTTCCCTTCGCCCTTCCAGGGCTTTGAGGAGAGTTGACTCGTCCGCGTATTCCACATCCCCGCCGGAGGGCAGGCCCCGGGCCAGGCGGGTGACCTTGACCTTCGTTCCTTTTAATAATTGCTGGATGTAGAGGGCCGTCGAATCCCCCTCCACGGTGGGGTCGGTGGCCACGATGATTTCCTTGAAGAGGCTTTTCTCCTTCACCCGGCTGACCAGGGCGTCCAGGTTCAAATCCTGGGGCCCGCGGCCCTCCAGGGGCGAAAGGGTGCCCCCCAGCACATGGTAGAGGCCGTGGTACTCGTGCATGCGCTCAAAGGCCACCACATCGCTGGGATCCTCCACGACTAGGAGGGAAGTGCGGTCCCGCGTGCCCATGGTGCAGATGCGGCAATGGGTGTCCTCGGTCAAGTTGAAGCACTCGGCGCAAGGGTGGAGCTTGGAGCGGGCTTCCACGAGGGCGGAGGAAAGGGCCCGGGTGGTTTCGGAGGGCTGCTTGAGCAGGTGAAAGGCCAGGCGCTGGGCCGAACGGGGGCCGACGCCGGGCAGTTTTTCCAGCTCGTGAAGGAGTTTTTCGAGGGAAGGGGGATACTCGGCCATTAAAGGCAGTCCACAGGTGACAGTTGGCAGTTCACAGCTCGTCGAGACATCGAATTCAAAAACATTAAAATAACCCCGGCAACAATCCGCCGGTCATCTTGGAGATCTCGGCCTTCATTTTGCCGTTGGCTTCCTGGCCCGCCTGGTTGACGGCGGTTTTCACCAGGTCCTGGAGCATGTCCGTGTTCCCGGAAGCCACGACTTTGGGATCGATGGTCACCGACCGCACTTCATGCTTGCCGTTGATCGTGACCGAAACCGCGCCCCCGCCCGCCGTGCCGGTGAAAGACTGGCTTTCCATGGCCTTTTGGAACTCGGCCACTTTTTCCTTCATGGCTTGGGCTTGGCGGATCATGTCGAACATGGATGGTTCCTTCCTCAATTCCGTTGAAAAATAGCCGCGGGGGATATCCCGGCGGGCATTTGCTAGACTAAAGCGCAACATGACATTCCTGAAAGCCCAAAACCCTTTCGCCGCGGCCGTTTTGAGATTTCCAACCCTTGTTACGCTCACGATAACTTCAATACTCGCCACAATTCAATTGTTTTTCTTCGAACCTTTCTATCTTGTGAACGACGACCTTTTCAAGGTCTTGATGACAAAGGGC
>DATKOC010000191.1:0-6960 GCA_035524855.1 bacterium
AATCTCAGGTTGTCGCAAGCCTTTAACTGAGATTGCCACGGCCCCAAACGCCCCGAGTGGGGCTGGACCTCGCAATGACTGATAGGGAAAGAAGGAGCTCAAAGTGGTACTTGGATTACTTTTCGGTATAGTCGCTTTCCTTTACGCCATGGTGGGCCATGGGGGAGCTTCCGGTTACTTGGCGGTGGGAGCCTTGGCCGGGTTGGCCCCCGGCGCGCTCAAGGGCCAGGCGTTGGTTTTGAACCTCCTTGTGGCGGCCTTTTCTTCCTATAGCTTCACCAAAGCTGGCTATTTGCGGCCAAAACTCCTGGTTCCCCTCGTCCTGCTGTCCATGCCAGCCGCTTATTGGGGTGCCAAACTACCCTTGAACCCGGCCGTGGCAAAATTGCTTCTGGGGATTTGCCTCGTTTTGGCTTCCTTCCGGATGTTTTTCCATTTCTGGCTGGTGAAAAAATCGCAGGAAGCGACGCCCCAAGTACCTTCTTACGTGATCCTCGGCCTGGTCGGGCTGGGGCTGGGTTTCCTTTCCGGTTTAACGGGTGTGGGGGGCGGCATTTACTTGAGCCCCATCCTACTTTTGGCCGGCTGGGCCTCGGTCAAGGAAACGGCGGCCACTTCGGCTTGGTTTATCTGGCTTAATTCGGCCTCTGGACTCCTCGGTCTCTCAGGTGCGGGTGGATTTCCCACCCTGCCTTGGGAATGGATCCTGCCAGCGGCCTTGGGGGGTTTCCTGGGGGCGAATTTGGGTGCGCAGAGAATTGGGGAAATGAGACTCCGGCAAGCTTTGGCGGCGGTTCTTTTGATCGCGGCTTATAAGTTGATTTTGACGGGGGCGAAAGGATTGTGAATTCCAAGTCATGAAGATTGTCTCTATTCAAGTGGGGCTTCCACGGGAAGTGGAATTTAAGGGAAAAATCGTTTCCACCGGAATTTTCAAAAAATCTGTCCAAGGCTCCGTGAATGTGACGAAATTGAATTTGGAAGGAGACCGGCAGGCCGACCTCGCGGTTCATGGCGGGCCGGATAAAGCCGTTTATGCCTATTCTTTCGATGCCTACCCTTGGTGGAAGGAAAAGAGGCCCAGTGATTCATTCGAATTTGGCGCTTTTGGAGAGAATATTCTGGTCGATCATCTAAGTGAAGACAAAACCTATGTCGGCGACACCTTTGAGGTGGGAGGCGCTGTGTTACAAGCCGCCCAGCCCCGGTTCCCTTGTTTTAAATTAGGGATCAAGTTCAACGACCAGGGTATTGTGCAGATGTTCAATGAATCAAATAGGCCGGGGATTTATTTCAGGGTTCTCCAAGAGGGGGTTATCGAAGCCGGACAAGAGCTCCAATTAGTAGGACAAGAAAGGGTAAAACTTTCGATCGCTGAATTATTTCAATTGTCCCGGGATCGAGTGACCGAACCTGAAAAGGTCCGCGAATATTTGGACATCAAAACCCTGGGGTCCCATTGGAGGGATAAGTTCCAAAAAATGCTGGAGGCGTAAATGATTTCCATCGAGCAAAAAATCGAGACGCACCGAACCGCAAAGGCGGAGGGGTTCGTGAAAATGGCCTCAGAGACCATCCAGAAGGCCAAGGCCAACGAGGGGCCTAAGAAAGACGTGTTCGTGACCGCCCGGGTGGCGGGCATGATGGCCGCCAAAAAGACCCCGGATTTAATTCCCGATTGTCATCCCTTGCTGTTGGAAAAGGTGGAAGTCACGGTTGATCCCCTCGAGGATTCAGTCAAGGTTACAGCCGAGGTATCCTGTACGGCCAAGACGGGGGTGGAGATGGAGGCCCTTGCGGCGGTAAGCGCGGCCTGCCTGACGGTTTACGACATGCTCAAGCCCCTGGATAAAGCCATGGAAATCACCGGGATCAAGCTCCTGGAAAAAACCGGGGGCAAGTCCGACTTCAAACACCAGGTCCCGCCGGGGTTCCGGGCTGCCGTGGTGACCTCTTCCGACCGGTCCCACCAAGGATTACGGGAGGATGTCTCGGGCCCTTACCTGGTGGAGGTCCTAAAGGGACTGGGTATCGCTGAGCCTTCCTACGATCTCCTGCCCGACGATAAGCCAACCCTGGTTTCCAAGCTAACCCAGCTTTGCGAGGCGGGCGTGGACCTGATCCTCACTACCGGCGGCACCGGTTTGTCACCCCGGGACGTAACGGTGGAGGCGGCGCAGGAAGTCATCGAGCGGGAGATTCCCGGTGTCATGGAAGCCGCCCGGTCCTTTGGTCAAAAGAAGACCCCTTACGCCATGCTATCGCGGGGAGTGGCGGGCCAAAGAGGAAAGACCTTAATCGTGACCTTTCCAGGCTCCAAATCGGGTTGTGAGGAATCGGTCCAGGCGCTCTTTCCCCATCTCCTGCACGCCTTCAAGCCCATGAAAACGGGAAAGCCCCGGCCGAGGGCGGCCAGTGAAAAAGGCGAAAAATGCGATTAAAGTCAGACGACAGTCCACGGTCGACAGTCGGCAGGAAAAGAAAATGAAAAACCTGAAACCAAAACAAGCGCTGGAGAAAGTCCTTCAGGGCGTGAGGCCTTTGGGGGAGGAGAAAATCCATTTGACGTTGGGATTGGGGCGAAAGCTCGTGGGCTCCCTTTTCGCGCCTTATGACTATCCCTTGCGGGACGTTTCGGCCATGGACGGATTCGCCTTCCGGTTCCAGGATTGGAAGGCCGGAAAAACCCTGCGTGTCACCGGAGAACGAATGGCGGGCGATCCGGCGGGAAGCCGGTTGGTGAAAAACCAAGCCATCCGCATCATGACCGGCGCGCCCGTGCCTCCCGGCGCGGATACGGTGATTCCGAAGGAAAAAATCTGGCTGGAGGGAGATCGGCTTCATCTCTTGGAGAAGCCCCTCCGGGAAGACAATATCCGGTTCCGGGCGGAAGGAATCCGCAAGGGCAGAAGAATCGACTTAACCGGGGAGTCTTTGTCCTCGCGGGCCTTGGGTTTCCTGGCTTCCTTGGGGGTTGCCCGGGTGACGGTCGCCAAACAGCCCCGCGTGGCGGTTCTCGTGACCGGTGAGGAACTGGTGGCCCCCGGGGATAAGCCGGGCAAGAACGGCGTGTTCGAGTCCAACGGCCTCATGCTCCAGGCGGCCTTGAGGGAGCGGGGGCTGTCCTGCACCGTGGAGTGGGTGGGCGACCGGCCCAAGAGCCTTTCCTTGAAGGCCGAGGCCGCCTTGAGGGCCAATGACATCCTCCTCGTGACGGGCGGTGTTTCCGTCGGGGACCGGGACCCGACCCGGGTGGCCCTGGCGAGGGCCGGAGTCAAACAGATATTCTGGCGGGTAGCCCAGAAACCCGGCGGCCCGCTTTATTTCGGCCGCAAGGGTAACAAGGCGGTGTTCGGATTGCCGGGAAATCCCGCGGCGGTTTACTCCTGCTTCCTCCTGTATGTCCTTCCTTTATTGAGAAAACTGCAGGGGTTGCCCTTTCCCAAGCCACTAGCGGCGCGACTCCAACGCGCTTATAAACCCTTGGGACGCAAGACCCATTTCGTGAAGGCGAGGCTAAGTCAAGGAATGGTGAAAGTCCTGGGAGGGCAAGGGTCGCACCTATTGGAAATGATGGCCTTGGGTGATGGTCTTTTAGAAGTGCCACCCGGGAAAAAAGCCCTGCGCAAGGGAACTACGCTACGGTTTTACCGGTTCCCGGAGGTTCAAAAATGAAAGTCAAAGTCCTGTTATTCGCGGGTTTGAGGGAAAAAGCGGGCCGGGGCGAGATGGAACTGGAAGTCGAGCCTGGCGCGACCGCCCGCGACCTCCCGGGGAAAATTTTTGGCGCTGTGATGGCTGAACCGCCCAAGTCCCTCCGATACGCCGTCAACCTGGATTACGTGGCCGGGGACGGGGAGCTGAAGGACGGCGACGAGGTTGCGCTGATTCCGCCGGTGGCGGGAGGCTGAAAAGTTCTGAGTAATGAGTTTTGGAAGTTTTTGAATCTTTGATTCAAAAATCACAGCAACTCAAAACTTAGAACTCAACACTCAACACAAAGCTTGTGGAGTGAAAATGATCCGGATCGTCGAAGAAAAAATTGAGACCCAAGAAATGCAAAACATAGGGGATAAGTCCTGCGGCGCGGTGGTGGCCTTCGAGGGCCGGGTCCGCAACCACCATGACGGCAAAAAGATCGCCGAACTACGGTATGAATGCTACCGGCCCATGGCTTTGAAAACCCTTCGTGAAATCCGTGAGGAAGCCCTGCGGCGCTGGGAGCTCCATGACCTTTGGATCGTCCATCGGGTGGGGCTGATTCCCTTGGGGGAAGCCGCGGTTTGGGTGGGAACGGCCTCGGCCCACCGCAAGGAGGCCTTCGAGGCCTGCGCCTGGGCCATGGACGAGGTCAAATTGCGGGCACCCATTTGGAAGCATGAGACCTACGAGGATGGAACGAAGGTCTGGGTGGAGGACAATTGTGTTCCAAGCCATGTCCATCATTGAAAATGGCCTCCCATGAAAAAGCCAAAACCCAAAAGGCTTCTTCCTGTTTCCGTGGCAGTATTGATGGGCGGGGAAAGCCGGCGGTTCGGGTCTCCCAAAGCTTTTCTTAAATACAAAAGAAAAAGCCTGGCCGCCCATGTCTTAGTCCAGGCGGGGCGTTATTCCACCGAGGTCTTCGCAGTCAGCCGGACACTGGACCAGGTGCCTCCCGACGCGCGCAAAGCTTTCCCAATCGTCTTGGACCAGTGGAAACAAAAGGGGCCACTCGCGGGACTCCATTCAGCCCTCCGCCATTCCTCACAACCCGCGGTTTTTATGAGGGGTGTCGACATGCCCTTTTTTAAGGGTAGGGTCCTCAAAAGCTTTTGGGCGATGTTTCAAGAAGCCAATTGGCCGGACGTCATCGCACCCAGGATCAACCAACGCTGGGAACCCCTTTGCGCTCTTTGGAACCGTGAGCTGTTTGCGCGATTGCGGCCCGGGAATTGGCACAGCTTCCAGGAACTTTTAAACGAAGGGAAATTGAAAATTCGGATGGTGACCGAAAAAGAACTAAAACGCCTCGATCCCTCCTTTGATTGCCTTCGTAACTTCAACACGCCTCAAGAATGGAAAAAAATTTCCTCATCCAACAGGATCCGTTGACTTTTCCTGGGATAAATCCATTTTTCATCGTGACGTAAGTCACGCAAATTTTATGAGAACAGTCATAAAGAAAATCCGATGAGTCCTTGAAACTGAGGCCGCGTGGAAGTTCATTTCCAAAGGCGGCCTGGAATGTTCCTGCCCTCTAAAACCCTTTTAACCGCTTGGCTTGCGGCCGTCGCGCTTGTCCTCCCGCCCGCGCTTTGTGCCGCCCCTGCCCGCAAAATCCTACCCCAAGTCGGCGACCCAGCCGCCGCCGACTTCATGATGAAGTGCGCGGGCTGCCACACGATCGGGCGGGGGAAACTCACCGGGCCGGACCTCAAGGACGCCGCCGCCTGGAAGCCCGCCGACCTGATGCCGAAGATCAAAACCATGGAGAAAAAAGTCGGCCCCTTGACCGAGGAAGAGGTTACCGCCCTCGCCAAGTTCCTGAAGGACCCCAAGGTGGACGAGCGCATCATCGCCCAGGAAGCTAGGCTAGCGGCTGAGGAAGAGGCTAAATATGAGAAGGGCAACGCCAACAAGGGCGCGGACCTTTTCTATGGCCGCGTAACCCTCACTCACGGGGGCCTGGCCTGCGCTTCCTGCCACCGTTTGGGGGAATGGGGCGGCGCCTTCGGCCCGAACCTCTCGGGCACCTTCACCAAGATGGGCATGACCCCCCTGATCTCCGCCTGTGAGAAGACCCAATTCCGCGAGATGGACGCGGCCTACCGGGGCCACCCTATCACCCACCAGGAAGCTATTCACTTGGCCAAATTCCTTGAAACGGGCAAGCCCTCTCCCGCGGAGGACCCGGCGCCCAACCAAGTCGCGGGTGCCGCCTTGGTGGCGGGACTGCTTGGCTTGGGTGGCATCTCCGCTTACTACCGCAAGAAGAAACCCGCTGGACGGAGGAACTCATGACCTGGATCAAGGATTTCTTCGCCCCCGAACAGCGGACCTGGGAGGATTTTTACCGCAACCGCTGGAGTTACGACAAAATCGTCCGTTCCACCCACGGCGTCAATTGCACCGGTTCCTGTAGCTGGAACGTTTACGTCAAGAACGGCATCGTGACCTGGGAACTTCAGGCGCTGGATTATCCCATCCTCGACAAGAACATTCCCCCCTATGAACCGCGGGGTTGTCAGAGGGGCATTTCCTATTCCTGGTACATCTATTCGCCCCTGCGGGTGAAGTACCCCACCATCCGGGGCGTGTTGCTGGACCTGTGGCGGGAGGCCAAACGGAAATTCCCCGACGATCCCCTGACGGCCTGGGCCTCGATCGTGGAAGATCCGGCCCGCCGGCAGAAATACCACACCGCTCGCGGCAAGGGGGGCTTTCGCCGCGCCTCCTGGGATGAGGCCTACGAGATCATGGCGGCGGCCAATCTTTACACGGTGAAGGAACATGGGCCGGACCGGGTCGTCGGTTTTTCCCCCATTCCCGCCATGTCCATGGTCAGTTACGCGGCCGGGGCCCGCTTCCTCCAGCTCATGGGCGGGGTCTGCCTCTCCTTCTACGACTGGTACTGCGACCTGCCGCCAGCTTCCCCGGAAATCTGGGGCGAACAGACGGATGTGGCGGAAAGCGCCGACTGGTACCACTCCAAATTCATCGCCGTGGTGGGCTCCAACCCCCTCATGACCCGCACGCCGGACGTTCATTTCCTCATCGAGGCCCGGCACAAGGGCAGCAAGGTCACGGTCTTCTCGCCGGATTTCAGCATGACCTCCAAAGTGGCCGATGAGTGGGTGCCCCTCCACCAGGGCCAGGACGGGGCCTTCTGGATGGCCGTCACCCACGTGATCCTCAAGGAGTTCTACGTCGATAAAACCGTCCCCGGCTTCCTCGACTACGTGAAGCGCACCAGCGACG
>DATKOC010000192.1:0-5661 GCA_035524855.1 bacterium
GAACCGCTCCGCCATCATGTTGGACCCGTAGATCTCCTGGTCCGCCTGCGCCGCGTAGGGGTTCCCGTCCCTCACCACAAAACCGGTGTCCCTCAACACGAACAGGGGCTGGTATCCCGCCACACTCTGCCATCCGTTCCCCAAGTCCTGCGCGATCCCCATGTTGGGGTCCACCTGCTGCCCCTGCGGGTACAACTGCGTCCCAGGTACCGCCGCCTGACGCCAAATCGCGTACAAATAACCACTCGCGTTTACCGCTTCCACCACGATGTGGTACACGTTCCCCGAATAGATGTTCACCGAGCTTGTCAGCGAGATCGACTGCCAGCCTCCGCTCGAATACAACGAGAATGTCGTCGGCGAGGACAGATAACTCCCGCTCGGCACACCCCCGCTGTCCCCTTGGACGCCCACACGGTACTGCGGCCCGCTGTTCGAGGCCTCAAAGTACAGGTCGATGCTACCCACCGCCATGCTCGTGCGCGCCGTGAACCGCTCACTGCCGCGGATGGAATTGGAGTTAAGGGTGATGCTTTGGCTGGAACTGACGACCGATTGGTTGCCGAAATAGGTTTGGGCTTGGGAAAAGGAGGAGAAAGCCAAAAAGGTCAGGGCGAAGAGCCAAGCCCGGGAAGTCACGGTTTTTCCCGCGATCGTCTTGGGTAATTTCGGAATCAAGGAAAACCTCAATAAAAGACTTTTTTGGATACCTTAATAATGATTAAGTGGAGTGGTTTATTCCAAAAATAGACGGCTTATCCCCTTGTTGCCCGGGAAAAAGGTTTTTGATGGCCCATACCTTATCACGGGATTTTAAAAATGAACGTGAATTTGAGATTAAAAGAGTAAAGCAAAGAGTGACTTTAACCTGAAACTAATTCTTTCTCGATATGGGATCTTGAGATTCGGCTTCCTTGAAACCTTTTTCCCTTAAACGACAGGAGTCGCACTTACCACAGGGCCTTCCGTTTCGTTGGGGGTCATAGCAGGAATGGGTCATAGCGTAATCGACGCCCAACTTCAGCCCCGTCTTGATGATCTTCGCCTTGGAGAAGCGGATGAGAGGCGTATGGATTTTGAGTTTCCAACGGCCCTCCACGCCTTTCTTGGTGGCCAGCTTGGCCAGCTTCTCGAAGGCCCGGATGAATTCCGGCCGGCAGTCGGGGTAGCCGCTGTAATCCATGGCGTTCACGCCGATAAAGATATGCTCCGCGCCCAACACCTCGGCCCAGGCCAGGGCCAGCGAAAGGAAAACGGTATTGCGGGCGGGAACGTAAGTGGAGGGGATGCCCTTCCCCATTTGTTGGAGGCTGCGGGATTTGGGAACGCGGATTTTCCCGTCCGTGAGGGCCGATCCGCCGAAGGCGGTCAGGGGGACTCGAAGCTCCAGGTGTTTCTGGACCCGGTAGGCCTTGGCCACCTTGCGCGCGGCCTGTATTTCGACTTGATGGCGTTGTCCGTAGGAAAGGGTCAGGGCGTAAAGCTTGAAGCCTTGGGACTTGGCGATGGCCAGGCAGGTCGTTGAATCAAGGCCGCCGGATACCAATACCACCGCTTTTTTCTTGGATTTCTTAGTTCCCTGTTTCATGACCTTCATCTTCCAACCACCAAACTCCGGCGGAATTTTGAATTATGAATGAACGTGACTTTCCGGCATCATTCGAGCCGGAAAGTACCCACAATTTAAAATTCAACATTCAAAATTCATAATTCGCGGCTGAAAAGCCGCGCCGAATCAGGCCCTCGGATTGCGGGCCGCCTCTTCCATCACCTGCTTGGCGGCGCTCTTGGCCGTCATCTTCTCGGACTTCATGCGCTCGTTGTTGTTGAGGATCTTCTTGCGCATGCGAAGGTTCTGGGGCGTCACCTCCAGGAGCTCGTCATCCTGGATGTATTCCAGGCACTGCTCCAGCGAGAAGATCGTGGGGGGCTCCAGGGTGAGCGCCTCATCGGAGGCCTTGCTGCGCATGTTGGTCAGGTGCTTGGTCTTGCAGGGGTTGACCGCGATGTCGTTCTCGCGGCTATGCTCGCCCACGATCATACCCTCATAGACTTCCATGCGGGGATTGATGAAAAAATGCCCCCGGTCGGCCAATTGGAACATGCCGTAGGCCGCCGTCACGCCCGGCTCGAAAGCCACCAGCACGCCCCGGTTCCGGCCCGCGATCTCGCCCCTGAATTCGCCGTAACCGGCGAAGACATGGTGCAAAACGCCCTCGCCCTTGGTGTCGGTCATGAACTCGGTGCGGAACCCCAGCAGGCAGCGGGAGGGGATCAAAAACTCGATGCGGGTGGTCACTTCCGACAGCGGCGTCATGTTCTTCATCTCGCCCTTGCGGGCCCCCAGCTTTTCCATGGCCACGCCCACGCAATTGTTCGGGACGTCCACGATCAGGTTCTCGTAGGGCTCCTCCATCTTCCCGTCCACCATCTTGTAAATGACCTGGGGTCGGGACACCTGGAACTCGTAACCCTCGCGGCGCATGGTCTCGATGAGGATTCCCAAGTGCAGTTCCCCCCGGCCCGCGACCTTGTAGGCGTCGGGGCTGTCGGTATCGGTGATCTTCATGGTTGGGTTGGCTTCCGCCTCCTTATAAAGACGGTCGCGCAAATGCCGGGAGGTGACGAATTTCCCCTCCTTGCCGGCGAAGGGGCTGTTGTTGACGGAGAAGATCATGGACATCGTGGGTTCGTCGATGGAAATGGCCGGTAGGGCTTCCGGCGCCGTCGTGGAGGCCACCGTCTCCCCGATCTGGACGTCTTCCAGGCCCGCCAGCAGGATGATGTCGCCGGCCGAGGCTTCCTGGCACTCCACCTGCTTGATGCCCTGGTAGGTGAAAAGCTTGGTGGCGTTGCTGTTGATCTTGCGGCCGTCGAGCTTGATGAGGGTGATGGGGTCGTTCAGCTTGATCTTTCCCCGCTTGACGCGGCCCACGGCCATGCGGCCCAGGTACTCATTGTAGTTCGTGGTCGTCACCAGCATCTGGAAGGGCGATTCCAAGTCGACCTCAATGGGCTTGAAATGGCTCACGATGGTGTCGAAGAGGGGCTTCAGGTCGGTGCCGGGCTTGTCCAGGCTTAAAGAAGCCTTGCCCTCGCGGGCGATGGCGTAAACCACCGGATAGCCGATCTGGTGCTCGTTGGCGCCCAGGGCGATGAAAAGGTCCAACACCGCGTCCACCACCTCATGGGGACGGGCGTCCTTGCGGTCGATCTTGTTGATGACGACGATCGCGTCGAGATTCTGCTCCAGGCTTTTGCGCAGCACGAACTTGGTCTGGGGCAGGGGGCCCTCCGCGGCGTCCACCAAGAGCAGGACGCCGTCCACCATGGAAAGGATGCGCTCCACTTCCCCGCCGAAGTCCGCGTGGCCGGGAGTATCCACGATGTTGATGCGGGTCCCATTCCACATGACGGAGGCGTTCTTGGAGAAGATGGTGATTCCCCGCTCTTTTTCCAGGTCGTTGGAATCCATGACGCGCTCTTCCATATGCTCATTGGCGCGAAACACGCCCGACTGGCGGAACAAGGCGTCCACGAGGGTGGTTTTGCCGTGGTCGACATGGGCAATGATGGCGATGTTTCTTAAGTCGTTTCGGAGCGTCATAAAAACCTCTCGTAAAAAATAAGAAGCCGGCTGGCCCGTGCCAATCGCCAATTGAAAAAATCAATTGGCCAGCTTCTGGGAGCGCGAGAGTATAGCGAAAAGGGCATTTAAAGGGAAGAATGGCCTATTTAAGCCCTTTTCAAGCGGTTCAAAAAAACCAGAGTTAACCCATCCCGGCTCCTTTTAACGTCTAAAATGTTGATTCTAACCCGCTCCACCCTGATATTCGGAGGAACGCTGCCGCTCATCCGCGCGATCAAAGCCGCGGTATAAACAAACCATGAAAAACGCCGCCCTACTCCTCTCACTCTCTCTCCTCGCTTACGGCCTGCCGGCCTCGCCAAGGGCCGGCCAGGCGCTTTCCTTTTCGGACTGTGTCAAGGAAGCCTCCACTCATAACCTGGACCTGCTCTCGGCCGAACAAAGCCTCAAGGCCGCCGACAACGCCAAGCTGGCCAGCCTCGGCCAGTTCCTTCCACAAATCAACCTCAACGGCTCGCTTAATCGTTCCGGGAGCGACACCGGCATCGGCGGCGCCCTCAACGACCCCAATTACTCCTCCGGGGCCCACCTGAGCCTCTCGGCGTCGGAAAATCTTTTTTCAGGATTCAAGGATATCTCCTCAGTGGATTCGGCCAATGCCCAGTTGGACCTGGCCCGAGCCCAGCTCACCCAGGCCAAGGCCCAGTTGTCCCACGACCTGAAGTCATCCTTCTACAACCTCCTCTATTCCCAAAAACAAATCGATCTTTTGCAGGCCATTGCCGACCGCAATAAAGCCAACCAGGACTTGGTGGAGATGAACTACAAGGGCGGCACCGACAACAAAGGTTCGCTCCAGCAGGCCCAAGCCGCCTACCAGGAGTCCGTGTTCGAGGTGGACCAGGCCAAGCGGGGCCTTCGCCTGGCCCAGCGCCAACTGGCCCAGCTTCTGGGAAGGGCCCTTTCGGATTCCCTGGAAGTCTCGGGAAGTTTCGATGTCCCGGCCCTGGCCAAAGAAACTCCCGACTTCCAAAAGCTGGTGCTCCAAACACCCGCGCACCTTCAGTCCCTCGCCCAACTCCATTTGTCGGAAAGCCAGTATGTTTCTTCCCGGGGCAATTTCCTGCCCACCCTCTCGGCCAACGCCGCGCTCTCCCGGGATGGAAGCTCCTTTGACGACATGAGCCCCAGTTGGAACGCCGGCTTGTCCCTCAACTTTCCGCTCTTTACGGGCGGGCGGGACTTCTTTAACCTGAAAAGCGCCGAGGAGTCCAAATACGGGGCGGAGGACAACTTGAGGAACACCGACCTCAAGACCGCTTCCTCCCTGGAAAGCGCCTTCACCTCGTTCCAGAACGCCGTGGAGAACACCCAGGTTCAGGAGGGCTTCCTCACCGCGGCCCAAACCCGGGAGGAGATCGCCAAGGCGGAGTACCTCAACGGGCTTTTGACTTTCCAGAATTGGGACGACCTGGAAACCAATTTGACGTCCCAGCAAAAATCCGAACTCTCCAGTTACCTGAGCGCCAAAACCGCAGAGGCCAACTGGGAATTAACGCAAGGAAAAGGGGTGATACCGTGAAACACCGGTCGACAGTCCACAGTCCACAGTTGACAGCGAGGCTCCTGGCGGGACTCTTAAGCCTTGCTTTGCTGTCAGGGTGTAACCTGGGCAGCAAGAAAAGCGGCTGGGGCGGAAGCGGCGGCAACGGCGGCGGGTTCAAGCCCGTCGTGGTGGGCCGGGATGACCTCCAGATCACGGTGCTCGCCACCGGGAATGTCCAGCCCCACAACCAGCTTGCTATTAAGCCGCCTATCTCGGGCCGGATCGAAAAACTCCTCATCCAAGAAGGCGACTACGTGAGGAAAGGCCAGGTCTTGGCCCAACTCAGTTCGACCGAGCGGGCCACCCTGCTGGACGCGGCCCGTGCCCAAGGGGCGACGGCCTTATCGCACTGGGAGGATCTCTACACGGCCACTCCCCTGCTCTCCCCCGAATACGGCCAAATCGTATACCTACCCACTGTCCCAGGCCAGATTGTCTCCCAGTCGGACAGCATCATGACCATGTC
>DATKOC010000193.1:0-30654 GCA_035524855.1 bacterium
TTTCCACCGCTTCGGCCTCCTTCAGGAGCTTGAAGCTGTATTGGAGCATCATGGCGGTGGAGAGGATCATGGCGAGCGGGTTGGCCTTGCCGGTGCCCGCGATATCGGGGGCGGAACCATGGGAGGGCTCGTAAAGGGCCACCTTGCCGCCGATGGAGGCCGAAGGGAGCATTCCCAGGGAACCGGTCAGCATGGAAGCCTCGTCGGAAAGGATGTCTCCGAACATGTTGGTCGTCACCAGCACGTCGAATTGTTTGGGCTTGAGGATGAGTTGCATGGCGGCGTTGTCCACGATCTGGTGCTCAAAAGCTACGTCCGGGTGCTTCTTGGAAACTTCCTCGGCCACGTCGTGCCACAACCGCGAGGACTCAAGAACGTTGAACTTGTCCACGCTGGTGACCTTCTTGCGGCGAAGCTTGGCTAGTTCGAATGCCAAACCCACGATGCGTTCGACCTCGGGAGTGCGGTAGATTTCGGTATTGACCCCATACCGGTCCTTCCCTTCCCCGTGGATTCCACGGGGCTCCCCGAAATAAATCCCGGAAATAAGTTCCCTCACGATGAGCATGTCCACGCCGTCAATGACTTCCGGCTTGAGGGTGGAGGCTTCCTTGAGGGCGTCGAAAAGCTTCACGGGGCGGAGGTTGGCATAGAGGTCCAAACCCTTGCGGAGACCCAAGATGCCCGCCTCGGGCCGCTTCTTGTTTTCGATCTTGTCCCATTTGGGCCCGCCCATGGGGGCCTTGAGGACCGCCTGAGCCGCCTGACAAGCTTTGAGGGTATGGTCCGGCAGGGGCGTATCGTATTTATCAATGGCGATCCCACCCGCGTCTTGGGGTTCGTACTCGAACTTATGCCCGAATACTTCTCCGATGCGGCTGAGGACCTTCTTGGATTCCTCACAGATTTCGGGACCAATCCCGTCCCCTGCGAGGACCACGATGTGATAATTCATCTGACTCCTCGAAATAAAAGAGGCCGGGCAAATACCCGGCCTCTTTGAATAAAAATTTTTTAAAGTTTCAAACCCTTCTGAATATCAAAGGCCGCCTTGGCGCTCTTGGTCGAGTGCTTAAGCAAAAGCTTGTTGACCGCGCTCAGGTAAGCTTTGGCCGAGGCCTCGATGACGTCGGTGGAGACACCCCGGCCATGGGCCTCATCTCCATTGGTCGTGACGGTCACCGTCACTTCTCCCTGGGCATCCCGGCCCTGGGTGAGGGCTTTGAGGGAATAATTCTCGAGCTTTCCCTTAAACCCCGTGGCCCGGTCAATGGCGTTGAAAACCGCGTCCACCGGCCCATCCCCCGTGGCGGCCTCATGGCTTTCCACTTCCCCCTTTTTGAGCTTCAGGGTGGCCGTGGGGAGCGTCGTGGTGCCCGCCGAGGTATGCAGGTAGGTCAGGTGATAGATCTCCTGGGTCGAGGCGATTTTCTCCTCGATGAGGGCCTCAATATCCTCGTCATAGACGCTCTTTTTCTTGTCCGCCAGGTCCTTGAACTTGGCGAAGAGGGTGTCGATGGCCTCGGGCGGGAGGTTGTAACCGAGGTTTTCCAGCCGCGTCTTGAAGGCGTGGCGGCCCGAGTGCTTGCCGAGAACCAACCGGCTTTCGGGGACGCCGATGGATTCCGGCGTCATGATTTCGTAGTTCTGGCGGTACTTCAGCATGCCGTCCTGGTGGATGCCGCTCTCATGGGCGAAGGCGTTGTTGCCCACGATGGCCTTGTTGGGCTGGATCATGAAGCCCGTCAGGGTGGAAACCAGGCGGCTGGTCTTGTAGATTTCCTCGGTCTTGACGCCGGTGTTATAGGGATAGAGGTCGTGCCGGGTCTTCAGGACCATGATGATCTCCTCCAGGCTGGCGTTGCCCGCCCGCTCCCCAATGCCGTTGATGGTACATTCCACCTGCCGGGCCCCGCTTCGGATGGCCGAGAGGGAGTTGGCCACCGCCAACCCCAGGTCGTTGTGGCAATGGACCGAAATGACGGCCTTATTGATGTTGGGCACCCGGTTTTTGAGGGTTCCGACCATATGGCCGTACTCCGTGGGGATGGCGTAACCCACGGTGTCGGGCACGTTGACCGTCGTGGCCCCGCTCTTGATGGCCGCTTCGATCATCTGGCACAGGAAGTCCAGCTCGGACCGGGACGCGTCCTGGGCCGAGAATTCCACGTCGTCAGTGAAGCGCCGCGCGTACTTGACCGCCTCCACGACCGCCGCCAGGGCCTCTTCCCGGCTCTTGCGGAACAGGTGCTTGAGGTGGATGTCGGAGGAGGAAATGAAGGTATGGATGCGCTTGCGCTTGGCCGGTTTCAAGGCCTTGGCGCAGGCGTCGATATCCTTTCGCATGGCCCGGGACAAACCAGCGATGACGGTTTTCTTGAGGGTTTTGGCGATCAGGTTGACCGCCTCAAAGTCTCCCGGCGAGGCCGCGGGAAACCCGGCCTCGATGATGTCCACGCCCAGTTTTTCCAACTGGATGGCCACCTTCATCTTTTCCTCGGTGTTCAGGCTGGCGCCGGGCGCCTGCTCCCCGTCGCGCAGGGTGGTGTCGAAAATATAGACTCGCTCGGCTTTTTCGATTTTTTTGCTCGTTGTGTTTTTCATTTTTTTATCCTCATGGATTATGGGTGAATCGTCTGGTGTACGCTGGGTTTATGCGCCTTGGTTTTGTCGGCCCCTCTTTTGGCTAAAAGCTTGAGGAGGGGCTGAATAAGGAGCCCCCACAAAAGGTAAAAGAATAAAAGGGCGAAAGCGGTGAATTCGGCGGCCCGGATCAGCCAGAAGATCGCCATGCCGATCAAGGCCAGCGTCCAGGGCTTGACGGACTCCAGCTTCATCTTCTTCAAGCTTGGATAGGGAATGGTGGAAACCATGACCAGGCCGATGATGACGGTTAAAACCGGGATCCCGTAAAGCTCGATATAGTTCAAGTTTTCCTCGTACCACCCCATGACCTTGTTGAGCACGATGCCTTTGCCGTACCAGCCTTCCCACCGGGAGAGCAGGATGTAGCTGGCCAGGATGCCCGCCGCGGCGGGGCTGGGCAGGCCCATGAAATGGCTCTTTTCCTCCACTTGGGCCTGCACGTTGAAACGGGCCAGGCGGATGGCCGCGCAAACGATGTAGAAGACCGTGATGGAAATGCCCCAGACGTTCAGGTAACGCAGGACCGAGAGGTAGATGAGGATGGCGGGCGCCATGCCGAAGCTCACCAAGTCGGACAAGCTGTCGAATTCCATGCCGAACTTGCTGGTGGTGCCGGTGGCCCGGGCCACCATGCCGTCGAAGAAATCGGCGAAGGTGGCGATGATGATGAGCTCCGCCGGGAAAACAAAGGGAATCGACTTGGTTTCGGCCGCCAATGACAAGGTCAGGGAGTCGTTGATGGCGTAGGCGATGGCCAGGATGCCCAGGACCATGTTTCCGGCCGTGAAGAGGTTCGGGAGCAGGTAGATGGACTTGCGCAGGCGCGAGGAGGCGGGCTTATCCGTGCCGTCCATATGGGTTCTTGATTTAATCGTCACCATGCTTTTTCACTCGTATCTTAAGTTCGAAGTCCGCGGTCCGTGGTTTGAAGTGAGTCAAGTTTTTGTTCGGCCAGGCCGAACAAAAATACGCCGAAACTTCGAGCCACGAACTTCACACTTCGAACTGCCTTTATAGCTCCCCTAATACAGTCACCCCTGCCCTCACCTGGTCCCCCATCTTGACCCGGGGCTTGAACCCCTTGGGCAGGAACAGGTCCACCCTTGACCCCAATAAAATGCGTCCGATGCGCTCGCCCCTGTGGATCATCTCCCCTTCCTCCGGGGTGGTCCTCACCCTGCGGCAGAGGAAACCCGCGATCTGCTTGAACACAATGCGCCCGGCGGGTTTGGGCTTTTTACCGCTGGTCTTCAGGTCCACCACCAAGTGGGCCTGTTCGTTGACCAGGTCCGCCTTGTCATCGTAGGCCGCCAGGAACTCACCCGGGTGGTAAACCTTCTTCACCACCTTGCCGTCGAAGGGCGCCCGCTGGACGTGGTTGTTCAAGGGGTTCATGAAAATCGCGATATGGACCGCGGGCTTCTTTAGGTAAAACTTCTCGGTCGCCGTCTTCAAAACCACGATCCTGCCGTCCGCCGGGCTGATGACTTCCTTGGGCCCTACTTCCCCCCGGGGCTGCCTCTCGAAATCCCTGAAAAAATTCAGGATGAGGGCCGCCACAACAAGGACCACGGCGCCCAGGAAACCCAAAACCGGATTGTCCCAATGCCCGCCGGCCAATAAAAGGCCCGCTCCCGCGAAAAACACGGGAAGGAACATGCTCCAGGTTTCCGGCATAAAAGGCAACTTCATAAAACCTCTTCATCTTCACCACAGAGGTCACAGAGAAAAGATTTTCCGTTTCAGCCTTACTCTGTGTACTCTGTTTCCTCCGTGGTAAATGCTGGTTATTTTTTCATCCAACTGAACATGCTGCGCACCTGTTTGCCCACCTTCTCGACCAAGTGCTCCGAATCCATCTTGAAGATCGAGTTATAAACGGGCCGGTTGGCCTGGTTTTCCAGCACGAATTCCTTGGCGAACATCCCGGTTTGGATCTCGCTCAAGATCCGCGCCATTTCCTGGCGGGTCTGGCCGGTGATGATCCGGCGGCCCCGGGTCATGTCCCCATATTTGGCGGTCGTCGAGATGGCGTCGCGCATTCCCGTGATGCCCTTCTCGTAGATCAGGTCCACGATCAGCTTCACCTCGTGCAGGCACTCGAAGTAGGCCACTTCCGGCTGGTAACCGGCAGAAACCAGGGTGTCGAACCCGGCCCGGATGAGCTCTGACAGGCCGCCGCAAAGGACTACCTGCTCGCCGAAGAGGTCGGTCTCGGTCTCTTCCTTGAAGGTTGTTTCCAGCACCCCGGCGCGGGTGGCGCCGATGGCCTTGCCGTAGGCCAGGGCGATCTTCAAGGCGTTGCCCGTGGCGTTCTGGTGGATGGCGACGAGCGCCGGCACGCCCTTGCCGTCCACGTAGGTCGTGCGAACCAGGTGGCCCGGGCCCTTGGGGGCGATCATGTACACGTCCACGTCGGCCGGCGGAACAATCTGGCCGAAATGGATGTTGAACCCATGGGAGAACATAAGGGCCTTGCCCGCCTTCAGGCCCGGCAGGACATCGTTGCGGTAGAGGGCGCCCTGCAGGTCGTCCTGGATGAGGATTTGGATGATGTCGGCCTTGGCCGCCGCTTCCTTGGAATCGTAGGCCTCGAAACCGTCCGCCTTGGCTTGGGCCTTGGTCTTCTCGGAACGGGCGCCGATGATCACCTTGAGCCCCGAATCCTTCAGGTTCAAGGCCTGGTTGCGGCCCTGGTTGCCGTAGCCCAATACGGCGATGGTCTTCCCCTTCAGAACGTTGAGATCGGCATCCTGCTCGTAATAGATTTTCGGCATTTCCTTCTCCTTAGATTTTTCGCCTTTTGGGCGTTTTGGTTTTCCTGTCAACTGTCGACTGTGAACCGTCGACTGCCGTCAGAGATTCGACTGCCCGGCTTTGCCGGCCTTCATCTTGACCTTGGTTTCCGCTTCTTCAGCGACCTTCTTGCCCCGGGAGATCGCTACTTCGCCGGTACGGACCATTTCCAGGATGCCGTAGTTTTTCAAAAGCTCGACCATGGCGTTGATCTTGCTCTCCTTGCCCGTCACCTCGATGATGAAGCTCTTCAAGGCCACATCCACGATCTTGCCGTCGAAACACTGTGCGATTTCCATGACCTGGCTGCGGTTGTGGGCTTCCGCCTTCACCTTGATAAGGGCCAGGTCGCGGCCGATGAAATCATCCTTCGTCAGGTCGACGACCTTGATGACATCCACGAGCTTGTTGAGCTGTTTTTCCACCTGGTCAATCACCCGGTCGTCGCCCTTGACGACGATGGTCATGCGGGAGACTTTCGGGTCGTCGGTAATGCCGACCACCAGGCTGTCAATGTTGTAGCCACGGGCCGAGAACAGGTTAGAAACGCGGGACAGGACGCCCGATTGGTTCTTGACCATCACTGAGATCGTATGTCGCATATGTTTAGCCTTTCTTTTGTTGGGTTGTCAGCCGCCGGCTGCCAACCGTCAGCTGCCGTTAAAGGTGAATTTGAGTGGTTTTCTTGGGGCCCTTGGCGCGCTCTTCCATCGCCTTTTGCCGGTCGTGTTCCTTGGAGAGGACGATGTCCTTCACCGCTCCACCGGCCGGGACCATGGGATAGACGTGTTCTTCCTCGTCCACCGCCACATCGACCAGATAAGGCCCTTTCTTGGTCAAGGCCTCTTCCAGGACTTCCTTGGTTTCCTTGGGCGTTTCGGCGCGAAGGCCTTTGATACCGTAGGCGTCGGCCAGCTTCACGAAATCCGGCTGGGCCGGGATCGAGGTGGCGGCGTAGCGCTTATCGAAGAACAGGTCTTGCCATTGCTTGACCATGCCCATGAACTTGTTGTTGATGACGATGGTCTTCACGTTCAGGTCATATTGCTTGACGATGGCCAATTCCTGCAGGGTCATCTGGAAACTGCCGTCCCCGGCGATGTCGACCACCGTGGCGTTCGGGTGAGCGAAGGCCACGCCAATGGCGGCGGGAAAGCCGAAGCCCATGGTGCCCAAGCCTCCCGAGGTAATCCACCGGCGGGGCTTGTTGAAACGGTAATACTGGGCCGCCCACATTTGGTGCTGTCCGACCTCGGTGGCGACGTAAGCGTCGCCCTTGGTGATGCGGAAGATCTCATCAATGGCGAACTGGGGCAGGGTTTTTCCCTTGGGGTCCTGCTTGTAACCCAAGGGATGCTTATGGTTCCATCCGTCCAATTCGTCGTACCAGGCGTCGTAATCCTTGGACCCGGCGCGCTTGGTCAATTCCTTGAGGATGAAGCGCATATCCCCCAAGACATGGGCGTCCACCCGCACGTTTTTGCCGATGGAGGTCGGGTCCACGTCGATGTGGATTTTTTTTGAGTGGGGGGAAAACTCACTCAACTTGCCCGTAACCCGGTCGTCAAAACGGCTGCCGATGGCGATCAGCAGGTCGCAATGGGTCAGGGCCATGTTGGCCCGGTAGGAACCGTGCATGCCGAGCATATCGATGAATTGCCGGTCGCTGGCCGGGTAGGAGCCCAGGCCCATCAGGGTCAGGGTGACGGGGATATTGGTCTTGCGGGCGAATTTGTAGAGGTCCTCCGCGGCGCCGGCGTTGATGACACCGCCACCTGCGTAGATGAGCGGCCGCTTGGCTTGTTTCAGGAGCTCGCCCATCTTGTCGATCTCATTCATGTCCGGCGTCGGCACGAACTTGGACAGGGGGATGGAGGACTTTCCCGGGATCTCCACTTCAGCCGAGGCCGCGGCGATATCCTTGGGGATGTCGACCAGGACCGGCCCGGGACGGCCCGAGCGGGCGATGAAAAAGGCGTCCCGCATGATTTGCGGCAGTTCCTGGATGCTCTTGACCAGGTAATTGTGCTTGGTGCAGGAGCGGGTGATACCGACCACGTCCGCTTCCTGGAAGCCGTCGGTGCCGATAAGGGAGGTCGGCACTTGGCCCGTGATGGCGACCAAGGGGACCGAGTCCATGTAGGCGTCGGCCAGGCCGGTGACGATATTGGTGGCCCCGGGACCGGACGTAACCACGCAAACGCCGACCTTGCCGGTGGATTTGGCGTAGCCCTCGGCCATGTGGACCGCGCCTTGCTCGTGGCGCGTGTCGATCAGGCGGATCTTGTCCCGGTTGAGGTATAGGGCGTCGTAAACCGGCAGGATGGCCCCGCCCGTCACGCCCCAAGCGATGTCCACGCCCTCGCTCAGGAGGACGTCCACCACCATTTGAGCCCCAGTCTTTAGTTTCGGCTTAGCCATCGTCGTCTCCCTTGAAAAAGGTCCCGCCGGAAAAAGGCGAAAGACCAAGATTTTACAATAATCATGGGCTTTTTCGAGGTGAATTCAGGGTAAAAGGCCCCGGAAACACTTTAAAAAAGCCGATTCACGCCGTATTGGGGGAATTTGCCGCTTCGGTGGGACTACTTTGGCCTTAAAACAAAAAAGCCGCGGTAGCCCGTTGGAAGCGGGCCCCGCGGCTTGGTAGCCGTCTTTAGGAGCGAACCGCCTCCGGACGCAATACGAGTACCAGTACTAAAAGCACTAGGGTGATTGCGGTTCCGAAAGCCATTTGAATGCTCCTAAAAAAATGAACTGCGAGTTCAGTGAATATACTGGCCGGAAGAGACCTTGTCAAGGAGGGGGATGAAACCCTGATCGACGGTCAATACATCCTCAAGAAAACGGGTAAATTCAGGGTAATAACACCTGGGCCTTAAGGTTGAGAAATCTTGGCCCTATTGAACAAGATTTCAAAACTTAAGGGCTTACAAAAAACGGACTAAAAGCCAGACACCGCCTAACACCAGTGTCCAAACCAAGACGGAACCCCCGATGTCCTCCCACCAGATGAGCCCCTTGGTTTCACGCAGGTAGCGGCGGAAACGCCCAAAGGAATAAATCAAGGGGGGCGCAAGGACGACCAAGAGCACGGCGATTATTGCCGCTTGATGTTGAATCTCCGGATTCTTCAGAAACTTCAGGGTTAGGAACAAAACGATCAGCGCCATCGTGGATTGTGCCACCCAAAAAACGATGTACTCGAACAGGTGGGGTGGGATGTGGAAAAGAAAATCCTGCCAGGAATTGTCCTTGATAAGGTGGGCGTGGGCCTCCTTCGGGAGGCGGGCACCGCAACGGAAGCAATATTTGAAAGATTTGCCCTTCACGAACCAGCTTTCCCTGAGGGTACCGGTTTTATGGGGGCAGGCTTGGATAATCCATCCAATGGAGATGGCAAACCACACGCTCAAGGCCAATTGAATGATAAGCCCGAGAGTCACGAACTGATAATCGTAATTGCTGGTGATAAGCGTAAGGATCAGGTTCAGGAAAACGAACCAGTACCAGGGTTCCAACAATTTCACTCGCCCAAGGTCATCCGAACTTTCCACGTAATAACGCCAGCATTTGGCCAATACCAGCAACAATAAGATGATGAATGGGATTATCCACATAACGGGATCTCCAAAGAGGGATTCACGGCTTGGGAGTTCCTCCCTTTTCCATCAGATTCAACATATCACCGGCCCCTGTGTAATTAGGCTTGGAGCGGACCGCCATCGCATAGGCTTTCCTGGCGCCTTCCCAATCGCGGTCCGCGAAAAGAAAATTCCCCAATTTGAAATAAAGGTAGGCGTTCGGATAACCCTTGGCGACAGCCCTTTCGAGGGCCTGGATATTTTGATGGTAATCGGCCGCATAGTGGTACTGGGCCAGCCATTCCCCGAAGCAGGATTCCAGGAAAGGATCACCCTTGACAAGAGGATAACCTTCCGGCAAACGGCTCAAGGCTGACCGATATTTGATTTTATTGTTCAGGATGTTCTCGGCTTGGAGGCCTAAGCCGTGAAAGTACCGGTGTACTTTGGTCCAGCGGGCGAGCTGTTCCCGGTTTTCGGGCGTGATTGGGATGATCCCCACCGCCATCCCCCCCTCCTCGGAGGGGGCTGAAGACACTCCCGCCCATTTCGATCCGGGAAATCTTTCCGATAGCTTCGGCTGGTAGTGGACATTGACAACCACCGCCGCCCAATGAGCTTTTTGATCGTCGAATTTGGGATTCAAGGCGGCGTTGAAGGGGTAGGTGGTGACGTTGAGGGAATGTCCATGGCTCAAAAGAAGGAAGTCGGTATAGATCAACCCAGGCCCCTCTTGGTCAGAGGTTTTTTTCAACACTTCATAAGCCCTGAAATTTTCATCCGGCGAATCCTTGATCCACTCCGCGTCCAGCGCGGAACCCCTCAGGTGCGGTTTCAACAAATGATTCAAGTCCAAGGCCAGGGAAGCCAAAAGCAATAAGACCAATCCCGCTTTTTTGAGCCCATCCAAGTTCCCCGCCAGCCGATAGAAACCGAGGACCCCGATAAAAAGAAGGAACGGCAGGACTTGGATGACCCGGTTGAGTTCAACGTAATCGGCGGCGAAAAAAGCGGGGGAAAGGGCGATGAGAAAACCCGAAATCAACCATTTGGCCATGGCCTCCCGCCAATGCCGGATAAGTTCCCCGAGGCCCAGAAAAAAGAAAGACCCTAAAATTGGATTCAACATCCCCCCCCAGGAGGGCCCATAGGAGGTATCCGCCTTGAAATTTCCCCAAAAAAGGCAGGTCACATAGTCGAGATAGGTCAAGACCTCGTGTTCGCCCGTGAACCAATGGCTGGCCGCCGAGGAGTCGAGTAAGTGATGACCATAGCCCTCGCGAATGGCCGCCCACAAAAAGGGGAGGAGGCCCGATAAGAGGCCCAAGGAATAAGAGAAAAAATCGAATACTCGTGGCTTTTCCCGCCGCCAGCAATCAATCAAGACCGTCATACAAATAAGAAGTAGGACGACGGCCCACGAGGTAAATGTCAGGGAACCAAGGCCAGTCCAGATTCCGAGCAGGAAAATCAAAAAGCTTTTGGACCGGGGGTTTGAGACGCTCCAATAAATGCCGAGTACCCAAAGGCAGGAGAGTTCCCAAAAAGGTAGAAAAATGCCCTGGTGGCAAAAGCGCCCGAAGTAAAGGGGCCAAAAACTGAGGAACAGGAACAAGGCGAAGATTTGGGAGACAGGTTTGGGGAAAAAACACCGGGCCGCTAGGTAGCCCACCGGTACGGCCAAGCAGGAAAAAACCGCCGGGAAAAACCACAAATTAAAAAAGGACGACTCGAAGAACCGGTAAAACCAGCTCAATATCCAGATCAAAAGGGGGGGGTGCTCACCGACGGTATAGAAAAACTGCCAGTTCCATTCCCGGGCCAATGGGATCGCAAGGAACCCGTGGAGACTCTCGTCCCCGGTCGGCCACAAATGGAAGGTGGTGAGCTTGAAAAACCTTAAATAAATCCCCGCCAGGATGGCGATGACCCAAAGGGGCTTCGGAACGGCGAAAGCATCCGCCTTCTCCGTTAAAGAAGTTTCTCCGGCATTAACAGGACCTTGGATGACAAGGATAAAGGGGAGCAGGAGTCCCAGGACGAAAATCCAGCCTTTCAGGGAATAATCGAGTGGAACATAAGACAAGAGGGTGTTGGCAACAAAAAATACCGTGAAAAAAGGCCAAGGATAGTTACGGGAAAAAATTTTTCCGGTCAAAGAAGCCATTGCTGTCCAATCCAAACCACGACTAGGCCCAACAACCATAGCCCAAAAAAGAACCTTCCGGTTTTTGAAATACCGGTGACATCCTTTCCTTCCGATTGTTTCAGGAATAGGTAAAGAAGGTAATGGAGGAAACAAACGGCGAGGGCGGCTGCCGCGATAGGCCAACGAAACCCGGGATATTCGAAAGTCTTATAAACCAGGAAGCAAGAGAGGCCGAAATAAAAACCCATCCAAAACCATAACCAGCCATTCACGATTTTTCGCTTTATCCCCGAATTCACATCCGGCTGTTCCTGGGGCCAACCCAGGAAATGGAGGATATAAAAAAAAAGGTAGATGAAGAGGAGACCGACCCCTAGGGCGGTCAAAAAGCGGTAAGATTTTGACCACAACGACAGGGCGGCCAAGCAGTCAATCCACAGGAAAATGAAGACCGTGGCCCACAAATTCGCCATCATTCCGATGTTGAACTGGGAAATCCAATTCAAGAGCAACACGCCCAAAAGCACGCATCCAACCGCCGATAAATACACCAGTTCCAGCACAAACCCGCTCTGGGTGGTGTCCGAAAGGTCGCTCATGGCCAAAAGCCCATGGGGGTCCCTAAAGATGGGGAGGGTGATGGTGGCCAAGGCATAGAGTCCAAAAGTCAGGGTCAGGAAGAGGAAAAACTCGACGAATTCCCTAAAGCGCAAGGCCATGTACCACCTAGTTCAGAATGTCTTTGGCGACTTTGATCATTGTACCGATTCAAACCTGAGCATCACCTTATCCCGGAACGAGCCTTAGAATATCGAGGTTTTGGACCAAAATAGTGGATTTCAAGAATTCTCAAAATGCGGCCTTTTTTATGGCATTTTGGGCATTTTTAAAAAAATACTTAAAATCCAAGGGATTTCAAGGCGTTAACTAATGCTAAATAATGACGAATATTGTTATATCTTATTGAAACATAATATATCGTAATATATCATAAAGTTGCTTTGGTCCTCGTTCAAAAGGACCTAACAAACACATTTTCCACGCATACCATCAATGTCGAAGGAGTTTCTCATGAAGCAGAAATGGTCGAAAGAAAAAATTGTGGAATCCATCAAGGAGCTGAAAGTCCAAAACGTGGATATCTCCGCCAGCAACATCTCCAAGAATCACATTCCGCTTTTCACCGCCGCCTGCTCGCGCCGTTATTTTTCGAGCTGGTCCAACGCCGTAAAGGCCGCTGGCATCGACTATGACCAAATCCTGGAAGCCGGAAAAGCCCGCCGCAGGAAGAAGCTCACGAAATGGTCGAAGGAACAGGTCTTGGAAGCCGTCCGCCAGGCCGAGTCGAAGAACCTCTTAACCACCTATCGGGACAGGTTGGCCCTCTATTCGGCGGCCCGCCGGGAATTCGGCAGCTGGAAGCAGGCCCTGGAAGCGGCTGGTTACCGTTTGACAAAGGGCTCTCACAAGAACTCGAATCAAATCTTCAAGAAAGAGGATATCGAGAACCCTTCCCGTTCCTCTCAAGCGGTGAATACTACGGGCCAAGCCTAAAATCAGACTTGAAGCAAGCCACGGTCCCGCTTCTGGGACCGTGGCTTTTTTATTTCTCAATGAAGAATGGCGAGTTTTTTGGTGACGGTCTTGGAACCCACAGTGACTTGATAGATATAGATGCCACTCGCCAAACCGTTTCCCGACTGGTTGACGCCCGCCCAATTGACAACATTGACCCCGGATTGGGTTTGGGCAGGGTTCAACCTTTGGTTCCAAACCAGCTCTCCACCCATATCGAACACCACAATGCCGACGGCGGAAGGCTGGTCGAGAGTGAAGGTGAACTTGACATTCCCACCCGAGGAGGGATTGGGATAGCAATAAGTGCTTTTATCGGAAAAGGGCATCCCTGCCCCGCCCTCATAAAGCGCCGCCTTAACCGCGGACGCCTGGGCAACAACCGCCTGTGCAAGAATTTTAATGCTGTTCGACCGCATATGGGTCGTCACCAGGTCCAAGGTGCCCTGACCATGAGTGTCCAGCGCGCAAACCTGGATGGGCCCGAAACTCGTTACGGGTTCGTCCGCTGTTTTAAGGGTCTGATCCAAATGAAAATGTCCATTTTCCATCTTGAACAGGTCCACCGTATCCGAATCCCGGTTAGCGACGATGATTTCCTTTTGTCCGTCCCGATGGAGGTCGGCGACGGTTAATCCATTGGGATGATTGCCACTGGTCGTCAACGCCGGTTCGGCGACTAAAGTACCGTCGGGCTGCTGGATAAAAACAAGAAGGCTGTTTTTCGAGAAATCCACCGCGGCCAAATCCATCCTCCCATCCCCGTTGAGATCGGCGATCTTTAAATCGGATGGCGCGCTTCCACTAGGGAGAGCGATAGATTTCAGGAGGAAGTAGGTGGATGAGCCTCCCTGATTGACCACCGGGCCCTGGGACAGGATGTCGATTTTACCCGCCGACAGGCAAACCACGGCGATTTCATTGACTCCATCCCCATTTAAGTCACCAATGGCCACCTGGGTGGGGCCGGAATCGACAGGCATATCCGCCCTTTTTCCCAACCGTCCACTCTGGATGGGATACATGGAAATCATGTTGGCTCCATAATCGGCCACTACCGCCAAAAGATCACCGCCCTTCCGTGTAGTCCCCACGGAGACCCCCACGGGCATGTTCAGGGTCGGCTGCTCATCGGCCTTAACGAATTGGCCGCCCTTCCAAGAAAAAATTTGGAGCAAATTCGCGTCATACGCCGTCACCAGGATGTCATCCTGGTTTCCGCTTCCAAGGTTAAAGGAGCTCACGCCCCGAGGGCTCGCGGCGGTTTGGATGGTAGACCTTAACTGCAACCCATTCGCGGAGGGGGAAAAGACTTGGAGTACCGAGTTTTTTGGATTTAAAACCGTAGCGGGAGTGTTCTGCCCGATAAAGGTTGGAGAACCAAAATCCGCCACGATCAGGCTTGAGAATCCGTTTCCATAAACATTTCCACTGGAGATGCCCCGGGGACTGGCACCCGTTTCCAGAGATACCACCGGGGAAAATGAAAAATCATCCGCCAGAGCCAATCCGAAGGACAGAAACATAAAAACCATCAAAATAAATAAGCTGAACTTTTTCATAAAACCTCCTAATTCCAATGACTAGATGGTTAATTTTATCGTTAACCGTTATGGTCTTCAACCGGCCATCAATAACCGATTTTTCACCGAATGCGGGTTTTGATATGAATTCTCAAGTTTTAGGAAGGATTTTGGGAAAGAATTAAAACCGGTAAGCCAGGGCGAGGGTTGGTCGATCTTGATTAATATAAGCGATAGGTTTCAATCCATGCTCATCGTTGTAATCTTTCGCGGCGGCGGGGGCATGAGCCATATCCACGATCCACAGGCCGGTAAAGGCGATAATGCCGCCCCAGATGAGGTTGTTCCCGATATTGCCAGCATTGCCCGGATCGCCCAAAAGTCCGCCGGAAAAAGTCTTGGTGTCTGATTTGACCAAGACCCCCAAACCCACCGACAAAACTGAAACCACTTCACCGGTTAAAAGCACGTTCCCCATGAGGTTGTCATCCGCGTAAAAATGCCCATAGCCGTGGATCAAGAGGCCAGGAAAAAGGGCCAGGAGAAAAGCCTTATTGGGATCCTTGTAAAAATAATTTTGGTGGTTAATTTCCAGGCTGCCGGACAAGCCCGTATCCGCGTTTTGGGCGCAAGCGGCGTTGATTTGGAAGAGAAAAAGAAAGGCAAGAACGGCTGGAAATGTTTTAAGGAAAGCCTTTTTCATAGGGTGTTCGCTATTCTAGGTGAGGATAGAAAGCAGGTCAAAAGAAAACTCCCTTTTCCAGGTCGCGATCCGCCGCGTTTCAAAGATTTAATCGTTCAAGCGGACGCGGAGGCTTCTTTTTGTTTTTTCTTCTTTTCGGCCTTTTTGCCGGACTCGGCGGCGGGAGCGGATTCGCCCTTTTCGCTTTTCTCGGTTGTAGCCTCGACGATCTTTTCCTCGACCGGCCGGTCCACGAGTTCCAAGAAAACCATTTCAGCCCCATCTCCGGGCCGGTATCCTAATTTTAGTACTCGGGTGTAACCGCCTTTGCGTTCGGCGTATCGGTAGATTAAGGTCTTGAAGAGCTTGTTGACCACTTCCCTCTCGCGGACAAAACCCAGGACATTGCGCTTGGAAGCCAGGGTCTCCTTCTTTGCGGTGGTAATCATCTTTTCGGCATAACGACGGACTTCTTTGGCCCTGGATTTGGTGGTCTTGATGCGCTCGTGCTTTAAAAGCGAGGTGACCATGTTGCGGATCATCGCACGCCGGTGCGCCGGCTGGACCCCTAATCGGTTATGGTGCGTCTGGTGTCGCATGATTGGCTCCTAAATGAATTAAACGCTGGCTTCCACGCGCGAGGCGGAAACGGGCTTTCCTTTGGCCAGGATCGAATCCACGTCTGTCCCGAAGGAAAGTCCCATTCCTCCCAGGATTTCCTTGATCTCATTGAGGGACTTGCGGCCAAAGTTTTTATACTTGAGCATGTCGGATTCGGTCTTGCGGACCAAATCCCCAATGGTTTTGATGTTGGCGGTCTTCAAACAGTTGGCGGAACGGACCGAGAGCTCCAATTCCTCGACGCTTTCATTCAAGAGTTCCCGCATGCGCTCCTCTTCCTCACTCACCGAATCGTCCTGCTGGATAGGTTCTTCCTCGAAGTTGATGAAAATCTGCAGGGAGTCCCTCAGGATCTTGGAGGAATGGGCCAAAGCATCCTCCGGATGGATGCGTCCATCGGTCCAAATTTCCATGATGAGCTTGTCGTAATCGGTAATTTGGCCGATACGGGCCGATTCGACCGAATACTTGACCTGGGTGACAGGGGTGAAAATGGCGTCCACGGGAATGACCCCGATGGACTGGCCGTCCCGCTTGTTGCGCTCCGCGGGGGCATAACCACGGCCCTCGGCTACCTCGATTTCCAGGTCCAGGACCGCGTCTTCCTCGGTCAGTGTGGCGAGATGAAGCTGGGGATTGAGGATTTCCATGTCCGCGTTCGTCTGGATATCGGCCGCCACCACGTTTCGTTCGCCCTTAACCGACAGGCGGATAGTCTTGGTCCCGGGATTGAAGAGTTTGATCTTCAATTCCTTCAGGTTCAGGATGATTTCGGTCGTATCCTCGACCACACCCGGAATGGAGGAAAACTCGTGGGAAACGCCCTCGAACCGAACGGAAGTGACCGCCGCCCCCGTGATAGAGGAAAGAAGGATCCGACGAAGGGAATTGCCGACCGATTGGCCATAACCCCTCTCAAAGGGCTCAGCTATGAATTTTCCGTAAGTCGGGGTTAAGCTGTCCTTCTCGTAATCCAAAAATTTTGGAATTTGAACATTACCGATTTGCATGACGCCTCCTGTGTAGGTCGCCCGAGCGGCGGGCAATTCCCTTCAATGCCTTACTTTGAATACAACTCGACGATGAGCTGTTCTTGGACGGGAAGAGCGATTTCGTCCTTCGTGGGGACTTTCTTGAAAACCCCCGACAAAGCTCCCGTGTCCACCTCGAGCCACTCCGGAACACCCCTTTTTTGAAGGGCCTCTACCGACTTTTTCAAAATCACGTTTTCCTTGAAGGGTTCCAGGACCGAAATCTTGTCGCCAGCCTTCAACGTATAGGAAGGAATATCGACCTTCTTGCCGTTCACCAAGACCATCCCATGCTTGACCACTTGGCGGGCCTGGCGGCGGGATTCCGCGAATCCCATCCGGTAGAAAGTGTTATCCAAGCGTTGCTCCAGCAATTGCAGGAGGGTCTCACCGGTAACACCCTTCTTGCGGGCGGCGATGGAGAAGTAACGGCGGAATTGCTTCTCAAACAGGCCATAGATGCGCTTGACCTTTTGCTTTTCCCGGAGCTGCAAGCCGTATTCCGTGTCCTTGCGGCGCTTTTGGCCATGCTGGCCAGGGGCGTAGCCCCGGCGCTCAAAGGCGCACTTCTCGGTTTCGCAACGGGTGCCTTTCAAATAAAGCTTCATGCCTTCACGGCGGCAAATGCGGCAGACGGATTGGGCGCTCATGCGAAGGCTCCTTTATACGCGCCGGCGCTTAGGCGGCCGGCAACCATTGTGGGGTACGGGGGTGACGTCTTTAATGATGGAAATTTGCAGACCGCTGGTTTGGATCGCCCGGATAGCGGCTTCCCTTCCCGAACCGGGTCCCTTCACGTAAACCTCGACGGACTTCATCCCCGCGTCCACCGCCTTTTTACCGGCGGCTTCAGCGGCTACTTGCGCGGCGAAAGGTGTGGATTTACGGCTTCCCTTGAAGCTCATGGAACCCGCGGAGGACCAGGCCACCACGTTCCCTTTGGGATCGGTGACGGTCACCAGGGTATTATTGAAGGTGCATTGAATATGCACGACGCCGTTGCGGGGAGCCTTCTTCCCTTTTTTAGCGCCCGCAGCCGCTGGCGCGGCTTTCTCGTCCTTCGTCTCGATTTTCGGCTCTGCTTTATCTGCCACTCTTTTTCTCCTTAATATTTCAACAAGCTTCAAGCCCGGCTAGGCCGGACGATGAGATTTACTCTTCCTTCTTCCGGCCGCTGCCCACGGTCTTCCGGGGTCCCTTTCGCGTGCGGGAATTCGTCTTGGTCCTCTGTCCGCGAACCGGCAGGCCCTTGCGATGGCGGCTGCCACGATAGGTCCCGATATCGATCAACCGCTTGATGTTCATCGAAATCTCGCGGCGAAGATCGCCTTCCACTTTCAGGTTATCCGCGTTAATGATGTTTTGGATGCGGGCGATCTCGTCATCCTTCAAATTCTTGACCCTCACGTCCGGGTTCACGTTGGCCTTAGCCAGCACTTTCTTGGACAGAGCCAAACCAATGCCATAAAGGTAGGTCAGGGCGACTTCAATACGTTTTTCTTTGGGTAGATCGATACCGGAGATACGGGCCATGCTCTTATCCCTGCCTTTGCTTGTGTTTAGGGTTCGTGCAAATCACGCGGATCACCCTGCGGCGGCGGATGACCTTGCATTTATCGCAAATAGGTTTTACGGACGAACGGACCTTCATGTTTTACCTTTCGACTCGATTCTTTAATTTACTTGAACCGGTAAGTGATACGGCCCCGGCTCAAGTCATAGGGTGAAAGCTCCACAGTCACCCTATCCCCGGGAAGGATCCGGATAAAGTTCATCCGCATTTTCCCGGACACGTGGGCCAACACCACGTGCTTGTTTTCCAACTCCACCCTAAAACTCGCGTTAGGGAGGGCTTCAATCACCGTCCCCTCAACCGAAATCGCTTCTTCCTTGGCCATATGCCTCCCAAACCCGTTCACGGGGGGTTGGTCAAATCCGGGTTAAGTTTTCCGGTCCATCAGGCAGGATGGCGATGGTGTCCTCAAAATGGGCAGAAAATTTACCATCTTTCGTCACCACTGTCCAGCCATCCTCTAAAACCTTTACTTCATCCGTCCCCACGTTCACCATTGGCTCCAGGGCTAGGCACATTCCCTCGACAATTCGCGGCCCCTGGCGGGGTTTCCCGTAATTGGGCACTTGGGGCTCCTCATGCATAGCCTGCCCGATTCCGTGCCCTACGTAGTCCTTTACCACCGAAAAACCTTGGCTCTCCACATACTCCTGGACCGCGTAGCCGATGTCGGAAATGCGGTTTCCCACCCGGCACTGCTCAATCCCCCGGTTCAAGCCTTCCCAGGTGACCTCCAGGAGCTTTTGAGCCTCCTGGGAAACTTTTCCTACGGCGAAAGTGCGGGCCGAGTCCCCACAGTAACCTTTGTAGAAGGCGCCGATGTCAATTCCGACGATGTCGCCTTCCTTCAAAACCCTCTTGCCAGGGATGCCATGCACCACCTGGTCGTTCACCGAGGTGCAGATCGTGGCCGGATATCCGTGGTACCCCAGGAAAGCCGGCACGCAGTCGTTCTTCTTAAAAAAATCGTACGCGAACTTGTCCAGTTCCTGCGTGGAAACCCCGGGTTTGATCCTTTTCCCGAGTTCTGCCAGGGCCTCTCCCACGACCCGGCCGCTGGTACGCATCAGCTTCAACTCGGATTCGGTCTTAATCGAGATCACTTAAACCTTGGCCGTTTTTTCCAGCGTGGAGAACAGCCGCCCGAGGACCTCCTCGTATTCTCCCTCGCATTGCACCCTCTTGAGGATGCCTTTCTTCTCATAAAATTCGATCAGGGGCGCCGTATCCTTCTGGTAAACGCTCAGACGGTTCTCGATGGTCTCCGGCTTGTCATCAGGGCGCTGGATGAGTTCTTTCCCACACTTGTCGCAAATCCCCTCTTTTTGGGGGCGCATCGTATCCACGTTATAAGTCGCCCCGCAACCGGGACAAACCCTTCGGCCCGACAAGCGCTTCAATAAGAGGGTCTTGCCAACCTCGATCTTGATAACTCCTGAAAGGGAGATATCCATGCTCTTGAGCATCTTGTCCAAGCTCTCCGCCTGGGGTACCGTACGGGGAAATCCGTCGAGGATGAAACCCTTCACGGCATCATCCTGTTTGATCCTCTCGCGGATCAACTCGATCACAATGGAATCGGGCACCAATTCGCCCTTCTTCATGAACTCTTGGGCCTGGCGCCCGAGGGCTGTCCCAGCCTTGACCGCCGAACGCAACATATCGCCGGTGGAAATCTGGGGGATACCGTATCTCTTGACCATCTCCGCCGAGTAGGTTCCCTTGCCAGCGCCCGGTTCGCCCAAAAGGATGATTCGCATTAAAAAGCGCTCCGTCCTTTCAAACGGCCTTTTTTCATGAAGCCGTCATAATGACGCATCAGCAAATGGGACTCGATTTGTTTCATGGTGTCCAAAGCGACGCCCACAATGATGAGCAGGGAGGTCCCGCCGAAGTAAATGGGGATATGCAATTTCCGTGTGAGAAGCTCGGGAAAAACCGCGACCGCGCAGACCGCCAGGGCTCCCCAAATGGTGATGCGGGTGAGCGTCCGGTCAATAAACTCGGCGGTAGGCTGGCCAGGGCGGATGCCGGGGATGAAGCCACCGTACTTTTTCATGTTCTCGGAGAGATCGGTCGGGTTAAAGGCGATGGCCGTGTAAAAGTAACAGAAGAACACGATCAATCCGGAATAAAGGACGTAATAAACAAAGGCGCCGGGGGAAAAATTACGGGTCACGAAATCCATCGCGTTATAAAGCCAGGAATCGTCCCTGCCCGCGGTTTGAAGGACGCCTTCCACGTACCGGGCGATCTGGGAGGGGAAAATTAAAATGGAAGAGGCGAAGATGACGGCGATCACTCCCGAGTAATCCACCTTCAAGGGAAGCTGAGTGGATTGGCCCTTGAACACTTGGCGGCCCACCACGCGTGTGGCATATTGCACGGGAATCTTCCGGGCGCCCTGTTGGAGCACAACGATGAAGGCGATAGTCAGAAGCGTGAAAACCGCGAAGAAAATCAGGGCAAAAAGGCTGATTTCACTGATATGGAACATACGGTAGGTGGAACCCAATTGGGCGGGCAGGCCCGCCACGATCCCGGCGAAGATGATGATGGACATCCCGTTGCCGATTCCATATTCGGTGATTTGCTCGCCCAACCACATAATGAAAACGGTTCCGGTGGTCAGGGCGATGACGGTCATAATTTGGAACCCGATGCCCCAGTGATAGATGAATTCCTCACCAAAGGATTTCAAAAGAAAGGTCGTTCCCGTCCCTTGGATGAGGCAGAGGGCCACCGTTCCGATACGGGTGTATTGGGTGATTTTCCGGCGTCCCTGTTCCCCTTCCTTTGAGAGCTTCTCAAGGGTGGGGATGACCGCCGTCAACAATTGAAGGATGATGGACATGCTGATGTAGGGCATGACGCCCAAGGCGAAAATAGAGGACTGCTTCAAGGCGCCGCCGGAAAAGAGGTTGAGGAAACCCAAAACCCCGCCGCTTTGCTTTTGGAAAAAACCCTCGAGGGCTGCCACGTTCACGCCCGGAATGGGAATATGGATGCCGATGCGGTAAACCAGGAGGATGCCAAAGGTGAAAAGAACCCGGCTTTTCAGTTCCGGCACGCGGAAGATGTTCGTGAAAGCCGAAAGCACTTAGAGGACCTCCGCCGTTCCGCCAGCGGCCTTGATTTTTTCGGTGGCGGAGGCGCTAAAGGCGTGGGCCTTGACCGACAGTTTCTTTTTCAATTCCCCGTTGCCCAGGACCTTCACGCGGTCGTTGCCCTTCACGAAGCCTTTTTTCTTGAAATCTTCGGGGGTCACAGTAGCCCCGTCAGCGAAAGCGGAAAGCTGGTCCAGGTTCACCACGTCAAACACAGTCTTATCCAAGCTCTTGAACCCACGGATAGGAAGTTTGCGGTAAATGGGGGTCTGGCCGCCCTCGAAACCCTGGCGGACACCGCCACCAGTGCGGGAATTTTGACCCTTGCTGCCCCGCGTCGCGGTCTTCCCATGGCCCGAACCGGGCCCCTTGCCGACGATCTTGCGCCTTTTCACGGCGCCGTGGACGGGTTTTAAATCGGAGATTTTCATGGAATATGCCCTTACTTTTTAATTTCGATCAAATAGCCGATTTTATCGAGCATTCCCCGGATAACCGGGGAATCGGGTTTCACCACCGTTTGGCGGATTTTGCGCAGGCCCAGCGCCTCGGCGATTTTCACGTGTTTCGGCAAGCGCCCATTGAGGCTTTTCACCAGCTGGATTTTCAATTGGCTCATGACTTAGCGGCTCCCATTAAGCTTTCAACCGTCTTTCCCCGCAATGCCGCCACGATCTCCGGCGAGCGGATGGCCCGTAATCCCTTCAAGGTGGCCTGAACCACATTGAAGGTATTGTCCGAACGGATGGACTTGGTCAAGACATCGTGGATGCCGGCCAACTCGCACACGGCGCGCACGCCTCCGCCTGCGATAATGCCAGTCCCAGGAGCGGCTGGCTTCAACATGACACGGGAAGCCTTAAATACCCCGATGGTTCCGTGGTAAAGGGAAGTTCCTTTCAAAGGAACCTGGATAAGGTTCTTCTTGGCGTCCTCAACGGCCTTCTTGATGGCGTCGGGAACTTCACTGGCCTTGCCGGTTCCGATACCCACATGCCCGTGCCCATCGCCCACCACTACCAGGACGGAAAAGCTGAAGCGCCGGCCACCCTTCACCACCTTGGCCACGCGGTTGATATGGACCACTTTTTCCTTCAAGTCAAACTTGGATGCGTCGAGTCTCGCCATATGTTCCCTTTTCCTTAAAATTGAAGCCCGTTTTGCCGGGCCGCATCCGCCAGGGCCTTGACGCGGCCATGGTAGATATAACCGCCCCGGTCAAAAACCACTTGGGACACGGATTTTTCCTTCGCCAATTTGGCGATTTGTTCGCCCACGACCTTGGCGGCTTCGAGGTTGCCGCCGTATTTCAGCTTGCCGCGCAAGTTCTTGTCGAAACTGGCTGCGGAAACCACGGTGACACCCTTTGAGTCGTCGATAATCTGGGCGGTAATGTTCTTGGCGCCCCGGTGCACGACCAAACGAGGCCGATCGGGTGAACCCGCGACCTTTTTACGAATTCGCTCGTGACGGTGTTGACGCTTGAAATTCTGTAGTTGCAACGGCATCTTCGGCTCCTAAACCTATTATTTCCCGCCGGCGGCTTTGCCGGTGGCGCCCGTCTTACCAACCTTCTTGCGGACGTATTCGCCCAAATAGCGGATACCCGTCCCCTTATACACCTCGGGTGGCTTCACGCGCCGAATCTTGGCGGCCATTTCTCCCACCAGGTACTTGTCCACGCCCTTGACCGTCAGAAGCGTCTGCTTTTCGATGTCTACCGTGACGCCCTGGGGCAATTCCATTACCACCGGGTGGCTGAAACCCAACGACATGCTGAGCTTACCCTTTTCCATCGCCGCGCGGTAACCGACGCCTTGAATCTCAAGCTTTTTCTCAAAACCGGCGGAAACACCGTGAATCATGTTTTTCAACAAGGCATGCGTCAGGCCATGGCTGGCATTGAGGGCCTTGGGTTCCACGTTGGTTTTTTCCATCGGATTGACGAAAAGGTTCTTTTCTTTCAATTCCACCTTCATGCCGGGCATCAAATTCACCGTCAAGGAACCCTTGGATCCTTCGACAGTAATCTTGTTTCCCTCGGCTTTGACTTTGACCCCTTGGGGGACTTCAATTGGCTTCTTGGCAATTCGCGCCATGTTATTTCCTCAATTTCCTCGTGAGGAGGATTAGTGCACCAGGCAAAGAACTTCCCCGCCGACGCCCTGCTGGCGGGCCTGTTGATCGGTCAACAAGCCCTTGGAAGTGGACAGGATCGCGACACCCATTCCACCGATAATCTTCGGGATACGGGTTTTACCCGAGTAAACCCTTTTTCCCGAGCGGCTCACCCGTTCAATGGCGGAGATAACCCTCTCCCGCTTGTCGCTATATTTCAGGGAGATTCGGATCCAAGCCGGCCTTCCCTTCTCCTCCACGACCTTATAGTTCCTAATGAAACCTTCCTCGGAGAGGATGCGGGTGATCTCGAGCTTCAATTTGGAAAAAGGCACATCCACCTTTTCCTTGTACATGTGATTCGCGTTGCGAATCCGGGTCAGCATATCGGCGATCGGGTCCATCATGGACATAGCTTTAAATTCCTCCTGGCTTACCAGCTGGCTTTAACGACACCGGGGACCTTCCCCGAACCGGCGAGGCCCCTGAAACAAATACGGCACATCCCGAACCGTCTCATATAGGCGCGGGAACGCCCGCAGAGCTTGCAACGGTTGTAGGCCCGGACCTTGAACTTGGGCTTACGCATTTGTTTGTTGATCAAGCACTTCTTGGCCATGGTGTCTCCTAATTCCGGAAGGGCATGCCCAGGAGCTTCAGCAACTCCCTGGCCTGCTCGTCGTTTTCAGCGTTCGTGGCGAAGGTGATGTCCATGCCGTGGATCGACTGGACGCTGTCGAAATTGATTTCGGGGAAAATGATCTGTTCTTTCAAGCCCAGGGTGTAATTTCCCCGGCCGTCGAAGGAACGCGTGGGCACGCCGCGGAAGTCGCGGATACGGGGGAAAGTCACCATGAACAGTCGCTCCATGAACTGGAACATGCGGTTTCCCCGGAGGGTCACTTTGGCCCCCAGGGGCTGGTTGGCGCGGAGTTTGAAATTGGAAATGGCCTTTTTGGAGCGGGTAATGGCCGGCTTTTGCCCGCTGATCATGGCCAATTCCTCGGTAGCCATGTCCAGGAGCTTGATGTTGTTCTCGGAAGCCGCCTTTCCAACGCAAACATTGATGACGATCTTCTGCATCTTGGGAACGCGCATGACGTTCTTGATGTCGAATTTCTTCATCAAGGCCGGCACGATTTCCTTCGAGTATTTTTCCTTCAACAGAGTCGTTTCCATCTCACTTTTCCTTGTCGAGGATTTCGCCGCACTTCTTGCACACGCGGGCCTTCTGACCGCTGGCCAGCGCCTTGTGGGCGATCCGGGTGGCCTTGCCGCATTTCCCGCAGACGACTTGCAGGTTGGACAAATGAACCGGGGCTTCCTTCTCCTGGATGCCACCCTGGGGAAGTTGCTGGCTGGGGCGGGTGTGCCGCTTCACCATATTGATCTTTTCCACCAGGGCCTTCTCGGTTTTCGGGAACAAGCGGATGACCCGGCCTTTCTTGCCGCGGTCCTTTCCGGTCAATACCATTACGGTGTCTTCACGATGAACGTGCATGGCTTACAAAACCTCCGGGGCCAGGGAAATAATCTTCATGAAGTTTTTTTCCCTTAATTCACGGGTGACGGGGCCGAAAATGCGCGTCCCCCGGGGAGCCAACTGGTCGTTGATGATGACAGCCGCGTTCTCGTCGAAACGGATGTTGGAGCCGTCCGGCCGGGCGAATACCCTGCGCTGGCGGACTACCACGGCTTTGACCACTTCGCTTTTCTTCACGCCGGCGCCAGGAATAGCTTCCTTGACGGCGGCCACGATGATGTCCCCAATGGCGGCGTAACGGCGCTTGGTGCCGCCCAAAACGTGGATGCACATGATTTTGGTGGCCCCGCTGTTATCGGCCACATTGAGCATGGTTTGAGGCATGATCATAACTTGGCCTCCTCGATCTCCACGGCCTTCTTGAGGACCTTGACCAATCGCCAGTGCTTGTCCGCACTGATCGGCCGGGTCTCGGCGATCAATACCACGTCCCCCTTCTTGGTCTCGTTCTTAGGATCGTGGATCTTGAACTTACTGCGCTTGCGCACGAGCTTCTGGTAAAGCGGGTGCTTGACCAGGCGTTCGATGGAAACCACTGCGGTCTTGTCCATTTTGCGGCTCAACACCACCGCAGTCTTGACCCGGGGCTCGTTTCTTTTTCTTTCGACCGTCATCACTTTCTCCTTACGAGGCCTTGGGGCCTTTTTCCTTTTCCCTCAGGATGGTCTTCAAGCGGGCCACTTGGCGGCGAGCTTCCCGGATCTTCATGGGATTCTCCAGTTGCTTGGTCGCCAAACGGATCCTTAGCTTGAAAAGCTCCTCTTCTTTGGAAATCAAGTTCTGCTTCAACTGCTCGATGCTCAAGTCGCGGATTTCCTTTGGCTTCATGAGACACCTCCCATGTCCGCGCGGGACAGGTACTTGGTCTTGACGGGTAACTTGTGGGCCGCCAATTGGAAAGCCTCTTGGGCCACCAAGGGAGGACAGCCGCTGAGCTCAAACAAGATCCGGCCTGGCTTCACCACCGCCGCCCAATGGTCCGGGGCGCCCTTGCCTCCGCCCATACGGACTTCAGCGGGTTTGCGGGTAATGGGCTTGTCGGGGAAAATCCGCACCCAAAGCTTCCCAACCCTTTTCATATGGCGGTTGATGGCCACGCGGGCCGCCTCAATTTGGCGGTCAGTCACGTAACCCGCGTCCTGCGACTTCAAGGCATACTCACCGAAGGCGAATAGGGCCCCATTCTTAGAATGGCCCCTCATGCGGCCCTTCATGGTCTTGCGGTATTTCACTCGTTTGGGCATTAACATATCGAATCCTTAATTAAACCTTGGCTTGGGACGGCTTTTCAGCCGGCCTTCTCTCGCGGGGCGCCGGCTTCGGCTTGGCCGGAGTTACTTCTTCCTGCCGGTCCTTCGAACCGAAAATTTCCCGCTTAAACACCCAGCACTTCACGCCGATTTTTCCGTAAGTCGTGCTGGCTTCCGCCAACCCGAAGTCGATATCCGCCCTCAAGGTATGGAGAGGCACCCGGCCTTCGCGATACCACTCGGTGCGGGCGATTTCGGAACCGGCCAAGCGGCCGGAACACATCACCTTGATTCCCTTGGCCCCGCCGTCCAGGGCGCTTTGAATAGCCTTCTTCATTGCCCTGCGGAACGCCACGCGCTTTTCCAACTGGCCCGCCACGCCTTCGGCGATCAATTGGGCGTTGGTTTCAGGGTGTTTCTCCTCGTTGATGTTGATGCGGATCTCTTTTTTGGTCAGGCGCTGCAATTCTTCCTTAAGCTTGTCGACTTCCGAACCCTTCTTGCCGATAACGATCCCGGGGCGCGAGGCGAAAATATCCACTTCCACCGTCTCACCCTTGCGCTTCAGGACCACTTTGGCGATCCCAGCGTGACGGAGACGAAGCTTGACGAACTTCCGGATTTCAATGTCCTCCAGCAGGGTTTGGGTGTAGCTCTTCTTCTTGGCGTTGAACCAAAGAGAATCCCAGTCGCGGATAATGCCGACCCTTAAACCGATCGGATTGATTTTTTGTCCCAAAAGTCGCCTCCTAAAATCTCACCAACAATTCTTAGTCCGAAACAACGACCTTAATATGGCTGGTGCGCTTGTGAATGGCGCTCGCGCGCCCCATGGCCCGAGGGATGAACCGGCGGGTATTGCGCATCATCGGGCCACCGTCCACTTGGATCGACTTGATGGAAAGCTTGTCGATGTCCACGCGGGTGTTTTGCCCGGCGTTGGAAACGGCCGCCTTGACGATCTTGGCCAGCTCCCCGGCCGCCCTTTTTTTGGTGAAAGCCAGGATATTCAAGGCTTCGGCCACAGGCTTGCGGCGGATAAGTTCCACCACTTGTCGGGCCTTCCGGGGGGTTATCCTCGTGTAGCGGGATATGGCTTGTGCTTGCATGGTTATCGTTCCCTCTCTTACTTCAACTGCATGGCTTTTTCCGTCTTCACGGCGCCGTGCGCCTTGAAGGTGCGGGTGGGGGCGAATTCCCCCAACTTGTGGCCGACCATGTTTTCCGTGATGAACACGGGGATGAATTTCTTGCCGTTATGGATTGCGAAGGTATGCCCAACCATCTCCGGGTGCACCGAGCAACGGCGCACATAGGTCTTAACGACCTTCTTGTCATTGGCCCTGTTCATCTTCTGGATCAACGCCAGGAGCTTTTGGTCCACATAGGGACCTTTTTTCAAGGATCGGGACATGTTTTACCTTTCTATTTCCGCCGCTTGACGATGTACTTATCCGTTAGTTTGTTCTGCCGGGTCTTGTAACCTTTGGTGGGTTTTCCCCAAGGCGTGGTCGGATGACGGCCGCCGGAAGTTTTGCCCTCGCCGCCGCCCATGGGATGTCCGTCACCGGGACGTGTCACCACGCCTCGGGACTGGGGCCTCTCACCCTTCCAACGCATGCGACCGGCCTTGCCGATGCTCACGTTGATGTGGTCCAAATTTCCCACCTGGCCGATAGAGGCCATGCATTCCACGTGGATTTTGCGCATTTCACCGGAAGGCAGCTTGATGGTGGCGTATTCGCCCTCTCGGGCCATCAATTGGGCTACCGCGCCGGCCGAGCGGACCAATTGGCCTCCCTTTCCGGGGCGAATTTCGATGTTATGGATCATGGAACCCAGGGGGATGTCCTTGAGCTTCATGGCATGGCCTGGCTTCACGTCCGCGCCTTGGCCCGCCAGGACCCGGTCGCCGACTTGAAGGCCCTCAGGGGCGATGATGTATTTTTTCTCTCCATCCACGTATTGCAGAAGGGCAATGCGGGAAGTGCGGTTTGGATCGTACTCCAGGGACACGACTTTCGCGGTCATGCCGCCCTTATCACGCCCGAAATCGATGAGGCGGTATTGCCGCTTGTGCCCCGCGCCCCGGTGGCGGCTGGTGATGCGGCCGTACATATTGCGCCCACCGGTTCCCCGCAAGGGAACCATCAAGCCTTTTTCAGGAGCCTTTTTGGTCAAGTTCTCGCCCACGATGGCGGTCATCGCGCGGCGTCCAGCGGAGGTGGGTTTATAAGCTTTAATAGGCATGGTGGTTAAGCCCCTTCAAAGAATTCAATTTTTTGGCCAGGCTTCAGGGTCACAATGGCCTTTTTCCAACGGTAAGATTGGGATTGGTTGCGGCCGAACCGACGAACTTTCGCTGGAACATTGGCCGTGTTAACCTTTGCGACTTCCACTTTTTCCTTTTTGAACATCGACTCCACGGCGTCCCTGATCTCCTGCTTTGTGGCGTTCGAGTGAACCTCAAAGGAGTATTTACTCTTTTCCGCCAAGGCGGTGCTTCGCTCGGTGACGAGTGGCCGGACAATGACTTCTTGTAACTTTTTCACGAGGCTTTCTCCTTCGAAGCGGGAGATTTTGAGGAGGGTTCCGTTAACTGCTTGAGCGTACCCTGGGTCATTACCACCACGTCATGGGTGACCACCTCGAAGGTGTTCAAGTTGGACCGAGAGAGCAACTTGGCCCTCGAAATATTGCGGAAGCTCTTGACGGTGGCGGGAGTCGCCTGGTCGACGATAATGAGGCACTTTTGCCCCTCGACACCCAGGCTCTTGAGCAAGCCCACTGCCTGCTTGGTCTTGGGAGCGTCGAACTTGATGGATTCAATAACCATGATTTTTCCCTGCTGAGCCTTGTCGGAAAGAGATTCGGCCAAGGCTTGTTGGCGCATCTTCTTTGGCAATTCCAAAGAGAAATCGCGGGGCTTGGGCCCATGGGCGATACCGCCGCCGACGAATTGGACGGCGCGAATGGATCCTTGGCGAGCATTCCCGGTTCCCTTTTGCTTGAAGGGCTTTTTTCCGCCACCCGAAACCTCGCCTTTGCGCTTGGTCTTGACCGTTCCCAACCTTTGGTTGGAAAGGTGGGTCGTGACACTGCGCCAGAGGTGGTGGGAACGGGCCTTGAGGCCAAACAGGGTCTCTGGCAGGTCCACTTGGCCAGTGGATTGTCCGGCGGTGTTGTAAACGTTGGCTTTAGGCATGGCTTTTTACCTTTACTTTTTAACGCTGGGGCGGACAGTCACGATGCCACCTTCGGCACCCGGAACCGCGCCCTTCACGAAGAGAAGATTGTTATCCGAGTCAACTTTGACGACCCGGAGGTTCAAAACGGTATTTTGTGTGGTCCCCATGTGGCCTGGCATGCGGCTTCCGGGGAAAACACGGGAAGGGTCGGAGGAGGCGCCAATGCCGCCAGGAGCGCGGTGAAACATGCTGCCATGTGAATTACGGCCGCCCCGGAACCCGTGTCGGCGGACCGTTCCTTGGAAACCCTTGCCCTTGGAGGTGCCGATCACATCCACCCAGGTGACATTCTTGAGGTTCTCGACCGTCAGGCTTTGCCCGACTTGGAAAGTGCCGGCATCCTGCACCCGGACTTCCTGAAGGACTTTTTTCGGAGTGGCTCCGGATTTCTTGAAATGACCTTGCTGGGCCTTGGTGGTGTGCTTTTCTTTGCGCTCCTCAAAACCCAATTGAAGGGCGTTGTAGCCTTCTTTTTCTTTGGTCTTGGTCTGGATCACGACGCAAGGGCCCACTTCTAACACTGTGACGTGGGTGGCCTTTCCGTTATCCTCGAAAAAGGTCGTCTGGCCTAGTTTTTTTCCGATAAGTGTTTGGACGTTTTCGCTCATGGCTTTTCTCTTATAGCTTAATCTCGACATCCACGCCGGCGGGGAGATCGAGTTTCATCAAGGAATCAATGGTTCTTTGGTTCGGGTTGACGATATCCACCAACCGTTTGTGAGTGCGGATCTCAAACTGCTCACGCGACTTTTTGTCCACGTGCGGGCTGCGAAGCACCGTCCAACGGTTGATATCCGTCGGCAGGGGCACAGGGCCCAGGACAATGGCTCCAGAACGGCGGACGGTCTCAATGATTTCTACCGTCGACCGGTCCAATAAACGGTGATCGAAAGCTTTCAGTTTGATCCGGATTTTTTGACTCGTGGCCGTGGCCATTTTTTCCTTCCCTTTACTCGATGATCTGGACGACGACGCCGGCGCCCACGGTGTGGCCACCCTCGCGGATCGCGAATCTCAGCTCTTTTTCCATCGCCACCGGCACGATCAGCTCGATTTCCATCGTGATGTTGTCCCCCGGCATGCACATCTCCACTCCCGTCGGCAGCTTCACGCTTCCCGTCACGTCCGTCGTCCGGAAGAAGAATTGCGGCTTATACCCGTTGAAGAACGGGGTGTGGCGTCCGCCTTCCTCTTTCGTCAACACGTAAACC
>DATKOC010000194.1:0-14422 GCA_035524855.1 bacterium
GTCTTCGGCTTCAATCGCGCCGGTTTTCACGTACAGGGCGGCTTGAAGGTTGTCGCTAATGCCGTATTCGGCTTCCGTGATGAAATCGAAAGCCGAATAACTGCCGAAGGCCCTGTCGAAGCGGTACCGAACCGCTTGTTCCAACTCCCAGTGCCCCCCGGGAACGGTCTCGGTGGTGTAGGTGCGACTGAAAAGCCCCTCGCCCGCCTGGACTTTCATCGTTAAGAAGCTTGCGAAGAAGCTTGCGGCCAGGATAAAAAGCAGCTGGCGATTTTTTTGAAGAAAAACTTTCCTCATTATTTTTGTCCCCCATGGATTGATTTTCAATTTGTTTGGGCCTGCCCTGATTTCTCCCGCCGCTCAAGCGTTATCGGCACTGTACCTCCTCAGAGCGTAAAGGATGTACCCAGTTTGACCTGCCACTTCTCGCTGTCCGTTAGGTTCAAACCGCCATTGGCTAGGTCTGCGATCTGCGGAAGCACCGTCAATGTCGTCCACCAATTACTGCCCGCGTAGAAAAGGACGGGACCGGCGGAGAGGATGGAGTCGCTGGCTCCCCCCTCGTAAAAGTTGACGTCCTGGGCTTCCAACCCGAAGGAAAGATGGCCCGTCAAGAAATAAGCGATACCGACGGAAGGAGTGAAGGTAAAGGCCGAGGTGTCGTCGATCCAATGGTACTCGGGCTCGGCGGTGAGGTTGAGGGTATAGACCATGTCCCCGATCTTTCGGTCGAGGATGATCTTGGTTTCCAACTCAAGCTCGTCCGGCTTAAATTCAGGTTCGAGAATCAAGCCAAATCCCAATCCTGATTCGCGGTCCGAGAGACTGAAGACCCACTCGTTGGAAATGCCATCGAAGAGGAGGGAATTGCCGATATTACCCGTGCCGTCATCTTCCATCACCTGCTCAAAATTCAGGTATAGCGAAGTCTGGATGCCGTCGCCCAAGCCCATCTCCATCTCTACATTCTCCAGGAGGCCGGAGAAGAAGCGATCCCGCCCGAATTGGTAGGTTGTGTAGGTCTCTAGTTCGCGGATACCTCCCCCGAGCACATCGGTCTCATAGTTGAACAAGAAATGCCTCTCCCCAGCCTGGGTTTGGACCACGGCCCCCAAGAGCCCGGCTAGGATCGCCCCTAAAATCCACATCCTTCTTTTACCCATAACATTCCTCCGCCTGAAGGTTGACCGACGTCCCGGATAATACATGAATATGATAATCATTATCAATTAAATAAATGAGAATAATTTTCAATATCAATATCATTTTAGGAGCTCGGAAAAGGGCGGAATCTAGCGGAAGGAGATTTAGGCCAGGGCCTTTTGGGTCTTGTGGAAACTTCGAACGCAATTGCGGCCATTGGCCTTGGCCTCGTACATGGCCTTGTCGGCCCGGTCGATGAGGGTCACGCCGCCGATGCCCTCCTCGCTCTCGTAGGTGTCCACGCCGATGCTGACGGAAACCTGGAGGGTCCGGCCGCGCACCATCACCTGGTACTGGCTGAGGACCGATTGGATGCGGTTGGCCAGGATCATGGCGCCCTCATTGGGGGTGGTGGGCAGGATCACCACAAACTCGTCCCCGGCGTAGCGGGCCACCAGATCGGTCGTACGGAAGAGGGAATGGATTTTCTGGGCGATCTGCTTCAGGAACTGGTCCCCCACCGAGTGGCCAAAGCTGTCGTTGATTTCCTTGAAGTGATCGAGGTCGATGAAGATCAAGGAAAGAGGTTGGCGGTAGCGCTTGGCCCGATTGACCTCGTAATCGAGGATCTGGTTGAAGTAGCGGCGGTTGTAAAGGCCGGTCAAAGTATCCTTGAGGGCCATTTCCTCGACCTTGGCGAAAAGCTTGGCGTTCTCAATGGTCAGGGCCGCCTGGCGGGAGAAGATGATGAGGATTTCCTGTTGAAGCAGGGTGGGGGTCTTCTCGTATACCAGAAGTCCAACGAGGTGGTCACGGATCTCTAAGGCCACGATCTCCGCGGCGTGTAGGTCAAGCTCCCCCTCAAAAAGATTGCGCAGGCGCTCGTGGGCGGGGTTGTTGGGGTTATAGTTCGTCAACGTGAGATTCGTTTTGAGGAGGTCCGTTTCCTCCTCGAGGGTGAGCATCACGCTCATTTCCTGGAGTTTTTTGTCGTTCAGGCCGATGGAGGCGCAGCCGTTTAGGCTGAAGGTGACCTCGTCTTTGAGAAAGATGGCCGCTTTGGAGATGCCGGTGCCGGTCTTGAGCCCGCGCAGGATGGCTTTCAGCAGGGAAGGCAAGGGTTTGGAGAACTGGAGCTCGGCGCTGGAATGATAAAGCGACATCAGGCCCTGGTTCAGGGTTGACAATTGGTGGTTTAAGGATTCAGCCTTAATGGATGCGGCGGGTTTTTCACCCTTGGGTGCCGCGTTTTTCTTGCTGGGCAATGTTGTCTTCCCGTTATTTCAAAACAGGATTTCGTGTCGAAGAGGTGTGGTCGGAGGGTATTATGGGCTATGGAAATAGGGCCGTATAGCCAAAAAACAAGCGTTTTTTGGAAAATGTTTTCCTGAAAACGCTTCGATTCGCACTTTAAGTGGGTTGAAATGTTCAAAAAAATGTTCGAAATAATTTTCCGCGAATACTAATCTTAATGACCCGAGGGAAATGATGCCTAAGAGACAAACCATCCTAATCACCGGCGGGGCGGGTTACATCGGAAGCCACGCGGTCCGCGAGGCGGTGAACCACGGCTTCGATCCCGTCTCCTACGATAACCTCTCCACGGGCCACGCCTGGGCGGTGAAGGGGAGCCGGCTGGTCCGGGGGGAACTCGGGGACCGCAAGAAGCTCTTGGCCGTTTTCAAGAAGTTCAAGCCCGCCGCGGTCATGCATTTCGCCTCCCACATCGCCGTGGGGGAATCGGTCATGGACCCGCAGAAGTACTACCGGGACAACCTGACGAACGCGATGAACCTGCTATCGGTCATGCTGGAGAGGAAGGTGCTCCGGTTCATTCTTTCCTCAACCGCCGCCACTTATGGCGACCCCGTCGAGGTGCCCATTCCCGAAACCCATCCGCAGTCCCCGGTGAACCCCTATGGGGACTCCAAGTGGATGTTGGAGAGGATCCTCACCTGGTACGACAAGGCCTACGGCCTGCGCTCCACCTTCCTACGCTATTTCAACGCGGCGGGGGCGGACGAGTCGGGAACGATCGGCGAGGTGCATGACCCCGAGACCCACCTGATCCCCTTGGTCCTCGATGCCGCCATGGGCCGCCGTTCCCACATCAGCGTTTTTGGGACGGATTACCCGACCCCGGATGGCACTTGTGTCCGGGATTACATCCACGTGACCGACCTGGCGGGGGCCCATTACCTGGCGCTCCGGCGCATGATGGAAAGGGACCAAAGCGATTTCTACAACCTGGGGACGGGAAAGGGCTATTCGGTCAAGGAGGTCATCGCGGCGGCGGAGAGGGTGACCGGAAAGAAAATTCCCCTCCAACTGGGGCCCCGTAGGGCCGGTGACCCTCCCGAACTGGTCGCGGGATCAGACAAGGCCAAAAGGGAACTCCAATGGACTCCGGAACATTCAAGCTTGGAAAACATCCTCAGGACGGCTTGGAAATGGCACCAGGCCTATTTCGGCGGGAAGCCTAAGACAAAAAAGGGCAAATAGCGTCCATCGTGCTTCAGTCTTTTTTGAAGACCTTCTCCCTATAAAACCTCAACTCCTCAATTGTTTCCTGGATGTCGTCCAGGGCCTTGTGCTTCTGCTTCTTGCCCGGGGCTTGGAACTCCGGCCCGTACCAGCGTTTCACCAATTCCTTAATGGTGCTCACGTCCACCAGCCGGTAATGCAGGTACTCCTCCAACTTGGGCATATACTCGATCAGGAAGCGCCGGTCCTGGTAGATGGTGTTCCCGCAGAGGGGGCTGGACTTGGCGACGCAATACTGGGTGACGAATTCCAGGGTTAGCCGCTCGGCTTCCGCGAGGGAAACCGTCGATTCCCGCACCGCCTTTGTCAGTCCCGAGTCCCCATGGTGCTTTTTGTTCCAATCGTCCATGGCGTCCAGCACCGAGTCCGGCTGGTGGATGACCAGGGCCGGGCCCTGGGCCACCAGGTTCAGGTCTTTGTCCGTGATGAGGGTTGCGATTTCCAGGATTTGGCAGGTTTTGGGGTCCAGGCCGGACATTTCCAAATCCATCCAGACCAGGTTGTTCTTAGGGTCGGGAGGCATCTTTATTCCTTTCCTTTGACTTTTCCATTATTAGGGTTGGAGCCGCCGGTTTTTGCCTTTCGAAGAGGTCCTTGCTGGAACGAATCCGGTCCAAGAACAGGATGCCATCCAGGTGGTCCATCTCGTGCTGAATGGCTACCGCTTCGTAGCCCTGGCACCGCAACTCCAAAGCTTGTCCCTGCACATCCAGGGCCGCAATCCGAAGCTTCTGCGCCCTTTTGACGTTGGCTAGAAGGTCCGGGAAACTCAAGCATCCCTCCCGCCCCCATTTCCACTGGGTGGCCTCTAAAATCCTAGGGCCCACCAGGCGCAGGAAACCGTGGTTCTCGCCGGCGCGGGGGGAACCCGAGACGTCCACCACGACGCAACGATAAGGGTAGCCGATCTGGGGCGCCGCCAGCCCCACACAGCCGGGGTGGTGCCGAAGGGTATCGGTCAAGTCCAACAGGACTTGTTCCAAGGTCGGGCCGATGGGGACGCCCGAGGCCTTTTCCTTCAGCATCGGGTGGGGGTAGGTGAGGACGGGTCGAACGGCCATGGTTACAATTCGTCCGCTTCCACGGGATTGAGGGTGGCCTCGACCTTCAATTCCTTTTTCAGCGATTCCAGCTTTTTTTGGAAGGACTCCACCACCGACGGGCCGGGCATTTCCAGCTCGACGGCCAGGGAATAAAGCGGGGTGGAGCCGCTCATCGTCACATGGGTCCGCAGGTCGGTGATATTGGCGCCCAGGTCCGCGGCGGCCTGGGTCACCCGGTACACGATGCCGGGATGGTCCACACCGTAAACCACCAGCGTATAGGCCAGGGTCCCCTTACCCGGTGAAGCCGCGGCTTCCTCGCCAGAAAGAGGGCGCAGGGCCACGTTGAGGGACTTCACCTGGGCCACGCCCTGAAGAGCGGCCTTCAATTCCTCTAAGCCAAGGCTCTCGGGTAGGGAGATGAGCAGCAGGACGGCGAAGTCACCCTTCAGGCGGGTCATGCTGGAGTCCTCCAGGTTGCAGCCCTTCTCGAACAGCACCTTGGCGAGGGCCGCCACGATACCGGGCTGGTCCTTGCCGATGGCCGAAAGCGCGACGAGTTTTTTCATGGGTTTCTCCCGGGAATTGGATGAGGGGGTGATTCTAAGGGAAGAGGGGGAAAACAAAAAGCCCCCTCGGGGTGAGGGGGCTTCCGGTTTTAAAAAGGTTTTAAGCTTAGCGGGCGCTGCCGAAGACCCTCGTAATGGCGAAATCGGCGTTGTCGCTGAACATCTTGGAGGCCATCGGGTCAGACTTGACCGCCTCGCGAATTAGGTCCTTGGCCACGTCCACGTTGTCCTTGGCAAATGAAAGGATGGCGGTCTTGGCCTCGCCCGGGTCGGTCTGGGCCACCATTTTCAGGATGCCCGCGATGTTCTTCTCGACCTTGTCGAAGAGCACATAACGCAGCAGGATGGCCAGCTTGCGCTTGCTGAGCTTCGGCGAGGGGGCGATGTTGTTGGCCACGGCGTTGATAAAGTCGATATAGTCGACGATCGCGTCGTCACGGCTGGCCTCGTCCTGCATGCTCTGGGTAGCCGCCAGGGAGAACTTCTTGTCCTTCCCGGACCAGGAAACCTTGGTTTCCTTCTCAATCTTGCCCATATAGTCGCCCATGAAGGTCCCCGTCCTCACGTCGCCACGATAGTCGTAGATGGGGTCCTTGGTGAGGAAAAGCGCGCAAAGGCGCAGTACCTGCACTTCCATGGGATTGAAGGTCACGAAGGCCCCCTTCCGGACGGTTTCCCCGGAGACGAAGGACATGACGAACCGGTCCTCAAAGAAGTCCACAAAGTTGCGCAGGGGTTCGATAAAGATGGTTGGAATGATGTGTTTTCCCTCCCAGTCCCGGTTGAAAAGGTTGGTATGGATCCTCAGGATCTTGGCGAGGGCCTCCCGGACGGCGGCGGGGGTGCAGACGCTGTCCATCGGATTCCCCTCGTCGGGAAGGTGCTTGGAAAGCAGGATACGGGACGCGGAAAAAGGAATGCGCATCGGGGAGGTGTCGGCCGCCCTCACGCAGACGCTGTTGGTGGTGTCGATGTCGACGCGCAACTGCGCGATGACCGGCCCGTCAAACATCGGTCCGGAGGTGGGGGGCGCCACCGGCGCCATGCCGGAATCCGCGTTGAGGATTTCCTGCTGGCACTTGAGGACGAACTGGAACTTTTCCTCCACCTGCTTGCCGTTCTCGGAGAGCTTGCCCATGAAGGGAATGAGCCCGGAGAGCGTCTTGGAAAGGTCACTGCCGCTGGAACCGACCTTGCCCTCGGCGGCCTTCAAGGTGTTCTTGTCCGGCTCGCTCAAATTGTCGCCCTTGGCCCAAATGGCCGACACGCTCTTGAGGGCGTCCAAGGCGGTTTTGGCGGTCTGCCCCGCGGTGGGGTTCAAGGCCGCGATGATCTTGGGGGAGTTGGCCTCGATCTGGCCGATGGACTGGGTGATCTCGCCCTTGACGAGGTCCATCTTGCGTTTCCACTCGTCGCGGATCTTCTGGCCGTCCACGGGGGAGGAGCGCATCATCACCTCGGCCTTGGCCATTTCCTGCTGGCACTTGAGAATCGTCTGGTATTTCTCCTCAATCTGCCTGCCGTGCTCGGCGATCAGGCTCATTTGAACCATCAGTTCATCCAACCATTTGGCCATGCCGCCGCCGGCCATGCCGGTTTTGCCCTCGAAGGCCTTCAGGAAGGCGAGTTCCTGCTCGGTCGCGGCGTCTCCCCTGCCCCAAATGGCGGAGACCTTCTTGAGGATCTCCATGGCGCTCTTGGCGTTCTTTCCAGCGGCATCGTTCAAGGCGACGATGAATTTGGGGAAGTTGGATTCCATCTGGCCGATCGAGATGGAAATCTCGGTCCTCATCTGGTTCATCTTGCGCTTCCACTCGTTGCGGACATAGGTGTTGTCGGCGCCGGAGGAATTGCGCAGGTCCCGCTCACGCTCCTTGCCCATTTTGAAGGAGACCACCTCGTTGCGGGCGATGGCGATGAACTTCTCCAAGGTGGAATAAGCCGGGGGGGCGGGCGTTGGATTAGGGGCTGAAAATGTTTTTAGGAGGGTCTCATAAAAAGAGGTGGGTAAAAGCTCAATGGTCTTGGTTTCCTTCTCCAATTGCACGGTGATGGTGTCCCCGATGGCGCCGGTGCAAAGGAAGGTGGCCTGCTGGGGGTTGAGGTTGTTGAGAAGGTTGCCGACCAGGAAATCCACCAGGGCGTTGTAGCCGTTGCGAAGTTTATCGGAGCGCTGTTTTTCCGCGATCGCCGAGGTGTCGGCGTCATTGGCGAAAAAGACGATATGGGTCTCAACTTTGTCCCGGGTATCCGAGTCTACCCCCTTCATGAGGGCCTCGTAGTGGGTGCCGGTCACGGGATTGGTGGCAATGGACATTCGAACGCCTCCGGAAGGGAAAAATGGAAATTCAGGAAGGGCATTATAACAATCCCTTCCTTTTTATTTCCAATCATTTTCCTTAGCGCTGGTTTAACGGTTCAAGCCCAAAAGGGTTTGAAACCTGCGGAAAACCCAAAAGGTTTAACAAATCCCCGGCTCTATTTCAGGGTGGAGGGATCCAGCGACCAAAGCCATTTCCAGTTTTCCCCCTGGCCCTCGAAAGCCGCCAAACCGGCGGTGGGGAAAGCGATATTGGGGTTCACCGAGGGATCGGTGAATTGGTAGGCCAGGTCCACGATCACGGGAAGGTGGCTGACCACCAGGAGCGAAGCCGCCTTTGCCGCCCGGATAAGACCGGCCGTCCGGCCCGCGTCCCCCTCCGGTTCCAGCCCCTTTATTTCCTCCATCGGAAGGGAAGGGGTTCCCTGGATTTGCCTGAAAATTTCCGCCGATTGGAAGGCCCTCACCTTGGGGCTATGCCAGATATGGGTGAGACTGATTTTCTTTTTGAGGAGGTACTGGGCCACAAGGGTGACTTCCTTCCGGCCCTTGGGGGTTAAGGAAGGCTGTTGTCCGGGCCCTGCGGAAGAGGCATTACCATGGCGGAGGAGGAACAGATTCATCATCGGCCTGCTTTAAATAGGGTCAACGCGGCATAGGCCCCGGGGGGCGGATTAGCGTCTATGCCTCGAATTATCCCTCACTTTCACGCCGAAGGCGCGGTTAAATTCCTCCAAGTGCATCCAGGTCCGCCAGTCCTTGATCCGGTCGATATAAAAGCGGCCATTTAAATGGTCCATTTCGTGTTGGACCACCCTGGCTTCGAACCCCTTGAATACTTTGCTAATTTTTTTACCGTTGGGCGTGAGGGCTTCCAGGGTGACCGATTCGGAGCGGGGCACCGAACCCCGGAAACCAGGTATGCTCAGGCATCCCTCGTAACCTTCCACAGTGGCCTTGGAATAACGGACAATTTTTGGATTCAAGTAAACCTGCAGGGGAAAGGAATCGACCCGCGGGTAGCGTTTATTCCCCCGGCATTCCATCGCGAATATCCTTTGGTCCTTGTCCACCTGATTGGCCGCGAGTCCCACCCCCCGGGCGCGGCGCATGGTCCGCGCCATTTCCTCCAGGAGGACCCGAAAGGTTTTAGAACGGAATCGTGAAAGGGCGATGGGCCGGGCCTTTTTTCGAAGGATGGGGTTTCCTATTTTAACGATGTTCAATTTCATGAAAGGGCTTTCTTGATTATTTTCATTTCGTGCTATTCTTTTTATCAAATCCGAATACACTATCGCGCAACATCCAGCGATTTTAACCCCCGTCCAATTAAATTGCCCGGGGAAAAAAAGCGGTTTTATCGTGTTGCCCAATGACTTAAACCGGTTTTAGGCGATTCGACGGCATTCAGGGCCTTTTTTCTTCGAAGTCAACATTCTCCAACGACACCTTACTAAAAATTGTTCCGAAAGGTTTCAATGCAGAACCACTTCATTTCCTTCCCCAAGGATTTCATCTGGGGTGCGGCCACTTCATCCTTCCAGATCGAGGGTAGTCCCCTGGCCGACGGGGCTGTCGAGAGCAATTGGTATCGCTGGACCAAGCTTCCTTCCAAGATCGCCGACGGCTCCAACGCCGACAAGGCTTGCGATCACTACAACCGCTACAAGGAAGACGTGGGTTTGATGAAGGAATTGGGCTTGAAGAGCTACCGGTTCTCCCTTTCCTGGCCGCGGATCATGCCCGAGCGGGGCAAGGTCAACGAGAAGGGCGTTGATTTCTACCGCCGCCTCATCGAGGAACTGAACAAGGCGGGCATCCTGCCCAACGCCACGCTGTTCCATTGGGAAGTCCCGACCTGGGCCGAGGGCGGGTGGGAAAACCGCGAGACCGCGCTGGCCTTCGCCGAGTACGCCCAAGCGGTCTTCAAACGCCTGGGGAACGACGTGCCCTTCTGGGCCACGCAAAACGAGTCGCTCGTCACCGCCCACCTGGGCTACCTCTGGGGCTATTTCCCCCCGGGGAAGGAAGACAAAAAGGCCGCCGGTTGGGTCAACCACCACTTGAACCTGGGCCACGGGCTGGCGGTACAGGCTTTCCGCGCCGCGAAACTCAAGGGGGAGGTCGGCACGGTGGCAGCGCTGGGGCCTTTCCGCGCCTCCACGAACAACAAGGCCGACATCGAGCACGCCCAGCACCTGAAGGATCTCTGCTTCGGCGCCTTCCTCGATCCCCTCGTGGGCCGGGGCTATCCGGAATTCTTCTTTAAGTTCACGGGGCTCAAGCCCTCCAACGTGGAGAAAGACCTCAAGGATATCGCCCAGCCCATCGATTTCCTCGGCGTGAACCACTATTTCCCCAACTACGTGCGCTACGCACCGGGCTTGACCATTTTCGACAACGACTTCACCATGCCCGAGGGCTTCCTCATGAACGACATGGACTGGCCGGTGGTGCCCGACGCCTTCCGCGACCTGCTGGTGGACCTGCACAAGACCTACGGCTTCAAGAAGTTGTTCGTCACGGAGAACGGCCTGCCCACCCGCGACTCCCTGCGCGACCGCAAGGAAACCCTCGAGGACGAGATGCGGGTGCATTACCTGGGCAACTACCTCTCGGAGGCCCTCAAGGCCATCGAAGCGGGCGTGCCCTTGAAGGGTTATTACGCCTGGAGCCTGATGGACAACTTCGAGTGGAACCACGGTTTCGACCCGCGCTTCGGGCTCATCCACGTGGACTTCAAGACGGGGGAGCGCACCTTCAAGAACAGCGCCAAATGGTACCAGAAGGTGATCGCCGACAAAGGTTTCAGCATGGACCTGCTCCCCAAAAACCCGCCCTACCGGGTTTTCCACGCCGACGGCCACAAGGCCCGTAACTTTTAAAGCCAGAGTTCCTCCCCAAAAGGATACGGCAAGCCTGTAACCCCCTTGAAAATCCGCGCTTTTTCACCCTTCATTTCATGGAATAAATCCGACTCATTCAGCTCTGTATAGTGTAGGGGAACCTCGATTATCCCCGGGGAAGTTGGAAGACCGCTATGCGACTAGTTAAAAAGGTCATTACTAAGGGATTTGTCCTCTCCCTGCCCCTGGGTTTGTACCTCATGGCCACCTTGAGCGGCTGCACCCATGGGTTTCACCTGCCTCCCACCCCCCTTCTTCCGACGGCCACTCCCACTTTCACCGCCACCATCACCCCCGGCTGCGCCAACACCTCCAACCTGAATATCCTCGTCAACTACGGGGGAGGCGGGGGCGGGGTCACCCTCGTTTTGACCACTCCCATGCCAACCCCCACGCCGACCTCCACCCCCACGAGTTGGATCGCCTCGATTCCCAACCACTTCGGGGGAAACTTCCTGCTCCAGACAGCCGCCGATTGGAATAATTACCTGGTCACCTCCGACGACCCCACCTCGACCTTGGCCTGCCCCTTCAATCCCACCACGCAGGCCCTGGTCATTTGTACCCTTTGGATTCCTTGCAATGGGAGCGTCACCATCACCTCGGTGTGCAATAACGGATCCGCCATCACCGTCAACGTGGACCAATACGCGGGTTGCTGTGGATACCCTTCCGGGTACTTCAGCTGTTCCACCCAGGCCCTAGTTGTGGATAAATTCGGCCTCCCGGTTAACCTGAACGTGATTTTCCACCCGCTACCGGCCGGCTTTATGTGCGTTTGGGTGCCCTGGAAGGCTCTTTTCGGGATCACCTAAATTTCCTCCGGATTTTACCTCCCTCATTTCCTTTCTTTTCATGATCCAGCCTATTGAAGGAACCCCTTTTCCGTCCTAATTTGGGCTAGGCAAACCCCAAAATTGAACCACAGAGGGCACAGAGTTCAGGCTTAAGCATTTGATTGAAACCAATCTTAATCCTTACTCTCAATACTCCGTGACCTCCGCGGTGGAAGAGATTTTTCATGGATATCAACAAATTCACCCTCAACGCCCAAAACGCCGTGCAGGCTGCCCAGTCGCTGGCCTCTGAATACGGCCACGCCCAGGTGGACGCCGAGCACCTGATGGACGCGCTTTTAAGGCAGGAAGAAAGCGTGGTGCCGCCCCTTTTAAAGAAGATCGGGGCTGACCCCACCCAGCTGGAGCAAGCCCTCGAAAGGGACCTGAAAGGCCTCCCCAAGGTCGAGGGAAGCGGCCAACTCTACGTCACCCCGCGCTTGGCTAAAGCCTTGGATGCCGCCCACAAAGAGGCGGACAAGATGAAGGACGAGTACGTCTCCACCGAGCATTTATTCCTCGCCCTGCTCGACGCCTCCCACGCCCAAGGCTATGGGGACGATTGGGGCGTGAAGGGGCTGATTAAAAGGTACGGGTTGAGCCGGGATAAGGTGCTTTCGGCCCTCTCGGAAGTGCGGGGCTCCTCGCGCGTCACCGACCAGAACCCGGAAGCCAAGTACCAGGCCCTCACCAAATATGGGAAGGACCTCACCGACCTGGCCCGCCGGGGCAAGCTCGACCCCGTCATCGGGCGGGACGAAGAAATCCGCCGCGTCATCCAAGTGCTTTCCCGCCGCACCAAGAACAATCCTGTCCTCATCGGCGAACCGGGCGTGGGCAAGACCGCCATCGCCGAAGGGTTGGCGGGCCGCATCGTCTCCGGCGACGTACCGGAGGGCCTCAAGGGCAAGAAGGTCATCGCCCTCGACATCGGGGCCATGGTGGCCGGCGCCAAGTTCCGGGGCGAGTTCGAGGACCGCTTGAAGGCTTTCCTGAAGGAAGTGACCGAGTCCGAGGGCCAGATCATTCTTTTCATCGACGAACTACATAACCTGGTGGGGGCGGGAAGGGCCGAGGGCTCCATGGATGCCTCCAATATGCTCAAGCCCGCCCTCGCCCGTGGGGAACTGAGGGCCATCGGCGCCACGACGCTTGATGAATACCGCAAGTACATCGAGAAGGACCCGGCCCTGGAGCGCCGCTTCCAACAGGTGTTGGTGGGCGAACCCTCGGTGGCCGATACCATCTCTATTCTCCGGGGTTTAAAGGAACGCTACGAGACACATCACGGGGTGCGCATCCAAGACGCGGCTTTGGTCGCCGCGGCCGTCCTTTCCAACCGCTATATCACCAACCGGTTCCTGCCTGACAAGGCCATCGACCTGGTGGACGAGGCTTCCTCAAAACTGCGCATCGAGATCGATTCCATGCCCGTTGAGCTCGACGAAGTGGAACGCAAGGTGCGCCAGCTTGAGATCGAGAAACAGGCCCTCCAGAAGGAAAAGGACGAGGCCTCGAAAGACCGCTTGGCCAAGTTGGAAAAAGAAATGGCCGACTTGAAGGAAAGCTCCTCGGGCATGAAAGCCCGCTGGCAGGGGGAGAAGAAGGTCATCCAGGACCTGAGGAAGGCCAAGGAAGAGTTGGAGACCTTGAAGCTCCAGGAAACCCATTTCGAGAGGGAAGGCAAGCTCGACAAGGTGGCGGAGATCCGCTACGACAAGGCCCCCAAGCTCCAGAAACAGATCGAGGAGCAGAGCCGGAAGCTGGCGGACCTGCAAAAGAAGGGCGGGCTCCTCAAGGAAGAAGTGACCGAGCAGGAGATCGCCGAGGTTGTGGCCAAATGGACGGGAATTCCCGTGTCCAAGATGATGGAAGGGGAAACGGAAAAACTTATTAAGCTCGAGGAGGCCTTGCGCAAGCGGGTCGTGGGGCAGGACGAGGCGGTTTCCGCCGTCGCCAACGCCATCCGCCGCTCCCGTTCGGGGCTGGCCGATCCGAACCGGCCCTTAGGGTCTTTCCTCTTCGTGGGGCCCACCGGCGTGGGAAAGACCGAATTGGCCAAGGCGCTGGCTTCCTACCTCTTTGACGACGAAAAAATGATGATCCGTATTGATATGTCCGAGTACATGGAGAAACACTCGGTGGCTCGCCTCATTGGCGCCCCGCCGGGCTATGTGGGCTACGATGAGGGCGGCCAACTGACCGAGGCGGTCCGCCGCCGGCCTTATTCCGTGGTGCTCTTTGACGAGGTGGAGAAGGCCCATGCGGACGTGTTCAATGTACTCCTGCAAGTGCTGGATGACGGCCGCCTGACCGACAGCCAGGGCCGGGTGGTGGATTTCAAGAACACGGTCCTTATCATGACCAGCAATATCGCGTCGCAAGCCATTATGGAATCCAAGAAGTCGGATGCTGAACTCAAGGATACCCTGCAGAAGGAACTGCGACAGTTCTTCCGCCCCGAGTTCCTCAACCGCATCGACGATATCGTGATCTTCCACCGCCTGGGCGAGGACCAGTTGGAATCCATCGTGAATATCCAGCTTGAGGCCCTCCGGAGCCGTTTGGCCGATAAGAAGATCAAGCTCGAGATGTCCAAAGGCGCCCTGGCTTATCTCGCCGAACGCGGCTACGACCCAGTCTTTGGGGCGCGTCCTCTCAAAAGATTAATTCAACATGAATTGGTGGATTCGATGGCCCTGAAACTGTTGGATGGCGAGATCAAAGAAGGCACTACGGTTAAGGTCGACACCTCAAAAGGTGGCGAGCTCGTTATTAAATGAGCTAAACGGGAAGGCCTGTCCTGAGGCGTGCTAGGTACTGTTTCGAGAGTATATACGTTGTAACAGGTAGGTCTGACACTTTTGTTTTCTTTATTGTTCAAAGCAGTAGAGGCATTCATTGAAAGACCCGCAGGAATCGGCGGGCTTGGCATTTAACCAATATGTTGTGAGAGTTTCTTCTCCGCCAGATCCATAAATCGTTGAACTCGCGCTCGTCCAATTCAAACAATTTACCCCGGTGTTTATCCCGCCAGAAGTGGATCCCGTCCAAACCGATT
>DATKOC010000195.1:0-16383 GCA_035524855.1 bacterium
GAGGAGTCCAAGCGCCTGCTGGATGTCGGCCGGTATAGCGTGGTGAGGATCGCCCGGGAATGCGGCTTTTCCTCCAGCGGTTATTTCATCCGGGTTTTTAAGAAGAGCGAGCGGAAGACACCCCAACAGTACCGGAGCCGTTCCAGGGGTTGAAACGGGCCGGGGAGACAAATCGAGACGCACCCGGTTTAACCTCGAAACGGCTGTTGAACCACCAAGTTCACCAAGAGCACCAAGTAAAACAAGGCGGAATCATTGTTATGGCTTTTCACCCATTGGGTGAAGTATTGGTTTTAAATTTTTCCTTTAAAATCCGTGTTCATTAACGTTTATCAAAGTTTCGACCGCTTTTTTTAGGTTTAATGTTATTTTCTTCAGGTAATGGATCCACTCCCCATTGACCCCCTCATCCCCGGCATCCGGGACGCCCTGGAAAAGCACAACGCCGCCGTGGTGGTGGCCGAACCCGGCGCGGGCAAGACGACCCGTGTTCCCCCCGCCCTGCTCTCTTCCTCCTTCGTCAAAGACAAAGAGATTTGGGTCCTCCAACCCCGCCGCCTGGCCGCCAAACTGGCCGCCACGCGGGTGGCCCAGGAATTAGGGGAAGAACCCGGCAACCGGGTGGGGTACCAATTCCGCTTCGAGAAGCGGGTAGGTCCCGCGACCCGCCTTCGCTTCATGACGGACGGCATGTTGCTCCCCCTGGCCCAGGCCGACCCCACCCTTTCCAAGGTAGCGGCGGTGGTGTTGGATGAGTTCCACGAGCGGAGCCTCGCGCTGGAATTGGGGCTGGGGTTCCTGCACCGTCTCCAATTAAGCTCCCGCCCCGACCTTCGGATTCTCATGATGAGCGCCACCCTGGACAGCCAGGCGCTCTCCCAATATCTTTCAAATTGCCCCGTCTTCGAAAGCAAGGGCCGGGTTTTTCCCGTCACGGTGGATTACTTGCCCGCGCCCGAACAACCCGACTTGGCCCTGAAAGTAAAGGGGGCTATCCGCCACCTGGCCGCCAAGGGGCCCCAGGAAACGACCCTGGTCTTCCTCCCAGGCCTCGCCGAGATTCGCCAAGCCGAATCGGCCCTCAAGGGCCAAGGGTTGGAGGTGCACGCCCTTTACGGCGACTTGCCGGTGGAGGAACAGCGCCGCATCCTCCAGCCCACGGGCGGGGCCAAGGTGATCCTCTCCACCAACGTGGCCGAGACTTCCTTGACCGTCCCCGGCGTGACGGCGGTGGTGGACTCCGGCCTCACCCGCCAGGCCCGGGTCTCCGCTTGGTCGGGCATCCAGAGCCTGGTCACCGTCCCGGCCAGCCAGGCCTCCGCCACGCAACGGGCGGGCCGGGCCGGCCGCCTGCGGGAGGGAACCTGCCTTCGCCTCTACACGAAGTTCGACTTCGAGCACCGCGCGGCTTTCGACGTGCCGGAAATCCTGAGGGCCGACCTTTCCAAGAGCCTCTTGGACCTGATGTCCCTCGGGGTCAAGGACCTGGAACAATTCCCCTGGTTCCTGAAGCCCTCCCCCGTGGCCCTGGAGGCCGCCCACGTGCTCTTGGCCAACCTGGGCGCCGTCACCCGCGAGGGGGATTTAACGGAGACCGGCCGCCGCATGGCGCGCCTCCCCCTGGCCCCCCGTCTCGCGAAGTTCCTGCTGCAAGTGGAGGAGGACCGGCCCGGGGACGCCGCCACCCTGAGGCAGGCCTGCCGCCTGGCGGTGCTCATCAATGAGGAGAAAGCCGGGTCGGAGGACCTTTTGGAGGAACTCCACCGCTACAAACCGGGGACCGAATCCCAAAGGCTGGTGGACCAGTTGGAGGGTTTCTTGAAGATCCCCGGTGAAAGGTCCGGCAAGGCTGATCCGGAAACCCTGGCCAAGGCCTTGTTGACCGCCTTCCCCGACCGGGTCGCCCAGGTGAGGGGCCAGGACACCTCCGAGACCCGCAACCGCTCCGGCCGGGTGCGTGAACTGCTCCTGTCCGGGGGCGGCACCGCCCTGGCCCAGGACAGCGCCTTGACGCGCGAGCACGGGTATTTCGTGGTGGTGGAGGCCCAGGAAACGGCCCAAACCTCGGGCGCCCAGGCGAAGGCCCGTTCCCTTTGCCCCATCGAGTCCGATTGGCTGTTGGAGCTTTTCATGGACGACCTGGTGGAGGAAAAAACCTGCGAGTGGAACGCCAAGGCCAAGCGGGTGGAGGGCTTCAAGCGGCTGAAATATGGCCAACTGGCCCTGGAGGAGAAACCTTTGGGCTTGTCGGAGTTCGGTCCCGAGGCCGCCTCCCTTCTCTTGAAGCAAGCCCTAGCGGAGGGCCCGGCGGCTTACTGCGACCCGGAGGAGCTTTCGACCTTCCTCAACCGGGTGAAATTTGTGTCCGACCGCGCGAAGGGCTTCCCGGAGATCGGCGAGGCCCAAGTGAACGAGGCCCTCAAGGAACTTTGCGGGGGCAACCGGAGCCTGGCGGAATTACGCGAAGCGGGTTTGGTGGCGCTCTTGAGGAGCCGCTTGGCCCCGAAGGAATCATCCCTATTGGAGAAAATGGCCCCCGCTTCGCTCGATCTTCCCTCGGGCCGGAAGCTGGTGCTTCATTACGAGGCGGGCAAGCCGCCTTGGGGGGAGTCCCGCATCCAGGACTTTTTTGGGCTCGCCCAGGGCCCAACGGTCGCGGGAGGCGAGGTGCCGGTGGTTCTTCACCTGCTCTCCCCCGCCAAACGGCCCGTGCAGATCACCGCCGACCTGGCCGGTTTCTGGAAAAATCACTATCCCCAAACCCGGAAAGAACTCATGCGCCGCTATCCCAAACACAAATGGCCGGAACGCCCTGAGTAAGCGAAGCGCATCGAATGGGCCGGAAAAACCCTTCACAAAAATTTGAACCGCGGGTTCCTCCGGAACCACAAAGCCACGGTTTGGCCATTGTCTTGAAATCAAATGATTTCGACCGTGGCTCCGTGCGGCGCTTGCCGCCGCCGTGGTGAAAGCCTTTTGAATTTGAACTTTTGTGCGCCTTGGCCCGTCCAATAGGGCGGGATAGAATAAACCCGCCGACTTTCATTCCAATTGAGGGAGTACCGCGTGAACTTCAGCCGGATTTGGATGGGTCTGATCCTATTACTGGCCGCCACCCCGGCCCTCGTGGGCGCCCAAACCACTCCCGCCGCGTCCCCCGCGGCGGTGACCTCCCCCGCCCCGGAATCCGGCGACGGGGACGACAAACCCTTCAAGCCCAGTTGGGATAACGAGGTGGGGTTCAGCCACACCAGCCAGCAGGCGGGGCAAAACACCAACAACCTGACCTATACCGGCACCTACCATTTCGACGAGGGCGGAAGCTTTTTATCGGGGGAAGCATCGGTTTCCACCCAAAAGGTGGGAGGTGTCGCCTCCAAGACGGGAACCTTGACGGCGTCAGGGGGCGTCGGGATCGGGATCTTCACCCCTTCCCTGTCCCTGGGAATCCAAGGCGGCGAGAGCGCCTTGAAACAGGCCGACGGGAACCTCACCCTGGCCTTCCAGTTGTGGGAACCTTTCGCGGTCAGTCTGGGAGTTGGAGCCTCGGTGGGAAGCCACCAGGAGAACTTGGTCAACTACTTCCCGGTCCTCCAGCTCTTGAACCAGTCGATCATGGGCCAGTTCGACACGGCCAGCCTGAACACTTCCCTGGAGTTGGCCTACATCCTCAACGATTGGTGGACCCTCTCACTGACCACCTCCACCGAATACGACGCCACCTACAAGGTGCAGGGCGTTAAAAATCCCAACATCTCGAAGGACGTCAACCAGACGGACCGCACGGCCACTTTGACCTTGGGGATGGATTTCACCCTGACGAAAAATTGGATCTTGGAGGTCTCGCCCCAGGTGGGGCAGGAATACGCCCCGGCGGGCACTTTCTACAGCGCCCTGGCGGGCGGCACCGTCACTTTCGCCACGCCCACCACCACGAACTTCGCGGCGGGCACGGTTTCGATTTCCTACAACTTCCAGTAAGCGGCAGCCCCTATTCCAACACCGGGAATTCAGTGACCCGAAGACGGGTGGAGCCATAGGGCACCAAGTGGAGGTCCTCCAAGGCTGAGGAACTCTTGACCGGGCTCTTGGGCGGCGGCTCGGCCGCCCCCTGCACGACGGTCCAGAAATCCAGCTTCCTTCCCTTCACCAGGATCGTCGAGGGCGCCCCTTCCAACGTGAAGGGGTTCCCTTTCAGGGAACCCGGCTGGAACTCCAAGGACTTCCCCGGGTCCTCCAAGTCCAGCGCCAAGGCGTAGTTCCACGGGCTCAGGGGGGCGGCTCCCATGTCGAACTTCTTTTCCCCCTTCACGGGATCGCGGAAGGGCGCGATCTTGACCCACTGTTCTTTCAAACCCAGGCTGTAAACGAGCGGCCCCCTCTCCACGCTCTCCGCCTTCTGGTAACCCTCCCGGAGGGTGATATGCATGGGCAGGGTCAGGACGATCCTGTCCCCGGCTTTCCATGGGCGCTTGAATTTCCGGTAGGTCCCCGTTTTTATTTTTTCCACGCTCCCGTCCGGCAGCCGCGCCGAGGCGCCCTCGCACCATTGGGGCGCGCGCAGGTAAAGCGGGAATTCCGCCTCCCGGTCCGGTTGGAGGGTGAAGGTGAGGGCCTCGCTGAAGGGATAGTCGGTGGTTTCCTCGACGCGGACCTTGGCCGGGCCCACCGTGGTTTCCAGGGAACAGGGGGAATAGGCCGCCGCGACCAGCCCGCCGTCGGGGGAGCCCATCCAGAGGTGGGTGACGAATTTGGGCCAGCCCTGGTGCATATTGGCCGTGCAACACCCGTAATGCGGCTCCAGGCCGAAGAGGTTCGCGTCCCCCGTGTTGGTGGTGTAGATGGGTTTGGGGAAATAGCCCGAGACCACCTGGTTGGCCTGCTCCACGTACTGGTGCTGCCAGTAATCCACCGTGAAGGCGGCCGGCAGGGCGTTGAAGGCGATCTTCTCAAGCCGGTCGGCGTAAAGCGGGTCGCCCAGCGCGGAGAGGTCGTTTTCCAGCGAGAACATGAACTCCACGATCGCGCAAAGCTCCGTGCCCTGAGAGGGACTGCGGCCCGCCAGGCACTCGTCGCCCGAGAAAAGCCCGTTGGCCTCCCCGTGGTAGCGGTCGATCTCCTCCAGCGCGCGGGGGGCCATCTTCTTGAAGTCCCCGATGCCGGTCAGGCGCCACAAGACCGCCGGGGCCTTGAGGCCCATGGCGTTGTTGACCACGTGGCCTTCCCAGTTCCACCTCGGCGACTTGTCCTTGACCGGCAGGTCGTTGAAATGCTTGGACCAGTTGTAGCCCTGCCCCGCCACCTTGCGGGCCAGGTCGAGCAGCCAAGGCTCACCCGTGCGGTCGTAGAGCCAAAAGAGCGTCACCAGGCAGTCCTGCCAGCGGAAAAAATTCCACGCGAAGAGGTGCCGCTGGTCCAATTGGAAATCGAGGGACTTCAGGTCCCTTTCCATGGCCGGGATGATCCGGGGATCGCCCGTGGCCTCCTGGTATTGGGCCAGGGCCTTGAGGATGATGAATTGGGGCCAGGGGTCGCGCGCCTCGTTGGGATAGGCGTTGGAACCATGGGGGCCGCTGCCCCGCTCGGGTCCCAGCCAGCCGTCCGGGAGGGAATGCTCCAGGATGTAATCCACCCACCGCTTGGCGTCCTTTTCCAGTTTCGCGTCCCCGGTCAGGAAAGCCAGGGGGATGAACCCGTCCAGCCAATAGGGCGCCCTTTCCCAGCCCTCATAGGGGCCGCCGATCCAGCCGCTCTTGGCCACGTCGGGCCAGAACTCGTCCAGGTGCCCGGACAGTCCCCCGGCCTGGAGCTTGAGTTGTTCCAAGAGCCAGCCTTGCGGCTTCACGGCCCCCAGGGGCAGGGGCTTGAAGGCGGCGGGTTCGAGGATGTTGCCCCGATCCTCCCATTTCTGCTTTTGCCAGCGCTGGTAAAGCAGCCAGCCGAGCAGGGGCAGGAGCACGGCGATGAGGACGATCAGGACCTTCGTGAGGGGAAAAGGCCTGGGGGTGACTTTGGGGGATTCGATCATCAGGCTTTCTTTCCAATCAGAAAATTTATTTTAGAAGTCATTGCGAGAAATGCCCGCCGAATAGGTGGGCGATTATGACGAAGCAACCCCAGTTTTAATATGCCATTGGCATGGATTTCCAATTAAGGTTAAAACCACCCATAAACTTGGGTTGCTTCGCCTCAAAATTCGGGGCTCGCAATGACGGCAATTTACTTTTTTAAAGCGGTTTTGATGTCCGCGAGGCTGACGCCCAAAACCGCTTGGGCGACGGGGTCGAGCGCCGCCTCCGGTCCTTCCAGGTGGATCGTGCGATGGACATGCGTGAGGGACTTGCCCGGCCTCAAGGCCGCGGCGGGCGAGGAGGATTCCAGCTCATAGAAGGGCCCCAGGGGCTTCTTGCCCGGCGCGGGGGGACCGTCGTTGTAGCTGTTGGCCACGTCGCCCCCGTAGGGGTTCTTCTGTATCTCCCACATGGAATTTACGTAATCGGCCGCCCCTTGGGGGGTCGTGAATTGCACGAGGGTCAGGATGCCGTGGTCCGCGTCGTAGCTGCCCATGACCGGCAGGACCCGTTGGGGGGAGAGGCCAATCTTGCTGCGCTTCTTCCCGTCGCCACTGAAGAAAAGAATCTTATCTTTAATCACCAGCCGGTCACCGGGCACCTTACCGAAGTAGGCGTCATTGACGATGGGGCCCTTTTGCTTTTCGGGACCCGGCTTGAAGGGGATCACCACCGTGCTGTGGTCGGAGGGGTTGAACATGCCCAGGATCCAAACTGAAAGCAGGCCGGTCTTCTTGTCCCAAGCTTCCTTGCCCTTGTTGGTGATCGTGTTTTGGGACTCATAGGCCACCATCTGGATGTCCTTCAAGGGTTTGATCTTGAGTTTCTTCCAAACATCCTTGTCGGAAAGCAGCTTGACCTTCCGCTCGACGCCCACCTCAAAATCGGTCCCCGAGTAATTCAGGAGCCGGATGTCCTTGGTGAGGACCAGGCTGTGGGGGTCCTTCCGGGCCAGGGTGAAGCCCTCGCTGTCCACGGCGGGCGGGGTCTGCCAGTGGTCCAGGTCGAACTTGGAGCCGGGCTTGAAAAAAATGGAGTATTGCCCGCCCTCGGGCCCCAGCCAGAAGCGGTCTTCCCCGCCGAAGGGGTTGATGTGGGCCAGGGTTTTCTTGGAGGAGATCAGTTCATGGTTGATCCAGCCGTAGCTGGAGCCCTGGGGGCCGCCGGCGGTGCTGGTGAGGACGCGCCCCTGGAGGGCGGGGCTGACCGCCACCTGTTTTTGGCCGCTGGCGTCGGACAGCACGACGACCTCGGTGTTTTTTTGGAGGAACTTGAGTTCGTCCCCGAAGCGGGCCAGGCCCTTGGCGGAGGCTCCCGACGCCAAAAGAAGCCCCGCCGACAAGGCGGCGATGCCGCTCTCGATTTTGTTCATGTCCTTCCCCCTTGCTTGGCTTTTTTGGGATGGGTTTTTCATGGCGGAGTTGAGACGGGTATTTTACGGGGATTCACGGCCGGACCGTCCATAAATATCGGAGGGATGACAGGTAAGGTTTAACCTCCGGGGAGGCGAACGGGGGCCTAATGGGTGACGAGGAACTTCCCCCGGGAGAGGACCTTGTTGTCCCTTTGCACGACATAGAAATAAACCCCGGTGGAAGCGGGCGTCCCATTCTTGTTTTTCCCGTTCCACTCGACCCACCCTTCCCAGGCGCCGAGGGAGGTGACCTCCTCCCCCGAGAGGGTGTAAATGTGGACCATCGCCCCGGGGGGCAGGCAGCTGAACTTCAGGGCCCCATCGTTGGCGTACCGGGAGTTGAAGGGGTCGGGCCAAACGAAGGGCTGGCAGGTGGGCGTGGAGGTGGGGGTGTTGGTGGCGGTCACGGTGGGCGTATTAGTGGGGGTATGCGTGGCCGTGACGGTAGAAGTGTTGGTGGGGGTATAAGTGGCCGTGACAGTGGGTGTGTTAGTGGGGGTCCAAGTGGCGGTTGGAGTGAAGCTGTTGGTCGGGGTGGGAGTGGACGTAATGGTCGGAGTGTTGGTCGGAGTGGCCGTGGGGCCCAAGGGGGTGGGGGTGTTCGTGGGGGTCGGTGTAACGAGGAGGGCCAATTGGCTGATGCCGTAATAGGTGGTAAAGGTTACACTTTGGCCTGGGCTTAAGACGATCGATCCATTGGACTCGTTCCCGGCCCCTGTCCACCAGACCACCACCGCGCTATCAAGAATACTCGATCCAAGGGCGCCGGTGGACCATTGGCCACTGCCACGAACGTTTGGCCAATAAGCCACCTCAAAGGCGTCCGGCTGGGTTGCGGGAAGGCCAAAGGGATTATTAAAGAGGGCTCCGTGGCCGATCAAGTTAGGGGTGCTAGGTGGGGGAATATCGTAATCCCACCATTCGGGCGGTATGGCGCTATTACCAAGGCGGTAAAGGGTGTCGTTGGCAATAACGGATCCCCCGTTATTAAGTGAAATGTTGGCCCCATCCACGCTGTTCACCATGGTGTCAATTTCAATCCGCAAACCGATAGTCGCGGAGCTGGCCCCCGTGTTGGTGTAGGTGAATTGAAGCATGGCGGTATCCGGCAGGTTCCCGGTGACGGGGTTGTTGACGATCTCGTAATGGGCCTTGAGGTTCACCCCGACTCCCACTGACTTCGTCGTCTCCAGGTAAGCCCCCAATCCGCTTCCCACCGCGGTCAAGGGTGAAACAACCGTCGCCGAACTGTAATCGTATGCCACTCCGTTGACCATGGGCGTGATGGTACTGGTGTAACCAGGGCCGGGGAAATCAAACATCAATGACGAGTTGGGAAGCGAATAAGTTGAGGAAGTTCCAATACCGAAGATGCCGGTAGTGGAATCCCCGTAAATCGACAGGTAGTTGCTTTCGACGTTGAGGATTTGCGCGCCTAAGGGGACCGGGGACAAACCCCAAACCAACAAGAGGAAAAAAAATGGACAGAAGCGGGCCGGGAAAACAGATGGGACGATTCCCCACAGATTGGTTTTTCGCATATTAACCTTTTAAAAAAACTCCAAAACATAAGTAAGTTCAAATTTAACATCGGATAAAATGAGGACCGGGGGATAACGGTCAAATTATACCAAAAGGGATATTATCGAATGCAGTGTCCACAAGCTTTTCTTCGATTTAACTGAAATCATCGATAAAATGCCCCTATGATCCACGCCGCCGACTTCCTCCAGGACCTGGCCCTCGTTCTTTGCGTGGCCGCCGTCACGACCATCCTTTTCCACCTCATCAAACAGCCGCCGATCCTGGGCTACCTTCTGGCGGGCCTCCTGTTGGGCCCCCACGTTTCCCTCTTTCCTTTTTATCCGCACGAGTCCACCGTCAGGACCCTGGCGGAACTGGGCGTGATTCTCGTCATGTTCTCCATCGGCCTGGAATTCAGCCTGCAAAAATTCGTCCAGGTCCTGCCCACCGCCGGGCTCACGAACCTGATCGAGCTTTCCTCCATCATTTGGGTGGGCTACACCCTGGGCCGCTTGATGGGTTGGAGCCCCCTGGAGTCCCTCTTCACCGGCGCCATTGTTTCATTGGCCAGCACCATGATCGGCTCCAAGGCCCTCCTGGACCAGCGGGCGGACCCCAAACTGACGCGGGTCGTCTTCGGCATCATGGTGGTGCAGGACATGGTGTCGGTGCTGATGCTGGCGGTCCTGACGCCCCTGGCCCAGGGGGCCAACCTTTCCTTTTCCGGGCTCCTGATGACGAGCGGCGGCCTGCTGGGATTCCTCGGCATCCTTTTGGGGGCGGGCTACCTCCTCGTTCCCCGGCTCATCCGCTACGTGGTTTCCTTAAGGAGCCCCGAGACCCTGCTCGTGACCAGCGTGGGCATTTGCTTCGCCATGGCGTTGCTCGCGCAACTGGGAGGCTACTCGGTGGCCTTGGGGGCCTTCCTGGCCGGCATGCTGGTGGCGGAGTCGGGGGCCACGAACACGATCGAGCGGCTCATCCACCCGCTGAAGGACATGTTCGCGGCCGTCTTTTTCGTGGCCGTGGGCATGCTGGTGGACCCTTCCACCCTCAAGGAGTATTGGGGGGCGGTAACGCTCTTAACGCTGGTGGTGATCGGGGGCCAGACGGTGAGCGTGTCGGTCGGGGCCTTCTTGAGCGGCCGTCCCTTGAAAACCGCCCTGCAGGCCGCCATGGCGCTCACGCAGATCGGGGAATTCTCCTTCATCATCGCGCAAATCGGGGTTTCCCACGGGGCGGTGCGCGGCTTCCTGTACGACGTGACCGTGGCCGTTTCCGTCGTGACGGCCTTCACGACGCCGCTCCTCATCAAGGCCTCCGAGCCCTTCTCGCGCCTCGTGGACAGCCGGCTCCCCAAGCCGCTGCAAACCTTCAGCTCCCTTTACGGCTCCTGGCTGGAGGAGCTCAGGTCCGGCAAGTCGGAGCAAACCCTCGCGCGGCGGGCCTGGCGGCTGGTCATCTTCCTCCTGGTGGACACCTTCTCGCTGGTGGTGATCGTCATCACCACTTCCGCCACCGTGAGCAAATGGCTCCCCCGGCTGCGGGAAGTCATCCACCTTCCCCCCTTTTGGAGCGTGGTATTGTTGGTGGGCGCGGGAATCCTGTTGGCCATGCCCTTCCTCTTGGGAATCCTCAACTGCGCCAAGACCCTGGGGGGCCTCATCGCCACCACCGCCATCCCCGCCGTCCTCGAGGGTCAATTGGACCTGGGCCAGGCCCCGCGGCGGGTGCTGACCCTCGCCCTTCAATTGGGAATCGTCTTCGCGGTGGGCCTCCCCTTCCTGGCGCTGACCCAGCCATTCCTTCCCTTCGGCTACAGCCCGGTCCTTCTCATCCTCATCGTGGTCGTCCTGGGCGTCGTCTTCTGGAAGAGCGCCCTGGACCTCCAAGGCCACGTCCAAGCCGGGGCGCAGATGGTGGCCGAGGCCTTGTCCAGCCACGCCCCCCGCAGCCAGGACGCTTTCCTGGAACAGGTCAACACGGTGGTGCCGGGCATCGGGGCGCCCACATCGGTGAAAGTGGAAGCGGGGTTTTTCGCCTCGGGCCGGAGCCTGGGCGAGTTGAACCTGAGGACCAAGACCGGGGCTTCCATCATCGCCATCTCCCGGGGCACCGAGAGGGTGCTCATGCCCTCGGGGAAGGAAACCCTGGGGCAGGGGGACACCCTGGTCCTCGTGGGAACCCACGAGGCGGTGGCCCAGGCGAGGGATTTACTCAAGAGCGGTTTATTTTAAGGAGGGTTCCATGGGCTTGGGGAAACGGATCAACCAAAACGGCTGGGGCTTTTTCGACCTGTTGTTCTGGGCGGTGATTCTCATCGTCCTGGCTTGGGCCGTGAAACAGTACATCCTCAACCCCGGGGGCCTGAACCCCCGGCCCGTGAACCACAGCCAATACGAAGACCGGAAGTGAGCCTGTTGAAAAGTTCCCGAAACAAGGTTCCAGGGACAAAGTCGGCCTCACAACAGTCTCGACCGAAAAATTTGCGCGGGAAATCGCGGGGTTACCTCGAAGATGCCGTTGAAAAATCCCCCGCGGATGGGTTTTCAACACTTGAAAATTACTGGTTGAGGGGTTGTCCGGCCTGGTCGCCCTTGCGCTGGGCCACCGAGTAGATGAGTTCCGACCCGGGCATCTTGGCCACGCTCAAATATTGGTAGGCGTCATAGGAAGGCTGGGAGGGCTTATCCCGGAAGCACTGGATGATGATGCGGACGCCGGGAATGCCGCCGCTGACGTTCTTGGGATCGCCCCAGGAAGTGCCCTTTTTGCTCAGGTCATAGGCCCGCATGACGATGAAATAACGGTACCCGGTCTCAAAGGTGAGTTCGGCGCCGCGGTAATAGGCGGCGTATTTGGCGAATTCCAGGGTGCGGCCCTCGGCCATGAAGTCGATCTGGAAGGTTCCCGGCGTCTCGGCGGCCTTGTCGGTGTAGCCGTAACCCCCCTCGGACTCGGCCCTTTGGTAGGGAAGGCTGGCGGCGCAACCATCCAGAAAAACGGTTAACCCTATGGCAAGTAATTTAAAAGCCACCCTGGCTTTTAGGCCATTCATGTGGAGCTCCCGAGGCATATTGGTACGGCTTGGGGATATGGAAACGTTACCAACAGACGCCGCTATCTTACCTTCCCCCTCCCCTGTAATTCCACTCGATTTCACCCTTTGGGGATAAGATAGGAACGCGTGAATCAAGGGTCCGAACCGGGCTCGATTCCCGTCTAAATGATTCCAGTTACCGGGACCTTCACTTCATGGGTTAAGGGGAGACGCATGGGGATCCGTCACAAACTTCGTGGTATTTTTTCCCTCGCTTCGCTTTTCCTTTTCGCCGCCTTCTCCCCCGCCCTCTCCCAAAATCTGACCCACTTGAAGGTTGAGCTTTTGCCCGAGCTCCCCTCCATCCAACCGGGCGGGAGCGTGACCCTGGGTTTCCACTTCCGTATCCAGCGGGGGTGGCATATCTATTGGCAGAACCCGGGGGATTCCGGGCAGACACCCTCCATCCAATGGACCCTCCCGGACGGCTTCACGGCCGGGGAGATCCAATGGCCCACGCCGGAGCGCCTGACTTCGCCCAAAATCGCCGATTACGGTTACACCAACGAGGTCACTTTACTGGTCCCCATCCAGGCCCCCGCCACCTTGAAGCCCAACCGCATGGTCCGCCTTTCGGCCCGCGTCCACTGGCTGGTCTGCCAGGATATCTGCATTCCCGGGAGCGCCACGTTGAACCTCCGCCTCCCGGTGCGCAAGAAAGCCTCGCCCTACAATTCACGGCACCAGTATTACTTCCAAACCTCCCGCAAGAATATGCCCGCGCCCCTTCCGGCGGATTGGAAGGCGCAAGTGAGCCAAGGCGCCAAGGATTTCCACCTGTCGGTGGACACGGGCGGGGCCCTTTCCAAGGCCACGACGGTCCTTTTCTTCCCTTCCCACCCCAACCAGGTCGAGAACGCCGCCACCCAAAAATACTCCGAATCCGGCTCCACCTTTGAGTTATTCGTCAAGAAGTCCGACCAGCTTCCGGCCGCGGGCACTCCTTCCCTGGAGGGCGTGATCGTGGTCAAGGAAAAGAAGACCCAGAGGGGTTATTGGGTCAACCTGCCCTTGGCGGGCCGGTAAATTTCACCCAAAGGAGATTTTATGGGACGTCTCATGACTTTAGTTTTGGCCGCGATCTTGTTTGGCGGATCTTCCCTGGCCCAAGCGGCTCGGGTGGGCGACCCCGCCCCCAATTTCACCGCCACCGACAGCCACGGAAAAACCCACAAGCTCTCGGACTTCAAGGGCAAGTACCTGGTCCTGGAATGGCACAACCAGGACTGCCCTTTCGTGGTCAGCCAGTACAAGGGTAAGATGCAGAGGCTCCAGGACAAATGGACGAAAAAGGGCGTGGAGTGGCTCGCCATCATTTCCTCCGCCCCCGGCAAGCAAGGCTATGTGGACGCGGCCGGGGCCAACGCCGACGTGAAGACGAAAGGGGCCCACGTGACGGCCACCTGCCTGGATCCGGAGGGTGTTATCGCCACGGCCTACGGCGCCAAGACAACTCCCCACATGTTCGTCATCAACCCCAAGGGCGCCCTCATTTATAACGGCGCCATCGACAACGCGCCCCGGGAGGATGGGGACGTCGCCAAGAACGAGAACGGGGAGGCTTTCGTCAACTACGTGGATCAGGCACTGACCGAGGCGATGGTCCAAAAAAAGAAGGTGACCATCCCTTCCACTCCGCCTTACGGCTGCCACGTGAAGTACAAGGATTAGGCCCTCCACTTTTCTCTTTAAAGAGGCCCCCATGAAGACCCACACGGTAAAGAGCCTCGCCAAGGTCATTGACCATTCCCTCTTGAACCCCACCCTGACCGACGCCCAGATGATCGAGGGCGTCGAGCTGGCCAAGCGCCTGGGCGTGGCTTCCGTCTGCGTTAAGCCCTATTTTGTCTCCATGGCCGCCGAGATCCTCAAGGGCTCCGGCGTGGCCGTGGGCACGGTGATCGGTTTCCCCCACGGTGGACACATGACCTCACTCAAGTTCCTGGAGGCCCAGCAGGCCATCCACGAGGGGGCCACCGAGCTGGACATAGTGGTCAATATCGGCAAGGTCTTGAGTGGCGACTGGGATTACGTGGAGGTGGACCTGAGGGCGGTCCTCAACGTCTGCAAGACCCGCGGGGCCGTCAGCAAGGTGATTTTCGAGAACTGTTACCTGGAGGAGAAGCACAAGATCAAGCTCTGCGAGGTCTGCGAGAGGCTGGGGGCCGGCTTCGTGAAAACCTCCACCGGCTACGGCTCCGGCGGCGCCACCGACGAGGATATCCAGCTCATGCGCGCCAACGTTTCTTCCAAAACCGGGGTCAAGGCCGCCGGGGGCGTCCGCACCCTGGACCGCCTGCTGGAGGTGCTGGACCTGGGCGCCACCCGGGTGGGCTGCACCGCCACCGCTTCCATCCTCGAGGAAGCCGCGAAAAGATTTTCCAAAACCTAATATAAAAGCGAGGAAAAATCATGGAAGCACCCCAATACCCCGTCGGGCCCAACCCCAAAGAGGAGGAGAACCCGCCCCGGAAAGACTTGATTGCCATCATTGAAAAGACTCCCCAAGTCATGCGGGAGGCCGTGGCGGGCTTGTCGGACGCCCAATTGGACACGAAGTATAGGAACTGGACCATCCGGCAGATCGTCCACCATTTGGCGGACAGCCACGCCAATAGCTATATCCGGTTCAAATGGGCGCTGACCGAAGACCAGCCGGTCATCAAGGCTTATGACGAAACCAAGTGGGCGGATTTGGATGACTCGAAAAAAGGGCCGATTGAGCCGTCCTTAGCCCTGTTGGAAGGAATCCACAAACAGTGGGTGGTGTTACTGCGTTCCATGACGGACGAGCAATTCAACCGGGCCTTCATCCACCCCAGCAACAACCGGGTGGTCACGCTGAAGAGCGCCTTAGGCACCTACGCCTGGCACGGCCGCCATCACACTGGCGCGATTCTTTGGATGAGAGAACAAAAGAGGGTTTAGCTTCGGAGTGTAAAGTTAAACCCTGCCCCCGTCCTTATTTTGGCAGAGTGCACGATTGGAAAAATGAATAAAAAATGCATTCTTGATACAAATAAATACGTTTCTTTGGCCTTAGGTAAAACAAAACTAAAAGATATTAAAAATCGGTTTTCTGAAATCTATTTGAATGAATTCAATGTAATCGAGGTTATCGCCAAAACCTACCCTTCTACTTTTCGATTCCAGCAAGGCATTGCACAATTTTTCGAACAAACGAACGGGATGGTTGAAACCTTACCAAATCATCAACGGGAAATTTGGGGCCTCCCAACTATTCCTGAAGAAACAAAAGCTCTAGAACAACTGGTCAAAAAATTCCTTACCGCTACCAACTACAAGAAAATTGAGGACATTGTCGTCTATCTAAAAAGCGAACGGGACAAATCCTATAAATATTTCGTAAGCAATGTAACCAAAGACCTGGCTGTCTGGAAAAAGCAGTACTCTGTGATCAGAAAAAAATTGCCCGATGAGCTCAAATCCCGATCAAAAAAGGAAAATTTTAAATTGCAAATATTCCAAGAAGAATATTTACAATCCCACTTATTAAGAACGAGAACCAACGCTTATAACGATTTGGGGCTAAAAGAGCCTGAGTTGCCAAATGAGCATGAATTAAATTCCGCTCAGCAAAGACTGTTATATTTCCTCAAGTTTTATGCTCAATATCTAACGACTAGTATTGAAACCCAGCCAAGTTTCAATGACCGTGCTGACGTTAGTCTAACGCATTACTTAGGTGATGGGTTTTCACTAATTACAGCGGAAAGTAAAATATTAAATATTGCAAAAGAAATTCAATTCGAGGATTTGATTTTAAATATCAAATAATTATCTAACCGCAAAATATTCACACTCGGGGTGATGGATAACGATGGCGCTGGTGGATTGTTCAGGCACCATCATGAAGGCCTCCGCCAGGTCGATATCGATGGCTTACAGACTATCCGCAGAACCCTTCCAGCGATGGCTTTTGACCTTACCCGACTCAACCGCCTTGGCCTTCCTATCAATTGCCTTTTTCATCTTTGCGGAGACCTCATGAAACTTCCAGCCATGATGCTCATAAACAACCTTGGAGATCTTTTGAATCAACCCGTCCGTTTTCGCGTCATACACCGCCGCGGTCTCACGGGCGATCTTCTCTTTCACCGCTTCATCGATAAAACGGTTGACCTTTGGATAATGCAGTTTTTTGACGATGATCGAAGTCAATTCTTCCGGTTCCACCGACGGTCGGTAGGTAATGGTTTCTTTCACAGGGCGCCTCCATTCATTTGTGTTACAATTGTAACACTTTAGGAGCT
>DATKOC010000196.1:0-5721 GCA_035524855.1 bacterium
TCCCCTCCCAGAGGAGTGCGATCACTTTCGTTTCTTTTGGTCTTTATGGTTTTTCTGTCACTTATGGCCCCCTGGCCCAGGAGACGCACAATTCCCGGGGTCCCCGCCTTTATCTCAATCCGTCTTTTACGGTTAAAGACCTGACTTTCCTTTTAAAAGCCAGTTATGTCATGCCCAATGATTATCCCGTTGATAGCTTTGACCGGGACAACGGCGGGTGGCTCTTAGGTGTTGGGCCAATTTGGAGCATTCTGACGCGGGGAAAATCCAGCGTTCAACTCTCGGCTTCCTACGAAAAAATCATCCTACTCAATGGTCTCTATAGCGCAAGTGGGGCAACCGCCGACCTGCTGATGGATGTCTTTCAGTTTGGAATCAATTATAAGGTGGGTTTTTAATGAGCGCTGGGCCCATCTTTGAACATTTTTTTAACGATTGGTTCTGGAATCGTGGAATTCCGAGGAAACTGACATGCAAATGAAACGCTCCGATTACACCCTGTTGTTCGCCGCCGCCGAGGCCCTATCCAGGCCATCTACCAAAAGTTCTTCACCCAAGACGGCTTCAGGGTCGTCCTGTTCGAGAATGCGGGCCAGGTTCTAGAGAAGCTCTCCCAGCAGAAAATCGATCTCATGGTTCTGGACCTTCACATGCCGGGCATGGGCCAGATGGACCTCTTCGCCCTCCTGTGGAACAAAGGGGCAGGCCTAAAGAATAAACTTTGACCCTGATGGCCAAACCCTTTCTTCGCCTCGCGTTGTAAAATATCCCCTTTGCGTGTTTCAAAAAGCGATCAACTAATGAAGAAAATGAAATTTGAGGCCAAGGTCTTTGAAGGCCACATGAAGCTCATCGCGATCCACCTGCCCTTGGACCCGGCGAGGGTCTGGGGAAAACAGCCCCGGTATTTCGTGAAGGGAACCGTCGAAAAATGCCGGTTCACGGGCGAGATCGGTTTTCGGCGGGGGTTTCACTACATGCTCCTGGATAAGCCCCTTCTCATGAAGGCGGGGTTGGCCGTGGGGGACTTGGCCCTTTTTGTTCTCGAGCCCCGAAAGCCTTCGACGGAAGAACTGGCGGAAAAACCCAATCTCGCTTGGGCGCGGGTCACTTAAGCCCTGGCCCTTTTGCGTCATAGGCCCGCCCCACCCCCGACCATAAGCCATTCGGGTCGGGCATGTAAATGTCCGCGCCAGCTTAAGGTCCTGTCCTCCTGAAACCGGCGGGGAAGGAAAGCCGCCGATCAATTACCCCCCAAAACTTCCGCCGCGGAAATCAAAAAGTAAGGCTTTTCTCAAGAATTTCAGTAACCCCATGTTTTTGATGATCAGACTCTGATCACGAAAATTAAGGGGTTTTGGGGTAGGCCCCTTTTGTCCGTTTTGGGCCGCCTTTGGAAGCTTGATGATTGGGCCGAAGACTTTCGTGCCCTATTGGGCGCTGCAGCTGTCCGCCCAGAGGTCCATGTTGATGCCGCTGGGAGTGCCGCCGGTCACAGGGTCCGGAGGCCCGGCGGTCGCCTGATTCCATCCCCCCGACGTCCCCGTGTCGTAGGAAATGGTGGCCGTATTCAAGGTGGCCACCGCCAGCCAATAAGTAGTGCCCGCGTTTAGGACGGTCGAGGTGATGGGGAAGTCATTAATGCCGGCCACCACGACTTGATAGCCTTGATACACCAGCAATGATCCCGGCATTCCGCCGTTGTCCGAATAGATGCACATAATCGCTTGATCGCCGCCGTTGAGGTTCACGAACCGCGTGTGCAAGTGGCTCACGGTCACGGTGCTGGAAATCGGCACTTTCAGCCACCAAACCACCCCATGGATGGATCCCGAAGAGGCCCCCACCGTCAGTTTGCCCACCTGGTTGGGGCAGGGCGTGGGGGTGGATGTGGCGGTAAAGGTTTGGGTGGGCGTTCCCGTGGCAGTCCTCGTGGGGGTGTCGCTGGGGGTGAAGGTGACGGTGGGCGTGGAGGTCGGCGTATTTGAATCCGTGACCGTGGAAGTGGCGGTGGGGGTGTCGCTGGCCGTGTCCGTCGGGGTGCCGGTGGGGGTGTCCGAGGGGGTGTTGGACGGCGTATCGGTGGGGGTATCCGTGGCGGTAAAGCTATCGGTCACGGTCGGGGTGCCGGTCGGCGTATCGGTTAAGGTGTCCGTGGCACTGTTCGTGGGGGTGGGAGTGTCGGTGACCGTGGAGCTGTTGGTGGCGGTATCCGTCGCCGTCAAGGTGGACGTGGCGGCAAGCGTGTCTGTCGGCGTCGCCGTCAATGTGTTGGCCGGGGTCAAGGTCGGCGTGTGGGTCGGGGTGCCCGTGGCCGTCATGGTGGCGCTGGGGGTCGCGGTGGAAAGAACCGCGGTCGTGGGTGTCGCCGTCGCGGTCCAGATGGGAGGGGCCACCGGGTTTACTTTCGAGGCGCAACCAAAGGCGAAAAGGCCGAGGGCCATGAGAAGGCTGGGGAAACGGTATCGCATGTTTAATCCAATCTTTTGGGGGATGACCGGCGGTTGACGGCGAAAGGTTACGGGTTTTCCCCAGGGGAATCAATAGTGTGGGTAAAATGTTCCGCGATCGGCTGTCCCATGGGGGAGGATTTCAAATAAGAATACTGAGGATTGCCGAACATATTTCGCTGGATGGCGTGATCCAAGTTGGCGAGGATTCCCCCTATGGGGATTGGTCAGGCCCCTACCGCACCCCCGAAGGCAGGGACGCGGTGCTCGCGGCCTATGGCGGGAGGTTCGACCTGCTGTTGGGCCGGCGAACCTATGATTTCTTCTCAAAATTCTGGCCGAAGATGCCGAGCAGTCCCATGGCGGACGCGATGAACGGCGCGAAGAAATACGTCGTGACCCACCGGCCCGAAAGCCTGGAATGGGGCCCCTTCGAGGGAGTTGGGCCGGACATCGTGGAGGGAATCCGCCGGGCTAAATCGCAGGATGGCCCCAACTTGGTCCTCACGGGCAGCATGTCGCTGACATCGTTCCTGCTGGAACACGGCCTGGCCGATGAGATGCTACTGCTCGTTGATCCGGTCCTCTTGGGCAAAGGTAAGCGAATCTTCGCGGAGGGTGCCCCGCCGCGATCCTTCGAGCTCGTCAGCACGCGGGCTTTTCCCACGGGCGTCATGATGAACGCCTATAAGGCCGCCGGGCCTTTGAGGAACCGACCGTAGGGTCTTGGTACAAGCTACCCCCATTAACCTCTTTTTCTCGGTCCCCGATCCTTGTCCCTTCTCCCCTGCTTATTCTTGGCTTCGTTGGGGTTGTACCCGGCGAACCGGTTCCAGCCGCCTACCGTCTTGCCGGTATTCTTCGGAAGTTCGTTATTGACCGCCGGCGCGGGCGCGGGGGCCGGAGCTGATTCTGGTGGGTTCGACTCCCTTGGGTTGCTCACCACTGGCGGGGTGCTGTTCTGCGTGTTTTCCATTTCGATTTCCTTTTGTGCCTTGGAAGGGCGTTTTGTCCCAAAACCGACGGGATACCATAGGCTTTCAGGGGGGAATTTCAAAGCGAATTTTGGAGGAAAATCAAATCCACCACGGGTTCCTATGGAAACACAGAGGCAGGGTCAGGAAAAATCCACAAAGCCGAAAATCTTAACTGTGCCTTTGCGCGGCGCAAAGCACCGCCGTGGTGAAAACCTCTTTTTGGAGGTTCTTAGGCAACTTATCCCGCGACCCCACCAGACGCCCAGGCCCAACTGGCTTCGCTAAGTCGCCGCTACCGCGACAGCTGGGCTGGACAAGCTGGAAGTTGTTTTCTAAACGGCCTGCCCAGCCACGAATCCGGAGGCCCAGGCCCACTGAAAATTGAACCCGCCCAACTTGCCCGTCACGTCCAGTACCTCGCCGATGAAAAAGAGCCCCGGCACCTTGCGGCATTCCAGGGTCGTGCGTTCCAGTTCCCGCGTATCCACCCCGCCTTTCGTGACCTCCGCCATGCGGTAGCCGAAGGTGTCGGCTGGCGTGAACCGGTAGGCGTGGAGTGTTTGCGCCAGAGTCTTCAAGGTCGTTTCGGGCAAGTTTTTCCAGGCTCCCCGGGCCCCAGCGTGGTAGGCCAGCCGCTCGGCCAGGCGGCGGGGGATGCGTTCGCTCAGCCATATACGGAACTCGCCCCGGCCCCCGGCGGCTTGGTCTTTCTTGAGTTTCGCCAGGGTCTTCTCCACCGTCAGCTCTGGCACCCAATTGATCACGATCTCCTGGCCCGGTTTCCAATGAAGGGAAGCGTTGAGCATCACCGGGCCGCTGAGGCCCTTGTGGGTGATCATGATGTCCTCTTCCATCTTCCAAGTCCCGCAAGAGGCCGCCACCCGCAGGTGGATGCCGGCCAGGTCCTTGAACTGTTCCATCGCCGCCTCGTCGAAGGTGAGCCCCACTAAGGCGGGGGAGGGTTCGATGACTTTGAGGCCGAATTGCCGGGCGATTCGGAGCCCCAGGTCGGAGGCGCCGAGCTGGGGCCAAGAGAGGCCTCCGGTGGCTACCACCACGCGCAAGGCTTTGAAGGTGCTGGTTTGGGTTTTAACTGTAAAAAGTCCATCTTCTTGAGAAAGGCTTTCGACCTTCTGGTCGAGCTTTAACTCGGCGCCCCGTTCTTGGGCGCGATCCACCAGAAGGTGGATGATGTCCTTGGCGCTCTTGTCGCAAAAAAGCTGTCCATCCTTTTTCTCGTGGAAAGGGATTCCGGCGGCCTGAACTAAGGCGATGAAGTCCTTGGGGCGGTAACGGTTCAGGACATGGGGGACAAAGGCGGGGTTGGTGGTGACGTAATCGAGCGGTTTGGCCCGCTCGTTGGTGAAATTACAGCGGCCGCCCCCGGAAACGAGGATCTTGGGGGCCGGTTTGGGGGCCTGCTCGAGGATGAGGACTTTTTTACCACGACCCGCGGCTTCCGCCGCGCACAGGAGCCCCGCCGCCCCCCCGCCCAGGATGAGGACGTCGCACTTCACGGTGGTTGTGGTGGCGGGAATTTGGGTCATCGCGGGAAGATTATATACAGGAGCTAGGGGGCCGGAGGCCTATTTGAGGTTTTTGGTGATGCCCTGGCTGGAGTCGTTTTGCTTTCTCAAGACATTGGAAAGGGTGTTATATGATTTGCTTCGATTGTCCATGGCCTTTTGCAGTCTCAGGGACGTTTGATCGTTCATTTCGCCTGGGGAGGAATTTTTTCCGGGATTGCCGGTGATCGTGGAAGGCCTTTGGAAGGTTCCCAGCCTCAATACACCCCGGCTGGTTTGAAATTTCTTTGATGGAGAAATGATTTTGTTCCTCCCGTGCGTCCCCGCGCTTCTATGATTCGTTTTTCCCGTGGGGATCGGCCTGTCGGGATCCCCGTCCACGAAATTCACCAAGTTTTCCTTCGGGCCAATTGACACGCCTTTGTTATTTCCAGGGACGAGATGATGTCCCGAGTCATCATGTTTGTCATAATAATAAATGCCCTTTTCTTCCATTAATTTGGACGCCGGCCCATTCGTGGGCCCGGTTTTCTTCGCCTGATGGGATGGATGGGTATCGGTCGTGACAGCCTTAGTGCCCATATTCCCTTCGTCCGCCGAAACGAATCCAGCGATCAACGCCGCCAAGATGGCGGCTATCCCTGTCCATGACTTCCGCATCCGCCGTCTCCTTTTCCCTTAAAGTCCGCCGTAAAACTTCCCGAAGTGGTTCGCCAGCATGACAGCCATGAGAAGCGCGGCTACCCCCACGGTGATGACGTGGCCGTT
>DATKOC010000197.1:0-16486 GCA_035524855.1 bacterium
CGGCATTGACGAATCTCCCGTTCAAGTTTCCCACTAAGTTATAAACTTGTTTATTCTTCCTCTTTGCCCTCGCCTTGAGCCTTCTGGGCGTCGAGATCCATTTTCAGCTTAGGCGGCAGGAAGGCCTTCAGTTTTTCCTCGACGATACGAGGGTTGTCACCGGCGGAAATCGCCAGGATTCCTTCCAACATAACTTCCCGCAGGAGGACCTCCTGCTGGCTGTTTTGCTTCAGTTTAAAGGAAATGGGTAGGAAAAGGATATTGGCGAAGGAAATACCATAAAAGGTAGCGATAAAGGCAGTGGCGATGGACCCCACCAGTTCTTTTGCGTCGCTACTTCCCTCTCCCATGGAACCCAAGGCGTGAATCAGTCCCAAAACGGTCCCGATGATACCCAAAGTTGGCGAAAACCCGCCGAAAGTTCCGAAGATACTCTCACCCACCTTGTGGCGGGATTCTAAAAAGGCGATATCGGTTTCCATAATGTTGCGGATCATTTCAATATCGGTTCCGTCCACAACCAATTGCAAGCCTTTCTTCAAGAAAGGATCCTGGATAGCCTCGGCCTCCTCTTCCAAACCCAACAACCCTTCCCGACGGGCCTTGGTTGCAAACCCCACTAGCTGGGTGACGATGGCCCCAGGGTCCAGCTCCTGCTTTTTAAAAGCCTTTTTCAAGACCGGGATGAATTCCTTAATGCTGTCAATGGGGAAGCTCATGATGGTCGCACCGGCGGACCCAACAGCCACGATCATGAAGGCTGAAAATTTAAACAACACATGGGTGGGAACCCCCTCGATTAAGGATCCTCCGAATACCCCCGCAAACCCCAAGAACAATCCTAAAGCTGTTGCTATATCCACGGTCTCACCTCCCCGATTTTTCGACTAAATCAGCGTTCATGGTATTAGCCCGTTCCCGCCGAACATAAGCAATCGATGAAACTTCATCTAAAAAACGCTGTTCTTCGCCCAAAACCTCTTGGGAATGAGCGAGCATTTTTTTCTCCTTAAGATTCGCTAAAAGCTTTTTCTCCCTCGAGGCCTTTACGGCCCTATCCCTTCGCTTTTCAACTTCAGCGGTCCACTCTTTTTCCTGCCGGCGATATTCCTTTTCGCGCCGAACAAGCCAGTCCTTATATTCACAATATGCCATCACCTGGTCCGCGTTGAACTCGCCGGTTTTCTCAAAATCTCCGTAAGTGGCTAAAAACAGGTTCTCCGTTTCCGCATGCTGCTTGAGGGTTTCCTCAATTTGCAGAAGCCGTCCCTTTGCCTGGGCCAATTCCTTCACCCTTAAATCTTCAATCTGCTTTCGTAGCTCCAGCACTTGGCCTAGCCGAAATTGGAACTTTTTCGCCATTGTTCCCCTTTAGTTCAGAAATCCCTTCATCCGGGCCAAGGTATCCTTCCAAAGCGAGTTTTCCTCGCGTGTCTGTCTTAAGAATCCTTGGACCGCGTCAAGTCTCTGAAGCGCGTGGTCCACCTTCGGGTTGCTGCCTTTTACGTAAGCCCCAATCGAAATCAGGTCTTCCACGCTCTTGTACGTCGCCAATGTCGAGCGCATCTTGCCCGCCGCCTCCAACTGCTCCGGACTCACAATATCGCGCATGACGCGAGAAACGCTATTCAAGACGTCAATAGCCGGGTAGTGGTTTTGGGAAGCCAGGTCCCTCGACAACACCACATGTCCGTCCAAAATGGCCCTGCACGAATCAGCCACGGGCTCGTTCATGTCATCCGCTTCCACCAAAATGGTATAGATTCCCGTAATGCTTCCCCGGTGGGCCGTCGTTCCCGCCCGTTCCAACAGTTTCGGCAACAGCGCGAATACCGAAGGGGTGTATCCCTTAGTCGTGGGAGGCTCGCCGATTGCCAACCCCACTTCCCTCTGAGCCATGGCGAAGCGGGTGATGGAATCCATCATCAGCATCACGCGTTTGCCTTGATCACGGAAATATTCCGCGATCGCAGTGGCCACGAGGGCCGCCTGAATCCTTACGAGGGAAGGTTGGTCAGAAGTCGCCACGACCACAACGCTTCGCTTTAACCCCTTGTCCCCTAAATCTCTCTCTAAAAAGTCTCTTGCTTCCCGTCCACGCTCCCCCACGAGCGCGATTACGTTGATATCCGCTTCAGTGTTCCTGGCAACCATTCCAAGCAAGGTACTCTTGCCGACACCCGACCCAGAAAAAATCCCGAGTCTTTGTCCCTCACCTAACGTCAAAAGAGCGTCAATGGCTCTCACGCCAGTCGCGACTGGCGCGGCAATTCTCCGCCGCTCCATCGCCGGTGGCGGTTCCCGGTGGATGGGGTAACTTTCCTTGGTGGGACCCAAGGGTCCTTTTCCATCAATGGGTTTCCCCATCGCGTCCACCACCCGGCCTAACAGCGCATCTCCAACGGGGATCTTAAATGGTTCCCCGGTCTTGATCACTTCACTACCGGGACCCAAACCCCTCATTTCCCCCAGAGGCATCAGGAGCACCCGGTGCTGACGAAAACCCACAACTTCCGCCAAAACAGGAGGGGCGGCCCCGTCGGAGGCGGTCACCCAACAGGCTTCCCCCACTGAAGCGGAGGGGCCTGACGACTCAATCACCAACCCCACAATTTGCTCAACCCGGCCATTAACCCGGGTCAAATCAACTCGACTTAGGCTCTTTTTCAAGTCTGCCAGCGGTGGAAGAATGTCGTTCATCAACGGATTCAAGCTTTCATCCCTCCCGCGGGATTTTATTATCCCAACAACTCGGAACCAATCGATTCCTTGATCTGATCGGCGACAGTAGCCAACCTCGCGTCCACCGAGCCGGCTTCGGTTTCCAGCAAGCACCCGCCTTTTTCAATTCGAGCGTCAGGTACCAGTTCTAAATCCTTCGCTCCGATGGATAATTGCAGTCGTTCCTTTTGCCCTTTGATCTCTTCCATGTCCTCCGGATTGACATGGAACCTCAAGTGAACTCGGTCTTGGACCTTCGCCAAGGCTTCCTTCGCAAACTCCACGACCATCTGGCTATTTTGTTTTCCCTCCGACTTTAAACAACGGTAAAGCGACTCGCCCAACAATTCGACTAAAATGGGCTTTAAATCATCTAGCAGTTTCCGGCGCTCCAAAACCGTTTCGGCCAGCAAGCCGCTCCACTTCTTGATAAGATCGGAATAGGTTTGCTGACCTTCAAGTTGGCCTTTCGCAAAACCTTCCTGTTGCCCCTTTTCCAAACCTTCCTTCATCCCCGCTGCCCTGGCTTCATCTCCGGCAATTTGTTTAATCTTCCGGGCCTCAACCTCGGCTTCCTCCCGGATATGGGAAGCTTCCTTCTCAGCCTCTTCTTTGGCTTTCGCCAAGTTATCGGTGGCTTCCCAGCGCGCCTGCTCAACGATTTCGTAAGCGTTCTTCTTCGCCGCTTGTTCGATGGACTTCGCGGTTTCCTCCGCGTCGAGTTTCGCCTTGGCTAAAATCTCTTCCGGCGTCGATTCAGGCTCCTTGGCCTCCTCCACAACTTCCGTGGCTTCGGGGGTTTCCGGCAGCAAAAGCGGCTGGAACTCCTCCGGCGCCAGGGTAGGCCTCGGTTCGGTAATCCTTTTCTTGAATTCCATCTCCAACCGCTTCTTGATCTCCTCCTGCCAGGGAATATTGTCCACTAAGTATCCGGTATCCGAATACTGGTAGTCCTGGCTGGCAAGAACCTCGCGGCTCATTAAATCATGACCTCTTCTTCGCCGCCACGGGCGACCACAATTTCACCCATCTCCTCAAGCTGACGGACAACATTGATGATCTTTTGTTGTGCCTCCTCCGCATGTTTCAAGCGAACCGGGCCCATCACTTCCATGTCTTCCTGAATCATCGCTTTCGCGCGGCTGGACATGTTCTTGAGGATATGTTCTTTCACTTCCTCTTTGGCCCCCTTCAAGGCCAAGGCCAAATCTTTGGCGTCCACTTCGCGGAGAATTTGCTGGATCGTCCTGTTGTCAAGGTTAATCAGGTCGTCAAAGACGAACATGAGACGCTTGACTTCCTCAGCCAACTCGGGATTGGACTCTTCCAACTTCTCCATGATGGCTTTTTCAGTGGAACGGTCGGCGCGGTTCAAAACCTCCGCCAAGGATCTCACGCCGCCAGCGGCAGTGAATTCCTGGGTAAAGATCGAGGAGATACGGCGCTCCAGAACCCTCTCAATTTCCATGACAACGTCGGGCGCGGCCCTGTCGAGGATGGCGATACGGGTCGCCACATCCACCTGCACGTCGCCCGGAAGCGCTCCCAAGATGATCGAGGCGTGATCCGGCGTTAAATGAGCCAGAATCAGAGCGATAGTTTGGGGATGTTCGGCTTGAATGAAGTTCAAAAGTTGTTGCGGATCAGTCCGTTTGATGTAATCAAACGGCGTCATCTGCAAGGACCCCTGCAGACGGTTGATGATCTCCATAGCCTTGTTAGCGCCCAAGGCTTTTTCAAGGATCTCATGGGCGTACTCGACACCGCCCTGAGAGATGTACTCCTGAGCCGCCGCGATATTAAGGACTTCCTGCATCACCGCGTCTTTTTCGTCCGGGGTGATCTTCCTCAGGTTGGCGATCTGCAGGGTTACCTGCTCAACGGTTTCTTCTTTTAAGTGCTGGTAAATCTTGGCCGCAAGCTCGGGCCCCAGCGAAATAAGAAGGGCGGCCGCTTTCTGCTCACCCGTTAACGCAGCTTTCTTTTTGGTATCCGCCATGAAGACTACTCCTCAGAGAGCCATTTCTTGATGATTTGGGCGACATTTTCAGGCTGCTTGTTTGCCATCTCAAAGACTTCCTTACGGACTGCTTCGCGTTTGGCCGCCTCACGGGCCGCCTCAGCCCTAGCCAAGTCTTCCGCCGTCACGTCGGTGGTGATGATATCCTCCACTTGTGGCATCATTGGAGGTTCTTCAACCATATCCTCCACCGTTTCAACATACTGTTTCTCCCTCTTTGGCTTTAGGAGCGATCGCAGGAAGAGCAAAACCCCGAAGGCCATCAAAACCAACAGGCCAATTTTCCCTAACGTCATATAAAAATTCTGTTGGGTCTCCATCTGAATCTCCTTCAAGCTGGCCAAAGCCTGGGTGTTATCAAAAGGCATGTTTTCCACAGCCACTTGATCACCCCGGTTTAAATCCATACCTGCCGCCGCTACGACCGCCGACTTGATCGCCTCCACCTGCTGGGGTTGGAGGTTATCCACAAAAACACCGACTGAAATTCTCCTGGGGGAGCCAGGAGCTACCACGATATGCTTGACCGCGCGGTTGATTTCATAGTTTGTGGTAGTTTTTTCACGGGAGTATTGTGAGTTAGCCCCTGCTACGGCTTGGTAACCGGGAATGTTGGAATCGGTGCCCGGAACACCGCCGACAATGCTTGCGGGGAACCCGCCGTCGCCTACATACTGCTCCCTTTCGGTCTGCTGTGAGCGGGCGATACCTTGTCCATCCACCACAGGTTCGAAGGTTTCGGAGTCGTTTTCCGTTTTATCAAAATTCAGTTCCGCGGAAACCGATACGGCGAACCGGCTGTTGCCACCCAAAACTTTGTTCAGCATGGTGGTGACCTTGTGTTCCAAGTCCTTCTCGAAACTTTGTTGAACCTCCATCTGATGAAGGGTCAACTTGGCCTGTTGGGTCAGGGTACTACCGCCGTTCAGGTCGGGATTGTTATCCTGCTGCTCCTCCGCGATGAAGGCCGAAAGAATGTTCCCTTTGCTGTCGATAACATTGACGTCCTCGGGTTTCAAACCTTCCACGCTGGAAGCGACCATATGAACAATACCGCGGACTTGCTCACGTTTTAACTGGCTGTCAGGCTTTAGCTCCAAAACCACGGAAGCGGTGGTCGGTTTTTCCTTCTCCGTGAATAGTTCGGGTTCCGGAATAACGATACTGACCCTGGCACTTGAAATCTGCTGAAGATTTCCAATCGTCCTTTGGAGCTCACCCTCTAAGGCCCTCTTGTAATTGACCTTCTGCGTGAAATCGGTGGAACCCCATTTCGGCTGGTCGAAGATCTCGTATCCCACGCCTGTTCCCCGCGGCAGGCCCTGTCCGGCCAGCGTCAAGCGGGTGTCATAAACCTTCTCGGAGGGCACCAAAACCATGACCGTGTTGTCCTTGGTGGCCAAACGGTAGGGGATATTTTCCTTCTTAAGGGCCGTGGTGATTTCCGCGGCATCTTTCTGTTCCAAATGGGAATATAAAACCTCAAAGCGGGAACGCGAGGACAAGAGGATAAAAATCAGCAGAACCGCCAAAAGCACCGCGGGAATGCTGACAATGAGGATTCTTTGAAGCCGATTGAAACGGCCCCAGACATCCTTGAATTGCTGGATCAATTGTTGAAAAAAGTTGTTCAAGCTTTCCTCGTTAACCCGTGATCAGTGACATCTTTGCACTTCAAATTTAAATCTGCATTTGAATAACAGCCTGGTAGCCCTCCAAAAGTTTATTACGGATTTGGATGGCGTATTGTAGCGACATGCTGGCTTTTTCCATGGAAATCATGACGTCATGCAGATTTTCCTCCCCACCCGTTGCCAAAGCCTTGATGGCGTCATTGGCGCCAATCTGGCTGACGTTCAAATCCGTCATCGCCTTCTTCATCAGGTCCCTAAAATTGGCCGGAGCAATCTCGGCCTGCATCTCCGGATGGTCCGTTAAAATCGGCGGAATCGAGTTAATGATTCCCTGGGTCATGGACACCGGCATCTGGATAGGTTGAATTTGCATCACATCACCTTACGTAAATCGATTTTGGATAAAACGAAATTGTTAAGCCTTTCCGATATTCAAAGCCTGCAATGCCATGGACTTCGTTGCGTTAAAGACAGTGATATTGGCTTCATAAGCACGGGTAGAGGAAATCATGTCCACCATTTCATTTACCAAGTTCACGTTGGGATAGGCCACATATCCCTCGGCATTAGCGTCCGGGTGGCCGGGATCATAAACCATTTTGGGCGCGGAAGGATCCTTTTCAATTCCCACGGCCCGAACACCGACCGGTAAACCCTCGGGTGTCATCAACGGCAACATAGGAAAGGGAGACGTCCAAGGAACAGGCCAACGCCAGGGTGAACCCACCGGGGAAATGCCGGGAGTGGGAGGATCAAAACGCGGGGCAAACACAACCCTTTGACGAATGTAAGGCCCACCTTGTAAGGTGCGCGTGGTATTGGCGTTCGCGATATTGTTCGAGATGACATCCATTCGCAACCGCTCGGCCGTTAAGGCTGAAGCAGAGATAGCGAAAGGCGCAAAAACCCCGGAAAGTGCTCCCACGGATTATTGCCTCCCTTCCGAGATAGCGTGGCGGATATTGGCCAAGTACCGAGTAGTCATATCTGAAAGGCTGTTATATAGAAGATTATTCTCGGCCAAAATTCCTTGTTCCATTTCCAAATCGACGTTATTCCCGTCGTTACGTCCAATCGTGTCGTGAAGGGTTTGAATATCCGGTTTAAAATCATCCAAGGAGATAGCTTGCGGAATAGGAAAATGTTTTGGATGGGTGCGCCAAAGGGGTGAAGGCTCGTTAATGTTCAGGGCTGCCCGCAATTTATCCTGGAACGAGACGACGGAACGTTTGAACATCGGCGTGTCGATATTGGCCATGTTGTTGGCGATGACGTTATGCTGAACCGCCAACGCATCGAGGCTCTTTTGAAGAACCAGCATGGGGTCAACGGAAGCAATCGGGTTGATCACACTAACTCCTCATGAAGTCATGACGAAACAAAAATCGGCTCACAAGATCTTATTTCTAATGCGAAACGGGGCACGAACGAAATGAAGAGGAACGACGTTCAAAATTCGTCACTGGCGAAAAATTGGTGTCATTATGACAAAGCTTTTTTCTCTGTCAAGGACTAACCACGCCAAAACCCTTCATTTTCCAGGCCTTTTACGACCTCCGTCCCGTTTAATACTTGACACTTTTTATCAGGCTGAATGCCTATGTCCAGCTGTAACCAATTTCATTTTTTCGTTCTTTTCACGTGCGAGTAAAACTTTGATCCCGCGAAGATTGATTCCCTGATCAGAAAAGCTAGCGATTTTCCGGCAAAGGTTAAGGTCTTTTTCGTTATAAATGCGGGTTCGGTTGCGGCCGATGCGGGAAATCTTCAATAAACCGAGGCGTTCCCAATTGCGGAGGGTTTGTTCATGCACACCGAGCTTTGTCGCGATTTCACGGATTGTCAGTATCATTCCACGCCTTATTCGAGAAGGTTGACAATGCTCTGCTAAGCCCAATGACAGCGACATTGTAAAGAGGCTTGGAGATATGAAAAGAAGAATGGAAAGCCAAGACCAAAACCGAAACTTTTTTTGGAGGACACTACATTTTTTTGTGGTGTTTAATTAAACCATACAATATATTGGGGTCCGGTGAAATATCCCTGAAAAATAAGCCATTTCCAGGCCTAGTTGGAGCCTGTAAATCGCTTTACGCAGTTTCGCCCGGCACCTTTGGCGGCATAGAGAGCTTTATCCGCGAATTGAATGAGTTCTTTTTGTTCCCTGGAATCAAAAGGATAAGAAGACACGCCAATTGAGGTTGTAACACGATAAACGGTTTTCCCATTATTTTCGAAAATATGACCTTCGATGTTTTTCCGGATTCTTTCCGCCAGATCTTTCCCGATATTTCCATCCGCCTCGGGAAGAATAACGGCGAATTCTTCCCCACCGTACCGGGCCACCGTGTCAATCTTATGTCGAACCGTGTTTTGGATAATTTCCGCGACAGTCTTGAGAACCTTATCCCCCTCTTGGTGGCCATAATTGTCGTTGAATTTTTTGAAATGATCCACGTCCAATAGGACAACGCTTAAATCCTTGTTGTACCGTTCCGACTTGACCAATTCTTCTGCCAATTTTTCTTGGAAATGACGATGGTTATAAACGCCCGTCAACCCGTCCCGAATAGCCATCTCCTTTGTTTGCTGAACCATCAGGGCATTCTCAAAAGCCATGGCGGTTTGGTTGGCCAGTGTCGTTAATACATCCTGGTCATATTCCTGGTAAATATCGGGTTTATAGCTGTTCAGCCGAATGACGCCCAACAAGTCACCTCCCATCATCAGAGGAACCATGAGGAAGGACTGTACTTGCCCTAGCATCCCCTCCCTTTTGGCGAAAAGGGTGAATTCCCTGTCCTTTTGGCCGCGAGTATATCGGATGGGTTTTTTATTCGCCCGCACCCATTCGGTCAATTCGTCCTCCAAAGCTTCCGGCTTTTCGTTCGCTCGGGAACTGGAGGGTCCCCACCAAGCCTTCACGGTAAACCGCTTGTCATCCCCTTCTACCAGGGCGATATAAGCCGAGTCGCAGGGAGCGATTTCTTTGGCTGTTTTCAATGCCGTGTCCAGTACCTGGGGCCAAGTCAATAAAGCCGAGAAGGAATGGGAAACATCATAAAGAGCATGGAGATTACGGGTTTTGGTTTGGGAGAAATGCAAAATCCTGGCGTTTTCAATGGTTTCCGCCAGCAAATGGCCGAACTGTTCCACCAACTCCAGCTTTTGTTCGCTGAAATAATTTTGAACAGAATGATCCAGGGCTAAAACCGCCACCAGTTCCGCCTCTTCCGGCGGACTCGTTTCCAAATTGGCGTTTTTAAGGTAAATGGGCATGGCGAGGAAAGACGATACGGGTCTTGGCTTCAGGTAATACGGAAGAGCTTTGGCACTTTCGGAAGCCATTTGGTTCAATAAAATCCGCCGCCCTTCTTTGGCTGCGAGCCCAATAAGGGTCTCCCCCGGCATGATGGTAATGTCCCGGGCAATCGCGTCGGATTCACTCGCGAAAGCCCGCAACCTAAGGGCCTTCTTGTCCTGAACAACCGTAGGAATGAAGCCAACAACCGTTTGAACCTGAAGGGCCTTTTGGAAAAAGGCCATTTGGCGGTTTAAGGCTTCCTCCAATTCCATGACAGTTCCCACCCGAGCCGTAAGGCGCTTCTCCTCCATTAACAACTGGTCTTTGGGGATATTGAACGAGGAAGGCTCCGCGTCCGAGGCCAATTGGATGGCCTCGTTTTTGAGGGATTTTAATTGATGGTCCAATCGTTCTTTTTCATGCCTTGTTCCCACCACCCGCCGCAAAAATTCAGCCGAAACAAGCAAGGCGGCCCACCTCAAATAGAGGGATACCCCAACGGGGGTGTCTTCTTTCCGAAAATAGAGCGCCTCTAAAAAGCTGAAAAGAATGGCCACCCAAAAGCCGTAGGTAGCGCCACCCTCCCAAGCGGCGATCCCCATCAATAAAAATACCGTAAAACTCAGGGGTGATTGAGTGCCGCCGGTACTTTGGGCCAAAAGGTTGAAAGCGACAATAGTTCCAATAAGGAAAATAAACTTTTGGGCGGAGGAAAAGATTCGGAGGTAAATCAGCAGGAACAACCAGGTGAAAGAGGCGACCCAAGCCAGGATCAGCCAGGAGTTGGAGACATCATTCAGTTGCTTGATGAAAATGCCGCTGGCGGCCAGGTAAAAAGTACCGGCGATTCCAGCTAAAGACAGCCATTTCAGGAGATTATGTTTGAAATGCCGGGGTCCCTGGTTCGCCAACGCCGATTCGGCTTACAGCCTACCTTGCCGCCGCAGCAAGGCCCGCATCATACGACGATGCTTTTTACGTTTGTGGGTTTTAATCTTTTGACGATGGCGTTTCCGACCACAAGGCATTCGAACTTCCTCCGTGTATAGAATAAGGGCTTTCCGCCCGTTTCGCAGAACAGTTTAACAGGAAAAACAGCTATCGCAATGGGAATGCTACTGAATCTTTATGCACTTGGCGCTGGCTTGCGCCACCACCGTCCCATCCTCAAGCCGGGCTTCCGCCTCGGTGTAATGGACATTCCGTTTGGCGTCCGTCTGCCAGGCAGAAAAAAGCACTTTCCGGTTCACTGGACAGGGCTCCTTTAAGCGAACCTGGTATTCCGCCGTGACCGCCTTCTCACCCCTCAGCCAGTAGAGGTTCACCATCATCTCATCCAGCAGGGTTCCGAGAATGCCGCCATGCACAACATCGGCGAATCCTTGGAACTCCTTGGGGATAACCGCCTCCGAGAGTAATTTGTCACCCTTGTAGCGGAACTTCATCTTCAAACCGAGTGGATTCTTTTCCCCACAGCAAAGACAGTAGCGGTCATCGTTGAAGGGCAACTCGGGACTGCGATCCTCGTTCATCGGGAAGCCGGGCCTTTACCAGCGCGATACTTGGCCATCTTCAGGGATCTCATGTAAGGATATCGGCAAATACCTGATTCCAGCACGATCGCCGAAATGAGCTTCCCCGGCGTCACATCGAAGGCGGGGTTATACACTGGCGTTCCTTCTTTGGCAATGGGAATCCCTTGGGGATGAGTAACTTCCTTGGGGTTTCGCTGTTCGATGACAATCTCTGCGCCCGTTTTCTTGGTCAAATCCAGGGTGCTCGTGGGAGCCGCGACGTAAAAAGGGATTCCGTGGGCCTGGCATAAAACCGCCAGGGCATAGGTACCGATTTTATTGGCCGTGTCGCCATTGGCCACGATCCGGTCGGCGCCGACAATCACGGCGTCCACCTTCCCTCTTTTCATCAGATCGGCCGCCATGTTGTCCGTGATCAAATGGTATTGAACTCCCGCGTGGGCCAGTTCATAAGCGGTCAAGCGGGCTCCCTGCAAGTAAGGCCGGGTCTCATCCACCCAAACATGCAAAGCCCTGTTCTTCCGGGCGGCTTCCGTAATCCCCGCCAACGCCGTTCCGTCCCCACCCGTCGCCAAAGCGCCTGTATTGCAGTGGGTCAAGACATTCCTGCATTTCGATAGCAATTGGGCCCCATACTTACCGAGCAAAGCACATAAAGCCTCGTCTTCCCGGTGAATAGCGATCGCTTCCCTTTCCAGGCCCTGCTTCTGGGAAGAGAGGCTCAAGCGGAGAAGGTCGGAAAGCTTTTTTTGCATTCGATCCAAAGCCCAAAAGAGGTTAACCGCCGTGGGCCTGGTCTTCCGGAGCCGAGCGATGCTTCTTTCGATTTCGCTTTGAAACAGGGCCGGGTTCTTGGCCCTGGAGCGTACGGCGGCCAACGCCACCCCGTAGGCGGCCGTAATTCCAATAGCAGGAGCGCCCCGAACGGTCATGTCCTCGATAGCCAGAGCGACCTTTTCCACGGTATCGCACTTGACCCATTTTTCCTTCAAGGGAAGAAGGCGCTGATCCAAAAGCAGGAGGGTTTTACCCTCCCAGCGGATTGGACGTAACTTCGATTTCATAGGGTTTATTTCTTCTCCAATGCGATAGTGACTTCCTTCATCAGGATCGTCAGTTTGGGTTCCGCTTCCTGGGCATGCTTGATAATCTTCTGGATATCCGCCGGTTCCAGGGTGTCCGCCACGCATTTATCCGTCACCACCGAGATACCCAGAACCTTCAAGCCGCTATGAACCGCTACGATGACTTCCGGTACCGTGGACATCCCCACCACATCGGCGAAGGTCGAGAGCCAGCGGTACTCCGCCCGGGTCTCCAAATTAGGCCCCGTAACAGCCACATAAACGCCCTTTTGCACGGGAATCCGCTTTTCCCAGGCGATCTTCTCGGTGAGAGTGATGAGCTCCTTCGAATAGGGCTCAATCATGTCCGGCCAACGGGGGCCCAGTCGGTCGTCGTTTTTGCCGATGAGGGGGTTATCCCCCATCAGGTTCACATGGTCCTCGATAATCATCAAATCTCCCGGGTTATAGGTCCGGTTCATTCCCCCGCATGCGTTGGAAACAAGCAGGTATTTGATCCCGAGGGCCCTCAGGACCCTCACCGGGAAGGTCACTTGTTGTAGGGTATAACCCTCGTAGCGGTGAAACCGTCCCTTCATGGCCACTACCGGAGTGTTGCCCAGTTTTCCAAAAACCAGTTCTCCCGCGTGGGACTCGACGGTGGACAAAGGAAAATGTGGAATCTTGCCATAAGGAATGACAGTGGTGTCTTTGATCTCTTGGGCCAGGGCCCCTAAGCCGGTTCCCAGGATGATGCCAACCTTGGGGGCTGCCTGGGTTGTCTTACGGATTTCCTTCACCGACTCCTGGATTTGGTCGAATAACTCAGCCATATCATTCCCCTTTGACGCCGTAATGTTTTAGCACTTCCAAAATCTTCGCCGGCGGGATGCCTTTAATCTTTACGACCTTATGCCGAGACTTTTCTCCCTTGATCACATCGACCGAACTTTTGGGTCGGTCCAACAATTTGGATAAAAATTGGACCACAGCCTCGTTCGCGGCACCCTCCACCGGGGGCGCTTGAACCTTGATCTTCAATTCCGCCGCCTCCACTCCTACGACTCCATTCCGTGAAGCCTTGGGGATGACTTTTAAGGAAAGAAAACTATCCCCTTCCGATGTCCAAATCCAGGAGGCCGCCATTAACCGCGGAGGGAAAAGCTGAACAGCACGAGCCAAGGCAGCCCATAACGGCTAATGAGCACCAAAATAAGGGCAGCTAAAAGGCCCCGGGTACCGCCTCCAGGCCATTTGAATGAAAGAAACCGGTCGCTGAACTTCAATAGTGGATAAAGCATCAGGAACAGGCTCCGGCGGAGGGGGTTCAACCCTGCCCCCGGCAACAGGTGAACCAGCCACTCCAAGAGCAAAAGAAAAGCCGCGATATCGCAAGCCATCATCGCCAAGTAGGACAGGCCTGAGATTCCAGGGGCCATCAGTGGCTAACCCGCCTTAATTCCGCGCCACGCCGGGTGGCCGCCTCAATGGCCGCCTCCACGGTTTCCTTGAACCCCTTTTCACCCATAACCGCCAGGGCCGCCTGGGTCGTTCCCCCGGGAGATGTCACTTGGATTCTCAATTCTTCAGGCGTCTTGCCAGACTCCAGAACCATCCGGGCAGCCCCATAAACGGTCTGGACCACCAGTTGGCTCGCCGCCTCCGGGGAAAGCCCCCCCTTAATTCCCGCGGCCACCATCGCCTCAACCATATGAAAGATATAAGCCGGCCCGCTTCCCGAAACCGCCGTCACCAGGTCCATCTGGTCTTCGGTGACTTGGATCGAGCGTCCCACAGAGCCAAAGAGCGCCAGGGCCAATTTGATATGAGCCGTCTTGGCCCGGTTTCCTGGAGCGATCGCTGACATTCCAGCACCCAAGAGGGCGGGCGTGTTAGGCATAACCCTAACCACGGGACAACCTTGCGGCAAGCTTTCCTCGATTTGGGTGGTGGTAATACCGGCCGCGATGGAAACGACCAAGGCTTTTTTGGGGAACAGGGGTCCAGATTGGGCCAAGAGTTCTTTCATTTGTTGGGGCTTGACCGCCAACAAAACCAACCCCGCCCCTTTCAAGACCTTGGCGGGTTCCGTATAAGCCTTAATCTTGAGCTGTAGGGAAGCTTTTTTGCATTTATCGGGGTCCACATCCACGGCGGCGATGTTGCTGGGGGCCATCATCTTGGAGGAAATCCAACCCTTCACCAAGGCGCTCCCCATGGCGCCAATACCTAGGATGACGGTTTTTTGTTTTAATTTCATTTCGTGCTTTCCCTTCCCTATAAGCCGCCCATTTTAATGACGAAATGAGCTTTCCGAAACCTTTTTCAACCCCTAGCCCCAAAGATGGCGCTCCCCACTCGTACCAAGGTAGAACCTTCCTCGATGGCCGTCTCAAAATCCCCGCTCATGCCCATCGAAAGAATCGAGAATCCGGGTCCGCAATCAGGACGAAGAACATCGAATAAACGTTTCAATTCCTTGAAGGCTCCTCTTTGTTTTTCACCATCCTCGGTCAGGGGGCCCACCGTCATGAGTCCCGCCAAGGAGAGGCCAGGCAACCGGAGAATTTCTTTGGCTGTCGCCAGGGCTTCTGAGGGGGAAACTCCCGCTTTGCTGACCTCACCCGAGGTATTTACTTCTAAAAGAATGTCCTGGATCGAGCCTCCCATTCGGACTGAAAGAGCCTGGGCCAAGTGAAGGGAATCCACGGAGTGGATGAGTTTGAACTTTCCCAGGATTTTGTTGATCTTGTTGGTCTGAAGCTGGCCGATGAGGTGCCATTGGATATCATTCGGGAGGGTCTCAATTTTCTCCAAGGATTCTTGCACCCGGTTTTCCCCGAATTGCCGCAAACCAGCGTCGTAAGCCGACTGAATGGTCGGAGTGGGGAAGGTTTTGGTGACGGCCAGGAGGGTAATCTCGTTGGCCTTCCGCCCCGAACGGATGGCCGCTTCCGAGATGCGCTTTTGAACTTCCAGAATGCGGCTCTGGATTTCGGTGGAATTGGACATGAGGCTATTGTGATGGAAATTCTTGGAAATGAAAAGGGAGCGTTACTTGCTTGGGGCCTTGGGGCCCGACATCAGGTTCCATTCCACCAAGATGGGGCTGGCCACGAAGATGGAGGAATAGGTTCCCACAACCACCCCCAAGAGCAGGGTCAGGGCGAAGTCCTTGAGGGTATCGCCCCCCATGTAACAGAGAGGCAGAAGAGTCAGGAAAACCGTGCCGCTGGTGTTGATGGTCCGGCTCAGTGTCTCGTTGACGCTCAAATTAACCAGGCTGGTGAAGGTGTGGTCCTTCATCAGGAACTTCAGGTTTTCGCGGATCCGATCGAAGGTCACGACCGTGTCGTTCAGGGAATAACCGGCCAGAGTCAAAAGGGCGGTCACTTGGAGCAGGTTGAATTCCCGGCCCGTCAGGATCACGATTCCCATAATGACCATAATATCGTGGACGGTGGTGATGATGGCCGCCACGCCGAAACGGAAGTCGAACCGGATGGCGATGTAAATGAGGATCCCCATCATGGCGATCATGAAGGCCTTGAAGGCGTCATCGCGCAGTTTCTGCGACACGGCGGGCCCCACCTCATCGCTGCCGTCCAGGGTGAAATGGGAGTCCGGGAAGGTCTTATTGAATAAGCCTGTCACTTCGTCGCCAATGCTCCCCACCGCCTTGGAGGGGTCGTGCTTGATCTTGATAACGAGCTTGAAGCCCTTGGTGTCGCCCGTTTCTTCCTTTACCTGTTGGATCACCGCCTCGGGGAATCCTTCTTGTTTCAAGGATTCACGTATCTTGTCGATGCCCACGTCGCTCCCTGCGGAGAGGCGAAGCTGGACCCCCGCCCCGAAATCCGTCCCCAGATTGGCTTTCCCCTGCCACAAGAGCGTACAGGCGTAAACCCCGGCCAGGCAGGCCAGGGTGGAAAGGGCCAAGAAAAGCCGTCGCGGCTTCATGAAGTCGATTTTGGGCTCATTAAACCAGCGAAACATCGATTGCTCCTTTTATATGCTCAAGCCTTGGTATTCCTTGCGCGCGTCGAAGATCATCTTGGTGATGACGACCGCCGTGAACAAACTCAGGGCAACGCCCAGGCTCAGGTTGACCGCGAACCCCTTGATGGGCCCGGTCCCGAATTGGAAGAGCACCGCCGCCGAGATCAGTGTGGTCACGTGGGTGTCAATGATGGCCACCAGGGCCCTCT
>DATKOC010000198.1:0-3710 GCA_035524855.1 bacterium
GTCATGGGCTGGATCGATACCTTGAAATTCCAAGAGGACGGGCTGATTCCCGTCATCGCGCAGGACGCGAAGACCGGCGAGGTTCTCATGTTCGCCTTCGCCAACCGCGAGGCGCTCGAGCACACGATCCAAACCGGCAACGTGACCTACTGGAGCCGAAGCCGCAAGAAGCTTTGGAAAAAGGGCGAGGAATCGGGGAATGTCCAGAAAATGAAGGCCCTTTATACCGATTGCGATAAGGACGTGGTTCTGGTAAAAATAGAACAAATCGGAGACGCGGCCTGCCACACGGGCAAGCGCTCCTGCTTCTTCAACGAATTGTCGGGTGACAACTGGAAGGAAGTCGGCGTCCAGGTTTTCGATCCCGAAAAGGTTTATGGAAAAAAATGAAGCCTTCTTTTGGTTTGAATTTAAGCCGCTGGCGTAACTCCCATTGGCTCTCTTAAGAGCCCAAGGTCGAGTTCGTTCGCGTTTAAATCTCAAATTTTAAGGAGACTTACATGAAAAACCTCAATTCTTCCAACGTTTTTCCTTCCTTCGAAACCTTCGCGGCATTAGCGCGCCGATACAACCTCGTGCCGGTCTCATTGGCCTTCCAGTCCGACCTGGAAACGCCCTTGTCGCTTTACCTCAAGTTGGCCAAAGGCGATAACGGGTTTTTGCTGGAGAGCGTGGAGAAAAACGAGCAGGTGGCCCGTTATTCCATCGTGGGCTTCTCGCCTTCCGCCATTTATGAGGCGAAAAACGGCCTCCTGACCCAGCCGCCGGGGAAGCGCAAAACCGGGGCGAAGGCCTCCAACCCCCTCAAGGTCGTCCAGGAAAAGGTCTCGGCGATCCGCCAAGCCCCCCTCGAAGGGGCCACGGGTTTCCTGGGCGGGGTGGTGGGCTTCATCGGCTACGACGCGGTCCGCTATTTCGAGAAGCTGCCCAGCCAAAAGCCCGATGTCATGGGCCTGCCCGACCTTTACCTGATGTATACCGATCAATTGGCCCTCTTCGATCACCTCAAGCGCACCTTGCGCCTGGTCGTGAACGTCCCAGTGGAGCCAAACCCCAACTTGAAAAAAATCTACGCGGCGGCGGTGGCCCGGCTCCAAAAGCTTTCCAAAGAAATGGAGAAGCCGCTCAAGGGCGTCGCCGAGATCCCCGTGGCCCCGGTGGAAAAGCCGGGCCCCAACGACCTTTTCGGGTTCAAGTCCAATATGACCCCGGAAACCTTTAAAGGCATGGTGGACAAGTCCAAGGAATATATCCGCGCGGGGGACATCATCCAGGTGGTGGGGTCCCAGAGGTTCGAGAAGGAAGTCCAAACCGACCCCGTGACCGTCTACCGCGTCCTGCGGCGGCTGAATCCCTCCCCCTACATGTTCATCCTTAAAACCGGCGGGACCACCCTGGTGGGGTCTTCCCCGGAGATGATGATCAAGGTCCAGAACGGCATCGTGGAAACCCGGCCTATCGCCGGCAGCCGCCCGCGGGGCAAGAGTCCCGAAGAAGATAAGCAATTGGAAGAGAGTCTCTTGGCCGACCAAAAGGAACTGGCCGAACACGTCATGCTGGTGGACCTGGCCCGCAACGACCTGGGCCGGGTGTGTGATTTCGGCACGGTCAAGGTGGACCACTTTAAGCGCGTCGAGCGCTATTCCCACGTGATGCACATCGTCTCCGACGTCACGGGCAAGCTGGCGAAGGACAAGACGGCCTATGACGCCTTCCAATCCTGCTTCCCGGCGGGGACCCTTTCGGGGGCGCCCAAGATCCGCGCCATGGAGATCATCGAGGAGTTGGAACCCAGCCGGCGGGGCATTTACGGTGGCGCGGTGGTGGCCTTCGGTTTCGACGGCAATATGGATTCGGCCATTACCATCCGCTCCGCCGTGCTCAAGAAGGGTAAGGGCGGCAAGACGACGGCTTATGTCCAGGCCGGGGCGGGACTGGTGGCCGATTCGGTGCCGGAGAGCGAGTATATGGAATCCTGCAACAAAGCCCGGGCGGTCCTCATGGCGATTAACCAAGCTGAAAACGTAAAAAGTATGAAAGTGAAAAGGTTTGAAAGTGGAAAGGTGACAAGCAAAAAAACCAATAAGAGAAAAGTCAAAATAGGCAAAGGTGTGCGGAAGGGGGTGCGGTCATGATCCTCGTTATCGACAACTACGACTCCTTCACCTACAACCTCGTCCAGTACCTGGGTGAGTTGGGCGCCGACATCCAAGTGGTCCGCAACGACGAACTGACGGTGGACCAGGTCCTCCAAAGGAAGCCGGACCAAATTCTCATCTCGCCCGGTCCCTGCTCCCCCAAGGAAGCGGGCATCTCGGTGGACACCATCAAGCAATTGGCGGGCAAGGTTCCCATCCTCGGCGTCTGCCTGGGCCACCAAAGCATCGGTTACGCCTTCGGGGGGGACATCGTCCGCGCCAAGAACCTGATGCACGGCAAGACCAGCCAGATCACCCACGACGGCAAGGGCGTCTTCAAGGGGCTTCCCAACCCCTTCCGGGCCACCCGGTACCACTCCCTCGTCATTAAAAAGGAAACCCTGCCCGATTGCCTGGAAGTCACCGCCACCAGCGAGGATGGGGAGATCATGGGGGTCCGCCACAAGACCCTGCCGGTGGAGGGGGTGCAGTTCCACCCGGAATCCATCCTGACCGAGTGCGGGAAACAGCTTCTTAAAAACTTCATCCAGCCTTAGCCAATCGGTCTTGGTTTCCGCCCTTTTGGGGTAAGGGGGCGGCGGTTCGGGAAGCGGTCCTTTAGGCGCGCCAGGAGGTCGTTTATGTTGAAACCTAAAGCCTCGTGGAGCGTCTATAGTTTGACGTTTTTAGGCTTGTTGGGCGCCGCCGCCGGTTGGCGTTTTTACGCCAAAGCCCACGAGGTCCGGCGGCATTTATTCCTTTTCCAAGCGGACAAGGCCACCGAGGTTTGGACGGCCCAAAAAACCGTGGGCGAGGCCCTCCGCGAGTGGGGCATCCAGCTCAAGCCCCAGGACGTCGTGGTGCCGGGTTTAAACGAGGCCGTGACCGAGGGCATGGAAATCGAGCTGGGCCTGGTGGACCGCCGGGTGACGGAGGAGAAAAAGAAAATCCCCTTCGGCACCCACACCGACTACACCGACACCTTGAACGCCGGCGAGATCATCGACGTCGAGCCGGGGAAGGACGGCCTGGAGGACCGGCAGACCGAGTCCTTCACCCTCAACGGCGAGCGGGCCTTCGAAAAGGTGCTCAAATCGACGGTCCTGGTCCCGGTCAAGAATGCTAGAGTGTTGGAGGGAACGGCCCTCCGGCAAAAGATGTACCCCCTGAGGAAGAGGGCCCGCGTCTGGAAAACCGTCACCCTGGAGGCCACCGCTTATTATCCCGGCCCGGAGGATACCTGGCCCTACACGGCGGGCTACACGGCCTCGGGGCTCAAGGCGGGGTACGGCGTGGTGGCGGTGGACCCGCGTTATATCCACCTGAAGACCCCGATCTACGTGGAAGGCTACGGATACGCCATCGCGGCCGACAAGGGGGGCGCCATCAAGGGCGCCAAGATTGATTTGTGTTTCGACACCTATGAAGAGGCGGTCCAATTTGGGCGCAAGCAAGTCAAGGTTTACCTATTGCGTTGAACTTTTCCTATTCCTGACGGTCACTTCCGTTTGGGCCCAGGCCCCGGCCGCGAGCCCCTCCCCCACGCCGACCGTCACCTTTACGTTCACGACG
>DATKOC010000199.1:0-16119 GCA_035524855.1 bacterium
GCTACTTCCACTGCCACCCACACGACTCAAAATACCCCTTCCAATACGGCCACGCGCACCAATACTTCCACGGCTACCAATACGCCGCAAAATACGGTCACAAACACGCCAACATTAACTTCAACAAGCACGGCTACTCGCACCGATACGCCCAGCGCCACGAACACCAGCACCATTACTTCCACCAACACGGCCACGGTGACGGGTACCACGACCCCGACCCATACCTACACGATTACCGATACTCCCTCGGCTACCAACAGCGCTACCCGGACGAATACCCTCACGGCGACGAACACGCCTACAGTGACGCCGATAAACACGGCTACCGCGACGAGTCAAAATACGGCCACGAATACGGCCCAAAACACGGTAACTAATACTCCAACCCGGACGAACACTTCCACCGCCACCAGTAGCTCTACCGTGACTTCCACTAACAGCGCCACCATGACGGGAACCACGACTCCGACCAACACTTACACCATCACCGATACCCCCAGTGGCACCAATACAGCCTCCAATACGGCCACCAGTTCCACTACTCAGACCGCTACTTCTACTCCGACTTCTACGCCTACCCAGGTAACGATCCAGGTCAACGCAGGATCCTCATCCAATTCCAACCAATTACCCGGGGCCTCCAATGTGAGCGTGCTGAACGTGACGATGAATAACCCCAGCCCCTCGAACGTGACCATTTCAAGCCTCACGGTCTCGGTCTCAGGGACAGGGAGTCCCAATGGGTCGGTCACTGTGACGCTCTTGTTGGATGGAAACCCGGTGGGAACGGCCACGGTCGCGGGGAACAACGCCACCTTCAACCTGATGGACAACCTATCGGCTAACGGTTCGGTGACCTACCAGGTGCAAGCCAGCTTCTCGGGGAGCGCGGCGAACGGCACCTACGTCTTTAGCCTGACGAACGTGTCCGGAACCAACGGCCAGAACGTGAATTTCAACGGGTTACCCGCCAATGGGGCGACGGTGAATATCGCCGCGGCTACGGGAACACCGACCAAAACCTCCACCAGCACGGCTACTTACACGCCTTCCTTCACGCCCACTTTTACATTTACGCCCAGCCTAACCGCGACTCCAAGTCCAACCTTCACACCTTTAAACCTTTCCACTTTCACACCAACGCCTCAAGTTGTTACGACCCCAATTATCTACCCCAACCCGGCCCCTGGAGGGACGGTCAACCTCCTGCCGCCGTCCTATTCGGGAAGCTCGGATGTGCGGGTCGAAATCTTCACCACCGCCTTCCGCAAGGTCCAGGACACGACCTACCACGACATTTCCTCAGGGCAACCGGTGCAGGTCAACTTGATTGACCGGTGGGGAAGCCCACTCGCCAGCGGTCTCTATTACGTGCGGGTGGTCACGAAAGCGGGAATTTCCATGGGGAAATTGATGGTCCTCCGCTAACCGCCAGCGGTTAGAATGCCTTTCATGCCACCCATCCAGTCCAAGGCCTTCTCCCTTTTCAAGAATTTCCAACCCTTCCACAACATGATCCATTACTACGTGGACCTGAGCTGTTTCCTGGTCTTCAGGGGTCCCCCCAAGGAATGGTGGGCCCTCAACCGCCGCAAGAGGGTTCTCAATCTTCATTACCTGGAGGTCAAGTACCGCAGTGTCGAGGCCCGGGACAGCTTCATCGGTAAGGGCTTCGCGCAGTCCGAGCGGACCCGGAAGACGGTTTGCGTGGAACGGTACGGCTTCAAGGACTTCTTCGTCCCCATCGTGAAGGACGGCGAGGTCCTGGGGCACGTGCAGGCCGGCGGCTTCCGGGACCAGGAGATCACTCTTCCCCTCATTGAGAACTACTGGCGCCAACTGACGGACCTGGAACCCTCCGCGGAACTGCCGGAATTCCGGGAATTTGTCCGGATCCTGCTGGAAATCCCCGTTTTGGACGGGCCCCTCTTCACGGCCTTCCAGGAATCCCTGGAACTGTTCGCCCGGCTCCTCGCCGACGATCCCCAGGCGGAGGAGTTCGGGGCCCGGTGGCGTCAGCTTTACCTGGAGGTCTTCTCGAAGCGCCTGCCCCACAGCTATTGGATGGATTGGGCGTTGGGGCGGCCCACTTCCGAATCCATCCCGCCCTGGAGCCGCCGGATGGAAACCTGGCCTTGGACGAAGGACGAAATCGGTTTAACCCGTGTTCCCACCACGGTGCTGACCGTCCTACCCCAGCGGTTGGCGGGGACACGCTTCGACTGGACCCAGGAAATGCTCCGCATTTACCGGCTCCAGCGCCGCAGTTTCCTTTTCGCGCAAACCCTGCCGCAAACGGTGGGGGGCAAGCTGGACGACTACGGGGCCATCTTCGTGACCTCCGCGGACCCCAAGCTGGGCCGGCTGGCCCAACACCAACACATCGAGGGCATCGCCCACAAGATCCGGGACTTTTCCATGAAAGAGTTGGGTGGGCCGGTCGTGATCGGGGTGGGGGAAACGGTGGCGCCGGGCGAGCCCCTGGCGGATTCCTACCGGCAGGCGGTCCTGGCCCTTCACCTGAGCCGCGACGGGAACAAGAACATCGTCTTCTACAGCCAAAGGGAAAAGGAGGAATCGGCCTCCAACGATTCGCAAATGCGGATCGTCCTTGACGAGTTGAACCAGGCCTTTTCCCTAGCCTCTTTCGCGGGTCTGGAGGCGCTGAAGGACCGGCTTCTCAAGCTGGTCTTGAGCGTTTCCTTCCAGAACCCCCACGAGGTCCGCTGGCATTTCCGCTACGCGCTCGACCAGCTGACGGAAACGGTGGGGAACCGCTTGGACCTGGGGAAAGAGGAAAAGTTGCGCATCCGGGAGAACCTGACCCGGGCCCTGGGGGAGGCGGTCAACGTGCAGGAAATCGTCGGGGCCTTTCAGGAGGGGCTCTCCAAATTGGAGCGGCAGATGACCCGGCCCGCGGCCCTGGGCCGGGGACTTTCCATGGAGCAAACCCGGGATTTTCTGGACCGGCACTACAAGGAACCCTTGCGGATCGCCCAGTTGGCGCAAATGGCGGGCGCCTCGGTTTCCACCTTCAGCCGCGAGTTCAAACGGCTCACGGGATCGGGGTTGGAGGCTTACCTCCAAAACCTGCGGGTGGAGGAGGCCAAGCGGCTCTTGAAGGCCACCAACCTTCCCATTTCCGCCATCGTGCGGGACTGCGGGTTTAAGTCGGATTCCTATTTCACGCGCCTGTTCCGGAAAAAGACCAATATGGTGCCGCAAAAGTATCGGGAGAAATCGCGGCTTATTTAGAGGTGCCTTGGGAAAAAGATGAGGGTCATTGTCAGCGCAGTGGGGAATCGATGATTGGCAGTCAAGAGAATGAACGGTGAGCTTACCTTGTTTAGGAATGGTTAATTGGAGGAAGTTCAATGCAAGGGATTGATAAGATGTTTTTTATTTTTTTGTTTTTTTTAACGTGTTCATGTTCTGATGGACAAAGCACAAGCTCCTCGGGTCAGAACCTGAAATTAACTCCGACTATTTCTGCAATTAATGAGTTGGAAGAGATTAAAATTTTTGTAGAGCAATTAAAGATTGCGGTAAGAAAAAATGATAGTTTGTGGATCGCCAAACGAATTCACTATCCGCAACATGTTTTTCTTATGACCTCCAAAAAGAGAACGATAATTCTTCTGAAGTCTGATGATCTTATAAAAAATTATTCGAAAGTGTTTTCGGGAAAATTGAAGAAGAAAATATTAAATCAGGACGAGGATAAAATAAAACTGGATGAAAAAACGGGTTCCAGCGTAATTTTGGGCTCTGGCGGTTATATGAACCTCATGTATTCTTACAAAGATAAAAAAGTTGAGATTTTGGGAATTTTTCCTAATTGAATAAAGGAAAAAGAAAAAAATGAAGAGGCCATTATTTTTTTGGTTTTAATCATGACAAGCTGGGTATTTTCGCCAAAGATATAAATACTCCTGCAAAAACCTCTTGGATAATCTCATCATCTGTCTCCGCTAGCAGAGTATTCGAATCCAAAGGGATGAGAAGGCGGGGAAGCCTTGCAAAGCCCAAGCCGCAGCCCTTAAAGCCAAGGTGGAGGCAATCCGGCAGCAAGAGATAGTCGACCGCAGAACCTAGGCTTGAAATAAAAGACAAGTGGCTTGACGTTAAAGGGCCCATTGGGGCGTACAGTGCCTTGTGAAGGTTCGAGCCAAGTAATATTTTCCAATAGTCAAAATCTACAACGAAAGGTTTTCCATGAAACGGTTTTACACTTTCCTCGCCTCCATCTTGCTAGCAGGCGGATTTACTAACGCGCGGGCGGAAATCAGCCTGCCCGCCATCTTTGGTGACCACATGGTGCTCCAACAGGGTACTCCCTCGGTTTGGGGCAAGGCCAAGGCGGGCAAAACCATTACCCTGACGCTGGGTTCCCAAACCACCAAAGCTAAGGTGGGAAAAGACGGTAAATGGAAAGCCAGCTTCACCTCGCTAGAGGCAGGTGGTCCCAATGATTTGGTCATCTCCGGGGACGGGGCGGTGACCTTGAGCGACGTGCTGGTGGGGGAAGTCTGGCTGGGCTCGGGCCAATCCAACATGGAATTCCCCATGCGCCGGACCCATGACGCGGCGATTGAAATCCCCAAAGCCGATAATTCCCAGATACGCCTTTTTACCGTAGAGCATGCTTTTTCAGGAACTCCCCAGGAAGACCTCAAGGGCAAGTGGGTGGTTTGCACGCCCGATTCGGTGAAGGAATTCTCGGCGGTGGCTTATCATTTCGGGAAAGACCTCCAGGAAGCCCTGAAGGTGCCGGTGGGCTTGGTCGTCAGTTGTTGGGGAGGAACCGACGGCGAATGTTGGACGCCCCGGGAGGCGCTCGATAAGGAACCCCACCTCGCCCAGCTTGCGAAGGATTGGGACGAGAGCCCGCAAGCCAAGGCTTGGAAGGAGGGTTTACCCTACGAAGTTCAGCTATCCGGAATCCGCTTTATCCCCAAGGGCGGCGGGGAGCCCCTGACGGTCCTTCTGCAACCCGGCGGCAAGGGCGTGGGGGGGACTTGGAACACCTACATCAACCCCGGTTCCACGGGGACTTACACGGCCAAGGGCCAGGGGCCCGACGGCGGCCCGGCGGCGTCGCTCTCGGGCACGATGAAGGGAGGCTGTTGGATCACCCTGCAGACGAATTTACAGTCGAGCGGCGCGCTCGACCTTTCCAAATACGAGGCGGTGGAATTCTCCGCCAAGGGCAACGGGCCCTTCCGCCTAAAGCTGGGCCAGGCCTCCATCGGCGATTACGACTATTACACCACCGACATCCTCTCGGCGGCCTCCGAATGGAAGACCACCAAGGTACCCCTCGCCTCGCTCAAGCAGGGTGGCTGGGGGGCGCCCAAGCCCTTCACCCCCGAGGCCATCCAAAGCCTCATTATTACCGTGGAAGTGCCCTACAACCCCGAGGTCGCCTCGGTCATCTACAACAGCATGATCGCTCCGATGACGGGTTTCGGAATCCATGGCGCCTTTTGGTACCAGGGGGAAGCCAACGCGGGACGCGCCTCCGATTACCACGCGCTTCTCAAGGCCTTGATCGGCGGCTGGCGGGCCGCCTGGGGAAGCGACTTCCCCTTCCTTATCACGCAATTGCCCAACTTCATGCAGGTGAAGCCTGAGCCCTCCGAGAGCTCCTGGGCGGAACTGCGGGAAGCCCAGTTGAAAGCCTTGGACATTCCCGGAACGGGGATCGTGACCACCATTGACCTGGGGGAGGCGGACAACATCCACCCCACCAACAAGACCGAGGTGGGAAGGCGGCTTTCGCTGGTGGCGTTGAAACAGGTTTACGGAAAGACCCTGCAGGCCTCGGGGCCGATGCTGGCCACCGCGGTGGTCAAGGGCGGGAAGATGGTTTTGACCTTCAAGGAGACCGGAAAAGGGCTGGCCGGCAGGGACGGCAAGCCGGTGACGGGCTTCGCCCTGGTCGGGGACGACGGCGATTTCCATTGGGCCAAGGCTAAGATCGTGGACGGGAATACCCTGGAGGTTTCCAGCGACGCGGTGAAGGCGCCGGTGGAGGTTCGCTATGCCTGGGCCGACAACCCCATCTGCAACTTGGTCAACCAGGATGGATTGCCCGCATCACCCTTCCGTTTCAGCACCCAACCCATGGCCACGCAGGACAACTCGAGTGCCTTTGAGCCTTGGAAGTCGGTGGACCCCTCCAACGCCGGAGCCTATCAGGACGACAAGGGCTCAACGCTGACTTTCACCACGGACAAGGGCCCCGAGAAGGGGCAGAGGGCATTGCATATGACCTACAACCTGAAGGCCGGAGGCTATTGCGGCCTCTGGCACAATACGTCCTTCGATCTCTCCAAGGCCACGACCATCGTTTTCAAGGCTAAGGCGACCCTACCGGGGGAACTGCAGTTTGAGTTCAAAGACAAGTACAACGTCCAGTACATGGTGAAGGTCAAGGTGCCCTCGGCGGCATGGAGCGAGGTCAGGATTCCCGTGGTGTCCTTTATCAAGAATCCCTACTACACGCCGCCCAACGCCGAACTGGGGCATCCCATGGATTTGTCGAAGGTGAACGGAATGAACGTCGGCCCGCAAGCCGATGGCGCGGGGGAAATGTGGATTGGGCCGGTGTCGGCGGAGGATGGGGCGTCAGGAGCTACTAAGTAGTTTTACTAGGTGAGGGACTCCTCTCGCTTACCGAGGGGAGTTCTAGCCCTAGGCTCCGAAGAGGGCTTTCGTTGAAAGGGTCAAGGGTTTTAAAACCTTACATCTTGAGCATGTCCAGCACGTGGTACAGCACCACGGCGGGCCAGACGATGGCCTTGACGACCCCTAAACAGCCCATCCAAAAACCGGTGCTGTGCTGGATGAAATAAACCGCCGCGCCGATCATTCCTAAACCATAAATCGCCCCGTTGTCCACGCGTTTCCTCCCTGATTCCGAACTTTTCCAGAACATGGCTAACCTCCCTTGGCCCTCGACGGTTTTCCTCCGCTCTCCAACTGGCGGGACAGGACCAACTGGTGAATCTCAAATTCCCTCGAGTCCTCTTCAATAATCTGGATCGCCTCGATGGAAGTCCAGGGGGCGAAAAACAACTGGTTCTCGGGGTTCTTGTCCCGGGGGATTTCCCGCACCGAGAGGGTCTCGGCCTTTTCCGTGAAAAACCGGCCGAAGAGCCAGAGCCCAGTGTCGTCCTTGTGGGCCACCTCGCCGCGGAAGATCGTTTGCTCGTTGTGGGGCGTCTTGGACGCGAGGGTGTTCCAAGTGATCCGAACGGCGTGCCCAGTGAGGTTGTAGGATTCCATTCTCATGGCCGACTCTTTCACCTTTAATCGGAATGAAGCCTTCCAAGGCAATTATCGACCTTGTTGAAGCCCGGTCCTATGAATCAAGTCATAGTTAAACCAATAACACTGGCCGGTTTTTCGACCATGAATCCGGCTTGAAGATTCAAGGAAAAGGCAAAAACTCTCCACCCTGAGGCCGATGGCGCTACCTTCCCCTTCCAAGGACAATGCGCCCACTCATGATTTTCTGGAGGTTTTCATGCCGAACAGTATCAGGTCCGCTCCCGCGCTCAATCCCCAAAATTACTACCGGATGCCCTGGTCCCTGACCGACAACGGCGTAAGCTGGCTGGAAGTCACTTCCCAGTGCAACCTGGCCTGCGAGGGCTGCTACCACGAGAATATCCGCAACGGGCATAAGAGCCTGGTGGAGATCGCCGCGGAACTGGAAGTTTTCAAGAAAAACAGGAAGAGCGACTGCATGAGCCTGGCGGGGGGCGAGCCATTGGTGCACCCCCAGATCACCGACATCGTGAGGGTGGTAAGGGAAGGGGGATGGAAACCCATCCTGAACTCCAACGGCCTAGCCCTGACCCCCGATTTACTTAAGGCCCTGAAAAAAGCTGGGGTCTTCGGTTTCACCTTCCATATCGACACTTCCCAAAGCCGCCGGGATTCCCACGCCACCGTGGAGCCCCAGCACAACGCCCTGCGGCTCAAGCTGGCCGAAATGGTGGCCAAGGAAGGCGGCATGGTTTGCAGTTTTAATCAAACCGTCTCGAGCGACAGCCTTCAGCAGATTCCCGAGATGATCCGATGGGCCGAGGATTACCCGGACATCATCAACACGATGGTCTTCATCCTTTTCCGCGCGCCGTCGCTTTCGGCCAGTTATGATTTTTTCGTGCAGGGGAAAAAGATTGACCTCTACGAGACCTACGTGAAAACCTCCTGGGGCGGGAATCGTAACCTGAACGCGGCGGATCTGGTCGAAAAAATCCGCGAGGGCGACCCCAGTTACGAGCCCGCCGCCTACCTCAATGGCACGGTGGACCCCAATACCATGAAGTGGACCATCGCCAGCCGCATCGCCAACCGGAAAAAGGGCTTCGGCTTCGTGAGCCCCAAGTTCATGGAGACCGTGCAGACCTTCCACCACCGGTTCACGGGCAAGTGGATGAGTTACGGACCGGCTTACCTCCTCAAGGCGGGGCGCTCGGCCATGGCGGCTTTTTCCCTTTTCGATCCCGTCATGCGGCTGCTTTTCAGACGCTTTCTCGCCAGCCCGGGGTCCTGGTTCAAGCGGGCTTACATCCAGACCTTCGCCATCATCCAGCCGGTGGATATCCTGGCGGATGGGCGCATGAACATGTGCGACGGATGCCCGGACATGACCGTGCACGAAGGGAAGCTTTACTGGAGCTGCCGCCTGGAGGAAGTGAAGAAATTCGGGACTTTCGTCAGCGCGGTAGCCAAGGCGGATTTGGCCGGCGAAGGGACCAACCGGAAGGCCACGGCCAAGGCCGGGGCAACCTACAACTAACGCCTCATCACCCGGCTGGGAAGGATTACCAGTTCAGTTCCTTGCCGTCGTTATAGATAAAAAGGGAAGTGCGGTCCATGGTGAGGCCCTTCACGGTCTTCACGATGGCGGTGGAGGATTGCTCCGGGGTGAGCCAGGCGTTGGGGCCGCCCATATCGGTCTTGACCCAGCCTGGGTCCAAGGCCACGCAGACGATGTTGTCCTTCTTCAACTCAAAGGCCAGCGTGCGGGAAACCTTGTTGAGCGCCGACTTGGAGGCGCCATAGGCGTAAAAGTTCGGGTTATCGGTGCCGGAAATGGAACCGAGCCCCGAGGTCACGTTCACGATCCGCGCTCCCTTGGCCTTGCGAAGAAGAGGGAGAAAGAACTTGGCGGTCCGCAAACACCCCAAGACGTTGGTCTCGTAGGCCTCGCGGCAATATTTGAAATCGAGGTCCTCAAGTTTGGAGTCATATTTGCCCGGCATGATGCCCGCCATGTTGATGAGGGCGTCTAAATGAGCCGACTTGCCCGCGACGACTTTCGCGGCGGCTTGGACGGAGTCGTCCGAATCCACTTCCAGGGCGACGGGTTCCACGAGGCCTGGATGGGACTTCTGGAGCTTCTTTAATTCCTCGGCTTTTTCCGGCTGGCGGCAGGCGGCGAAGACCTTGTCCCCCGATTCGGCGTAGACCTTCGCGACCGCGAAGCCGATGCCCCGGTTTGCGCCCGTGACGAGTACGGTTTCTGGCATTTATTTCTCCTTGGGAAGTTCAAAACCGGCATCATTGTAAGGGAACCTTCCCTAAAACCATCTTTATATATAATGCCGTCATGAATTCAAACATCTCCCCCGAAAAACCGGCGGTTGGGATGAAATCCCCCGGGATAGGTGGCTCAGGTCCCTGGCTTTTCGCCCTTTTTTCGGTTTTTCTCCTGGCAACCTTCTTCGGCGCCCGGCTCCTCAATGATTCCGACCTGGGTTACCACCTCAAGGGCGGGGAATGGATCCTGCAAAACCATTCCTTTCCCTCCAAGGACACCTATACTTTTACCGTTTCCGATCACGATTACGTTGACCTGCATTGGCTCTACCAAGTCGTCCTTTATTTTCTATATAAGGTGGCCGGATACCCGGCCCTGACGCTCGGCAATATCCCGTTGATTCTGTCGGTGTTTTACCTTCTTTACCGGCGGATTGGCCTGAGCCGGGTGGAGCGGGGGGTGGGCCTGACGCTCTTGGTGCTGGCGGTATTGGGTTGTGAACTGAGGTTTCGGGTCAGACCTGAGGTCGTCACCTGGGCCTTGATGGGATTTACACTCTTCATCCTGGACGAGAGGGCGCGGCGGGGCAAGAACCTGTTGTTCCTACTGCCGGTTCTCCAGCTGGTTTGGACCAATGTGGAGGGGCTGTTCGTCTTGGGACCCCTGTTAACGGGGATGTATCTCATTTCAGGGTATTTCCACGATAAGAACTGGGATAAGGAACTTTTAAAATATGGGGGGCTTAGCCTGCTCGCCTGCCTGCTGAACCCGTATTTCCTCAAAGGCGCCCTTTTTCCCCTCGCGCTTTTTCAAACATTGGGCGGAGACGTTTTTAAGGAGGGAATCAATGAATTCCACTCGCCTTGGGCGACGGGCGGAACCATGGCCTTCAGCCCGTTTTGGACCTATGGCGCTTACAAGGGCTTTTCGCTATCACTCTTTGCGCTTTTCATCGCCACCTTCCGAAAGAGGAAACTCCACGAGTTCCTAGTGACCGGAAGTTTTTTATACCTCTCTGCCACCGCCCAAAGGAATATCCCGTTGTTCCTTCTGGCGGCGGTTCCCATCGCGGCGGCCTGCTGGCGGGAGCTTTCCTGGAGTTGGGTGGTATGGACTAACCAGAAGATTTTCACGAAGCCGGCATTCGCCTGGGGTTTGGCCTTGTTCGCCCTGCTCTTATGCCCCCGGATCGCCACCGATTCCTACTATGTTTCCGAAAGGCGTTTTGACCGCTTTGGGTTTGGACTGGATGAACTCAGGCAACCCGTGAAGGCCGCCGAGTTTTTGGCCCAGAATGGCCTGAATGGGAAAATGCTCAACCACCTGAACTTGGGAGGGTGGTTGGATTGGAAGGCCCCCGGAAAAACTTTCCTGGATGGGCGCCTGGAGGTGATGGGGCCGGAGCTGTTCGCCCAGTACCAAGAGTCGCTCAAGCCGGGCGGACTGGAACCCCTCCTGCTGAAACACGGTTTTGACATTATCGTGACCACGCCCTCCGCGGCCCCACAGTGGTTGTACAGCCTCCACCAGCGGCCCGATTGGCGCCCGGTTTACCTGGACGAAACGGCCGCGATTTTCTTGAGGAAAGGCTACGCCCCGCAGGTGCCGGTTTTGGATGAGGAGCGGGTCTTGATCGACAAAGGAATCGGGAATTCATCCCAAGAGGAGGCGGTTCACCTTCTGGACGCCCCGAAACCGTCCGAATGGAATTTTTTTTGGGAGGATTTCGTGAAGCCCTGCTTTTATCCCCAGGGACTTAATGAGTTGGGGTCCTATTTTTGGTTCACGACCCGTTATGACCTGGCCGAGACGGTCTTTTGGGAAGCCCTGCAACGCACGGGTGGAAGGTATCCGGAAACCTATTTCAACCTCGGGTCGGTTTATTACAACGCGAAGGATTACCTCCTCGCCGAAAAGTGCCTAAGGAAGGTTTTGGAAATGAACCCGGGATCCCGAAACGCCCAATACTTGCTTTCGCAAATTCCCCTTTGAACCGGAAGAAAAGCAAAACCCTATCCTGGCGCCTCCTATAATAATCAACCTATGAACGCCCCCACCCCCGAAACCCCGGCGCCTTTTCCTCAAAAACCGACAGGTTCCTTTGCCATAGATCTCTGGCGGGTCGCCCTGGGAGGCGTTTTTCTTTTAACCGCCCTTTTCGCCACGCGGCTGATCAATGACTTCGACCTGGGATTCCACTTGAAGGGGGGCCAATGGATCCTGGAGCACCACGCCTTCCCCTCCAAGGACACCTACACTTACACCGCCAACGACCGCGATTACATCGATCTCCACTGGCTGTACCAGGTGGGGCTTTACCTTCTGTACCGTGTGGGAAATTACCCGCTGTTGACGGCCGCGAATGTCATCCTGATTCTCCTGGTGTTTTTCATCACCTTCCAACGGCTGCGCCTGGCGGGGGCGCCCCACTGGTTATCCGCCGTTCTTCTTTCCATGGTTCTCTTTGCTTCTGAAATTCGGTTCCAAGTCCGGCCGGAAATTCTCACCTGGCTGTGCCTTAGCCTGATGCTTTGGATTCTAGAATTAAAATGCGACCGGAATCGGGACAAATTGTTTTTCCTTCTCCCCGTTCAATGGATTTGGGCCAACGTGGAGGGGCTTTTCGCGTTAGGTTGGCCCATTCTTTTGATATTCCTGATTTCCTCCTTCCTAGAGGGGGAGAAAACCGAAAGGCGAACCCTCAAGTTCGCCGGGGGCTCCATCGCCCTCTGCCTGGCCAACCCCTATCTCCTGCGGGGATTCTTTTTTCCTTTCACGCTCCTACTGACCCTTGGCACCTCCAACGCCCAGAAGGGAGCCATCAACGAGTTCCAGTCCCCCTGGACCTTGAGTGACTTATATTTTTTCCCGCCGGAGTGGACCCTCTGGGCTTATAAACTTTTCAGTTTTTTCCTCATTGCCCTGTTCCTGGCGACTCGCTCGAAGCGAAAGCCTAGGGAATGGATGTTGGTCCTCTTCCTGTTCTTCCTTTCCACCCTGGCCCTGCGGAATATTCCCCTCTTCATGATTGGTTGCGCTCCTCTGGCTGCCAACGCCTGGAGGGACTTGACTTGGGAAAGGGCACGGCAAGCGGAACGTACTTTTCTATCCAAACCTGTCACAGCCGGATTAGTTCTTCTTCTCTTCTTGGGGATCGCCTGCCGGGTGGTCACCGGCGCTTATTACCTCAACGAGCGGCGCTATGACCGGTTCGGCTTGGGGCTCGATCAGGAACAACAACCGGTCAAGGCGACTGAATTCCTGGTTCAAAACCATTTGGATGGGAAAATCCTCAACCATTTGAACCTGGGGGGGTGGCTGGATTGGCGCGCCCCTCAAAAAACCTTCATTGACGGGCGGCTGGAAGTGATGGGCCAGGAATTTTTTTCGGTTTATTTGGATTCGCTCAGGGTGGGGGGGCTGCCCCCATTGGTGGAGAAGTTCCAGCCGGATATCCTTTTTTTCAACCCGGAGAACGCATCCCCATGGGTGATGGACTTGGCTAAAGACCCACAATGGCGTCCCGTTTATCTGGATGAAGCCGCGGTGATTTACCTGCGGGAAGGATACGCTCCCCAAATTCCAGCGATGAACAATGATCAAATCTTATCGGATCGGAAAATTTCTTTATCGGTTTTACAGGAAGAAAAAGACCTTCTCCAACTTGAGCGGCCCTCGGCATGGTCGGGGTTCGTTGACGACTTTACAAAATCCCCTTCCTATCATTTGGGCCTCAACGCCCTTGGAGCTTTTTATTCCCTAAACGGGCAATTTGACATCGCCGAGAGCGTCTTTTTGGAAAATATCCGCCGGACCCAAGGAAGATACGTCGATTTGTATTTCAACTTGGGGTCCATGTTTTTCAACGCCAACCGGATTGACGAAGCGCGCCTTTGTATCCGGCGGGTTCTCGAGGAAGTGCCTCGAAAAAAAATGGCTCAATATTTGAGGGCCAATATGCCAGCTCGCGCGGAATAGGGGAGCTGGGGCATGAAAGCGTCCATGAAACCGTGTCTTTGTTTACCCACAGCTATACCTATCCCCTGGATTCCAAAGACCTACCAGCACTTGAGTTTTTATTTCGAAATTTAGTGTTATTCATTTAGCGATAAAACCGGTTTAAGCCTTAAATTACCGTTTATTCGTAAAAAAGAGAGGGGGTGGCGTATTTACAAGACCTATTTCTTGCGGTACGCTTACAACACTTTTCACTCATTCTTCGCCTTCGAATTTTGCCGAATTCCCCCACGAGGAATAAAAACGTTTTGAAACATCCATATTTAAAATTTTTCACACTGGTAAGCGCCCTCTTCATCGCCTTAAGCGCTTCCAATTCCATTGCCGCCCCCTCCGTTAACTCCAACAATCCCACTTGTCCTTTCCCCCACAACCAACGTTATGGCTATGGCATTCAGCCCAGCCGCTATACCCAAACCACTTATGCGGCGGCGGCTTCCCAGTTCTACGTCCAGTGGTACAACAATTTCGTGACCGGCACCGGGGCCAACACCCGTGTCCAACGGCCGAGCAACGGCAATGACACGGTGTCAGAAGGCATCGGGTACGGCATGTTGATCGCCGTTGAAATGGCCGATTACACACTTTTTGACGGCTTGGACCAGTACTACCACGCCCACCTTGATGGGAACGGCCTGATGAACTGGACCTGCCCGGGTGGTAGCGGGTGCACGGGCAACGCCGCGACCGATGCCGATGAGGACGTTTGTATGGCTCTTTATATGGGAGCCACTCAATGGAACAACTCGACCTATACCACCCAGGCTAATTCCATCGCGGCTAGTCTTTATTCCAAGTGCTTCGCGGGCAACGGACATATGAACGGTGGGGACAACAACACCGGAGTCGTTTATCCCGATTACGCGGCTCCGGGCTGGTATCGGTGTTTCAACACGAAGGTCGGGAGCACTGGTTGGACCAACGCGGTTAACTTCATTTACAACACCTTGGCGCCCGCTTTGGAATCGCAATGGACCCACGGTTACGTTCCCAATGAGGTTAATAACGACGGGACTTTCCACAGTCCCATCGCCCTCGGTTCTGAGGGGACGAATAACCATGGATACGACTCTTCCCGTTGGGGTTGGCGTATTGGGACGGATTACCTTTGGAACGGCCAGAATCAAGGCCCCATTTCCATGTTCGCTTCCTCTATTTATTCCGGCGTCAGCGCGAACGGCTACTTGAATTATATCCAGGAATATTGGAACGCCTCCGACGGCAAAACGGCGACCCAGGCTGGCGCGGACGGCGCCTCTTCCCCCTGCTCCCACCTGCAAATCGGGCCAGCCCTGGTAGGTGTCATGGCCGGGTTGCCCGTTAATCCCGTCGATCAAACGTTTGTGGATGACACTTACGACGAGTTTTACAACCGCTTATTCAACAATTCGGGCTGTCCCACCCTCAAGTATTTCGAGGACACCTTGGCCATGATGTGCATGCTGGTGGCGACCGGCAATTTCCCGAACATCGCTTGTTCGGGTTGTACAGCCGGTACGGCTCCCGCCACCCCCACTCCCATGCCTTGCTTTAATTTGGACGACCTGGAAGACGCGAACATCGTCAACGCGACCAACGGCTATTGGTTCACCTTTGCCTACGCCAGCTTGAACAACACGCCTGTCAATCCCACGCCGACCCGTTCCATCGCCTCGGGTGTTTCGGTCATCGTGGACGGGTCTTCTAGTGCCCAAAATTCCATCGCGGGCTCGCTTTACGCCGCGCATGTGACAGGCTTTTGGCAGGATAACGGCTTGAGTTCTCCGGCCACCTACGGCGGGTTCGCTATCGCGACTGAATTGAAGCCCCCTTATAACAACCTGTTGAACCTTAACGTTGGAGGGACGGGGCCCTGCTCGCTTGTTGACATCACCTTCTCCGTTAAGGCGACCGCCGCGATGACCATCCGCATGAATTGCTACAACCCGGCGATCGATCCGGCCGCCGGTTGCAACGCGAACCAGTACGGCTACACCTTCAATGTGCCCACAACCTGGAAAGGAATCACCATCACCTTGAACCAGATCATGTGCCAGGACTGGGCCAGCGCCGGCATCTGCTTCCCGGTCTGCGGGGGCGTGACTTATACCCGTAACCAGGCCCTTACCAATGTTACCTCCTTACAATGGGATACGGCCGGGAACCCCGCCACCCTGGGATACTGGATCGATAACGTCTGCCTGCATTTCGCCAAAATTTCCAATGGCAACTACACTCCGGTTGTTCCTTACACCGCCACGCCCTTGCCTACCGCCACCCCAACGGCTGGCGCTAACACTCCCACCAACACCGCGACGGCTACCCGTACGAATACCGCGACCAATACCCGCACTAATACTCCGGCGAGCACCCCCACGAACACGGCGACGAGCAGCCTGACGAACACGGCGACGCCGAGCCGCACGAGCACGGCGACGAATACGGTGGTGAGCACTTCGACGAACACGGCGACCCCGAGCCGCACGAGCACGGCGACGAACACGGCGGTGAGCACGGCGACGAACACGGCGACGCCCAGCCGCACGAATACCGCCCTCAAT
>DATKOC010000200.1:0-3242 GCA_035524855.1 bacterium
TTTTACCTATACATACACCTATACCTACACCCCGACCTATACGCCGACCTATACCCCAACTTACACCAGCACCCTTCCGCCTGGGACCAACACCCCAACGCCTTTGCCCAGCAACACTCCCACCTTCACCTACACGAATACCCCGATTTACACCCCCACCAATACCTATACCTACACCTTCGTTCCCTCGGCCACTTCGACCGCGACCACCCCCCCGTTCATCTCGCCGACTCCCACTCCAACTAGCACCGCCACATCCATGCCCGAGGCCGCCAATATCCCGGCGCCGGGGCAATGTTTCACTTACCCCGCGCCAGCCACTGGTAATTCCTGCTCGGCGGCTTATTACATGCGCCAGCCGGGAGCGGTAAAGATCCAGATTTGGAACGTCACGGCGGAGAAAGTCTGCGTCCTAGATGAGACGAAGGGAGCGGGGCCCCAGGCCAGCACCCTGGATATCCACAAATACGCCAATGGGGTTTACCTCTATAAGGTCCAGATGGCCTATAGTGACGGCAGTTCGGAATCCCTGCCGTTGAGCCGACTGATGGTTTGCCATTGAAAACGGGCGTCATTTTTAAAGAGGGAAGCATGCGGAAGGTTCGTTGCCTATTATTCTCCATGGGAATGGTCTTGGGAGCATCGGCCCTTCAGGCCCAACAGACGGTTTACAACGCCGCCAGTCGCCAGGACCCCCTGGGGACGGCCGGCGAAACCGCCCGGGCCGCCGGGTTGGGGTCCGCCTTCGTGGGAGTTGCCGACGACGCGACGGCCCTGCTTTGGAACCCCGCGGGACTTTCCAGCTTGAATAGCCCGCAATTATTCCTGCACCACGCCAGTTGGCTGGCCCAGACCTTCCAGGAGGTCCTGGTGTTCGGGATACCTGTCCCCAAATTCGGAACCTTCGCCTTGAGCGGCACCTACATGGGTTATGGTTCCTTCGAGGGGCGGGATGCCTCCGGTTTCCCCCTCGCTTCCCTCAACGCCAGCCAGGTCGGCGCGGGAATGGGGTGGGGCAAGCAAGTTTTAGGGGACCTTTCGGTGGGGTTCGGGTTGCATGGGACCCAGCAAAATTTCGCGAATTATTCCTATTTCCTCATGGGGGTGGACGGCGGCGCCTTTCTCAGGACCCCGACCGGCTGGGGGGTGGGATTGTCCTACGAAGGCCAGGGCTTGGGTGATTCCAGCGTCAAATTGGCCTCGAACTTCCGGCTGGGATTCTCCAAACTTTTTAAAATCAAGGGGGGAACTTCCCTCCTCGCCACCGCAAGTGGCGAATGGGAGCCCCAAGGCGGCACATTCCTTCAAGCCGGCCTGGAGGCCGGGTTCCACTCCATCTTATTCGTGCGGGCCGGTTATGATCTTGCCTTGCAGGATGTGGGTTACAGCGGGCTCAATGGGTTGGCGGCGGGAATCGGTTTGGTACTGGATTCCATCCATTTGGACTATGCCTTCGTGCCCTATGGGGAACTAGGAAACACCCATTTGATTAGTTTGGGATATTCCTTCGGGGAGATCCAAACAGCCGCCCCGGCGTCCAAGCCCGCGATGGCCCTCAAGGCCCCTTTGGCCCCCGCCGCGCCCACCACGGTATATGTACCGCAAGCCCCGGTTATCCCCCAGACGGCTCCCCAAGTGGCGCCCCAACCGGTTCCCGCGGAACCGGCCAAGCAAGAGCGGACTATCACCATGGAGTTCGAGGTTCCGGCGGAGGACGCCTTGGTCCACGCCAAGGCCCTGGCCCAGGCGGGGAAATGGAACGAAGCCATCCAGGCTTTGCGGGATATATTGACGAAAAACTCCCAGGACGCGGCGGCCTGGAGGGAGTTAGGCAATCTCTACTACCATTTGAATCGCAAGGATTACGCGGTTTACTCCTACGGGCAGTACCTGAAACTCAAGCCCGCCGACCAGGCGCTGGCCGACTGGTTGGAGCGGTATAAGGCGAAATAGGCCTGGAATTTCTTAAGGGCGTCTTGCCTTCCAATTTCTTTCATCCCTGCCGTTTTTCAGGATCCGGAAAATTTGTCCGTGGATCTGGCCATTGCTCGCCAGGGCGTTCTCGGCCATAAGGTCGAAGGGTTTCCCGCTGATGTCGGTCAGCTTGCCCCCCGCCTCGGTCACCATCAAGACCCCCGCCGCCATGTCCCAGGCTTGAATGCCACGCTCCCAGAAACCATCGAAGCGGCCGGCCGCCACATAGGCCAGGTTCATGGCCGCGGAACCATCCCGGCGCACGCCCTGGGCCTTGAGAACGAATTGCCGGAAATTATCCAGGTTGTAATGGGTCTCCCGCACGGCATAGGCGAAGCCGGTACAAACCAGGCTTTCCGCCAGGGACCTGGTTTGGGAAACATGGAGCCGTTTTCCATTTAGAAAAGCTCCTCGGCCTTTTTTGGCGGTGAAGCACTCGTCCCGAAGGGCGTCGTAGATGACCCCAAGGATAGGTTTCCGGTCCTGGATAAGGGCAACGGAACAGCAAAAAAAAGGGTAGCCATGGGCGTAATTGGTGGTTCCATCCAGGGGATCCACCAGCCAAGTGAGGGAGGAAGTATTCGGGGAACGGCCGCTCTCCTCGCCCCAAAACCCGTGGTTGGGGAAGCGTCTCCGGAGGAGGCGAAGCACCACTTTCTCGCAAAGTGTGTCCACCTCGGTGACGAGGTTCAATTTGTTGCGGGACTTGAAGCGGATGTTATGGACGTGGCCATAATAGGCGCGGTGGATTTTTCCCGCAGCTTTGGCGGCCTCGACCGCGGTTTTTAGAAACGAACCCATGATATTTACCTGTTTCGAAAGAATTTTTTGGGATTGTATCAATAATTGCGGCCCGAGGCGGGGCTTTTTGACTGGCAAGCATGAAGGGGTTGGGTTATCATGAGTCAACTGACCATCCGACGGATACATGAGCCAGGGACGGGACAGCGGATGAAATCCCCAAAAGCCATTGGGGAATTTTTTTGCGGAAAAATGAAAGCGCTTTGAAAGCCTAAACCCAAGGAGCCATCATGGCTGTAACGATTTACGACGTGGCGAAGAAAGCCGACGTCTCCATCTCCACCGTTTCCCGGGTCTTGAACAATAACCCCAACGTGCTGGAGGAAACCCGGCAAAAGGTCCTGAAGGTCATCGCGGACTTGAACTTCAAGCCCAATCCCATCGCGCGCGGGTTGGTAGTGAAACAAACCAACCTGATCGAGGTCTTTTTCTCCTGGCCGGGCCGGCAGTTCACCATGCAAAGTAAC
>DATKOC010000201.1:0-7558 GCA_035524855.1 bacterium
CAAGTCGCCTTTCCCTAACGAGGCGTTGAACAAGAGGGAGAGGATTTCATCCGACCCATTCCCCACCAAGATCCCCTCCATCGGCCAGCGGTAAACCTTGGATAAGGCTTGTCGCAGGGTGTCAGCGGCGGGTTCGGGGTAAAGGCGCAGGCGGGCATCAGCGGCTTGCCGGACGGCTTTAAGGACCTCGCCCGAGGGCGGGAAAGGATTCTCGTTCGTATTGAGCTTGACGACATTGGGGTCTTTGGGTTGTTCGCCGGGAACGTAGCCCTTCATCTTGAGGATAGCGGGGCGGAACCAGTTTTGAAGTCGGTTGGATTTCATGGAAATTCCAAATTCTCAGATGTTCTTGGTGACCTTGGTGGCTTGGTGGTTCAACCGTTGTTGTCTTTGCCGAGCCGGAACATCACGCTTTGGGCGTGGGCGCCCAGGCCCTCTTCCTCAGCGAAGTCCACAGTAGGTTTGCCAAGGGCCTTTAATCCGGGCTTTTTCATCTCAAGCATGTTGGTGCGCTTGAGGAAATCAAACACGGAGAGACCGGAAGAGAACCGGGCCGTACCGCCCGTGGGAAGCACGTGGTTGGTGCCGGCCGTGTAATCCCCGAAGGCCTCAGGGGTCATCGGCCCGATGAAGATGGCCCCCGCGTGGCGGAGGTCCGGCATCCAATTGCGGGCGTCCTTGGCGAGAATTTCCAGGTGCTCGGGCGCGAACCGATTGGAGAATTCCTCGGCTTGTTGGCGGTTCCTCACCACGATAACCGCGCCACGGCTTTTGATGGAATCCGCCGCGATTTGCTCCCGTTCCAAAAGTTCCAACTGCAATTCCACTTCCTTGGCGACCTCCTGGGCGTATTTCGCCGAAGGGGTGACGAGGAGCGGCATGGCCATTTCATCGTGTTCGGCCTGGGCCAAGAGGTCCGCCGCCGCCCAGGCGGCGGGCACCGTGCCGTCGGCCAGGATGAGAACCTCGCTGGGTCCGGGAAACCCGTCAATGCCGACTTGGCCGAAAACCCTTCGCTTGGCCAGGGCCACGAAGAGATTGCCGGGGCCGGTGATCTTGTCCACCGCCGGGACCGACTTGGTGCCGTAAGCCAGGGCCGCAATGGCCTGGGCGCCGCCGATCTTAAGGACAACGTCCGCTCTCGCGAAATAGGCGGCCGCTAGGACAATGGGGTTCACTTTGCCGTCTTTCTTGACCGGCGTGACCAGGACGACCTGCTTCACCCCGGCCACCTTGGCGGGGATAACGTTCATGATGACCGAAGAGGGATAGGCGGCCAAACCGCCCGGCACGTAAAGCCCCACCCGGTCAATGGGGGTCCAGCGCTGCCCCAAGCCCATTTGGGAGCTGTTATGGAACCAGCGGGAAGGTTTTTCCTTGGTGTGGAAGGCCCGGACGTTGCGGATGGCGGTCTTGATCGCCACTTCCATGGGAAATTCCAGGTGGTTCAATGCCTGTTGGATCTCAGCCTTGGTCACTCGGATGTTTTTGGCGTTTGCCGCGAACCCGTCAAATTTACGGGTATAGCCGAATAAGGCGCTATCGCCCTTCTTCCGCACGTCTTCCACAATGCGGTCCACGGCCTGCTCCGGCGTCAACTCACGTCCGAAGACCTTCTTGGTGAGTGACGCGCGGCTTCCCGCGCCCTTGAGAACCAGTAACGGTTCCCGGGCGATAAGCTTTTCGACCGACTTACGATCTTTTGATTTGGAGTAATTTAGAACTCGCATAAAAATCCTTTAATCGATCCGATGAATGTCCGCGCCGAGGGCCGAGAGTTTCTGCTCGATTTTCTCATATCCCCGGTCCAAATGGTAAATGCGCTGGACTAGGGTTTCACCTTGGGCCACCAGGCCCGCCAAGATGAGGGCCGCGCTGGCCCGCAGGTCCGAGGCCATCACCGGAGCGCCTGTCAGCTTCTCCACGCCCTTCACCACCGCGTGGCTGCGGTCGATGTTGATATCGGCGCCCATGCGGTTCATCTCGAAAACATGCATAAAGCGGTTTTCCCAAATAGTTTCCGTCACGATGCTGATGCCGGGCACCACCGCCAAAAGGGCCATGATCTGGGCCTGCATATCCGTGGGAAACCCCGGATAAGGAAGGATCATGACATCCGCCGGTTTATAAGACCCAGTTCCCTTCACCCGGATTCCCTCCGTGGAGATATCTATCTGTACGCCGATCTGACGGAGCTTGTCTATGACCGCGGTCAGGTGCTCGGGCTCAGCCTTTTTCAGTAGGACATCTCCCCGAGTAATGGCCGCCCCCACCATGAAGGTTCCCGCCTCCACCCGGTCCGGGATAACCGAATAATCGATGCCTCTCAAACGTTTCTTGCCGGCGATGACGAGGCGTGAGGTGCCGCCGCCCTCGATCTGAGCGCCCATGGAATTAAGGAAGTTGACCAAGTCCCCCACTTCAGGTTCCGAGGAGGCGGATTCGATGACGGTCGTTCCCTCGGCGGCGGTCGCGGCCAAGAGCACGTTGACGGTGGCCCCCACGCTTGGGCCGTGCGGCCCGGCCAAATAGATGGTCGCTCCCTTGAGCTTCGAGGCTTTGGCGTGCACGTAACCGTGCTCGATGGAAACCTTGGCGCCCAATTGCTCCACACCCTTCAGGTGCAGGTCAATGGGCCGGGCCCCAATGGCACAGCCTCCGGGCAGGGAAACCTTGGCTTCCCCCAAGCGGGCCAAGCAGGCGCCGAGGGAATAGATGGAAGCCCGCATGGTCTTCACCAACTCGTAGGGGGCCTCGAACTTGTTGAAACCGGCGGGGTCAATATGGAGCCGGTGGTCCTCCAAGGCGGCCTTGGACCCTAGCTTGCGGAGCACCTCCGCCATGGTCTTGATGTCGTTGAGGTAAGGAACGTTTTGAAGGTTGGAGGGAGACTCGCCCAGGAGGGCGGCGGTCATGACGGGCAGGGTGGCGTTCTTGGAGCCGCTGATCTCCACCGTGCCCTTAAGGGCCTTGCCGCCCTTCACCGAGATCTTTTGCATAAAAACCCCTAACCTAAATTTGAACCACCAAGGCACCAAAAGCACCAAGCAAGACAATGCGCTCATCAACCAGCCCTAAAACTAAAAAAGCCGTCTTAAAAAGACAGCTTTAGGATAAACAATAAAAATCAAAAATTTTATTCTGTCGCTTTTCTGGGTGCCCTTGGTGCCTTGGTGGTTAACAGCCGTTAAAAATAAAAAAGAAGCAGGCTATAAGCCGAATTCTGTCGAGGTGATCATTTCTCTCGCGGGTTCCGTTACCGGCCCCGTCCTTGCGATCTTACCCGAAGGCCCCCTCTTCCTCGCGGAAGAGAGTGGGGCGGACCGCCCCAAAGCCTCCCTATTTGATCTTGCTCCGGATGGGGTTTGCCTTGCCGTCACACTCGCGTGGAACGCGGTGGGCTCTTACCCCACCATTTCACCCTTACTCCTTGGTCCTTTAGGGGCCTCGGAGCGGTTTGTTTTCTGTGGCACTTTCCTTCAGTCCCGCCGATTTTCACCGGCGAAACCGACCGGGTGTTACCCGGCATCCTGTCCTATGGAGTTCGGACTTTCCTCACCCCCGCGCCCAAAGAGCCGGGAGCGCGATCACGCGCCTGCTTCCAGAAGGCATAATAAGCGGAAAGAAGGCCAAAATCCAGTAGCCCCGCGATGAGGCCCGTCCTTCTTACTTCTTGGGCCCCGCGAAATACCAGATGATCACCCCCAAGAGCGGCAGGACGAGGATCAGGACGACCCAAAGGGCCTTGGTCCCCGTCGAGGCTTTCCCCTGGATGATGTTGAGGATCGCGTAAACATCCGCGATAAGAACCAACAACCCGATGAGCGCGTGCATAGATCCCCCTTTTTATCGAATAAACAACCGCCGCTACCCTAACCTTTTCCAGCCGAAAAATGCTGGTCGATTCCCTTATTGGCCAGCTTGTCCGCGTGCTTGTTCTGTTCGCGGGGCACGTGTTTGTAGCCGGTAATCTTCAAATGCCGAAGGTACTCTTGCGCCCTTTGATAGAGCGGCTTAATGTTTTCGTGCTTCACCTTATACTCCCCCGCCAGTTGCCTGATGAGGAGCTGGCTGTCGGCGAGGATTTCCACCGGCGAGCACTTGTGCTTCACGCAGTAGTCCAAAGCCTCCAGAAGCGCCTCGTACTCGGCCACGTTATTGGTGACCTCGCCGATGTACTTGGCGATTTCGTGGACGACCTCACCGTCCCTCAGGATGACCGCCCCGATCCCCGCGGGCCCCGGATTCCCACGGGAGGCGCCGTCACTGTAAATTTGGTAGGACATTTTTCTCCCCGAGGAATGAGAATCCCCATCCCTTTTGTGACCCTCATCCCGCTTCCACGTTAACGGCGGGTAAATTTCCCGCATCATAACAAATTTGTCGTTTCCGCCCGCGTCAATATTCCAGCAAATTTGAAAATAATTTAAATTAGCCTTCGGGTCTCCACAGGATACGAATATAATTTCGTCAACTCCTCTTCAACACCAAGGTATAAACCGTGTCCTTCCTCACCGACTATAGCGACCTCGACCCGAAAGTGATCCTGGAAAAGGAACTCGTCGAAGTCCATTTCCAGCCCATCTTCTCCATCCGCGAGAAAAAAATAATCGGTTTTGAGGGTCTTTCACGGGGCATCCATCCCGTTTCCGGCCGCCTCGTGCCACCCCTTCCCCTTCTCAAGGCCGCCAAGGAAGCCGACCTGACCCTGGAGATGGACCGATTATTCCGGAAGAAAATCCTGGAAACCTTTAAACATTGTTGTCCGGCCCCCCATGACCTGCTGTTAACCTTGAACTTTGAAACCTCCATCATCGACAAGGAAATCGGGACCCTTCACCTGATCCAGCTATGCCGCCAGTTGAACTTGGACCCCTCCAACGTGGTCATCGAGATCCTGGAATCCAAGGTGAAAGGCGTCGAGGCGCTATCCCGTTTCGTCCATATCCATCGGGAACACGGGTTCCTCATCGCGCTCGACGACGTGGGCAAAGGGCATTCCAACCTGGACCGAATCCCGATTATCCAGCCCGACATCATCAAAATCGACCGGTCCCTGGTCATGGACCTCCAGGACAACTACTTCCAACAAGAGATTTTCAAATCGCTCGTACTTCTTTCTCAAAAGATCGGGGCTCTGGCCTTGGCGGAGGGGGTCGAGACCGAGGAAGAGACCTTAGAGTCGCTTGAATTGGGAGCCGACCTGCTTCAAGGCTACTATATTGCCAAGCCGCAGGAACCCAGCAGCGACTTCGTGGGACTCATTACCGGCATTTTGGATCCCATCGCCGATAAATTCCGCAAGCGGATGGTGGAAAAATTCAACATCAAAAAAATCCAGCATGAGCGTTACGGCATGATGATTGAAAGCTTGGCCGCGGATCTCTCGAAACTGCCGGAAAGTGAAATGGATGGGAAAATCTCAAGCGAGCTATTAAACCACCCCATCGCCAAGGCCATCTATGTCCTCGACAACAAGGGCATCCAGAGCACGATCATCTCCTGCAAAACCGAACAAGGGCCCCGGAAAGGCATCTTCCGCCTGCCCCCCAAAGGCACCGATTATTCCATGCGGGATTATTATTTCACCTTGGTGGAGCCCAGTTACAACCGGGGAACCTACACCAGCGACCCCTACATTTCCCCAGCCACCGGGATTTTCTGCGTGACCATCTCCACCCGGTTCAAGGACAAGAACGGGGTGCCGCTCATTTTGTGCGTGGATGTGGTGCCCACCTACCTCAAAAACATGGGCCGCATCATGACGCTCTTCGGCGGCTAAAACCAAATCCACCGCCAAGACGCCAAGACGCGAAGTTCAGCTTTCCATAAAACATTTTCGATCGAATCATTTTTTTATTCGTTTTGAGTTTGCGTCTTCAAGACTTTCTTGGCGTCTTGGCGGTGAGGTTACTGTTTTAAGGCTTTTCGAATGGCGAGGGAATCCTTCAATACCTTGCGGAAGGTCTCAAAGGTGATTTGGGTGGCCGCGTCCGACTTGGCCTTGGGCGGGTTGGGATGCACTTCCAGGAACAAGGCGTCGGCCCCGGCGGCCACGGCCGCCCGGACCAGGGTGGGCACGTGTTCCCGGGTTCCCCCGCTGGAGGTACCCTTGGCGGCGGGCTGTTGGACGCTGTGGGTGCCGTCGAAAACAACCGGACAGCCGGTTTTCTTCATCTCCGGGATCCCTCGGAAATCCACCACCAGATTGTTGTAACCGAAGGAAGTTCCCCGCTCGGTCAACCAAACCTCCTCCGCCCCGGACCCGTATAACTTCTCCACCACATTTTCCATTTCCCATGGCGCCATGAACTGACCCTTTTTCACGTTCACGACCTTTCCCGTGTGGGCGGCGGCCGTTAACAAGCTGGTCTGGCGGGATAAAAAAGCTGGGATTTGAAGCACATCCGCCACCTGGGCCGCGGCCTTCACCTCGCTGATCTCATGAACGTCCGTCAGGATGGGTATCCCTACTTGCTTTTTCACGAAGGCTAAGGCCGCCAGGCCTTCCCGAATACCGGGTCCCCGGAAGCTCTTTCCCGACGAGCGGTTCGCCTTGTCGTAGGAGGACTTAAAGACGAGCGGAACCCGAAAACTGTCGGTGATCCGCTTGATGGTTTTGGCGGTTTTGAAAAGAAAATCCGGGCCTTCCACCACACAAGGCCCGGCAATCACGAAAAACTTCCCGTTTTTTCCCAATTGCGTTACGTCATTCAAGGTGAACCTCGGTCGGGTTTATTTTTTGATTTTTTTCGAACCGTATTTTACCGCCGCCTTCACGAATTCCCTGAACAGGGGTTGGGGCGCCAGGGGCTTGCTCTTCAATTCCGGGTGGAATTGTACCCCCACAAACCAAGGATGGTGCGGCAATTCCACCATTTCCACCAGGTTGCCATCAGGGGACAAACCGGTCAACCTCATTCCCTTCTCGGTCAACTGCTTGCGGTAGTGGTTGTTGAATTCGTAGCGGTGCCGGTGCCGCTCGTGGATGAGGGTCTGCTTGTAAGCCTGGTAGGCCTTGCTTCCCTTTTCCACCTTACAAGGGTAGCTGCCCAACCGCATGGTTCCTCCCAGACCCTGCACCTTCAGTTGGTCTTCCATGAGGGTGATCACCTGGTGGGGCGTGTTCTGGTCGAACTCCCCGCTGTTGGCCCGTTTCAACCCCACCACGTCGCGGGCGAACTCGATGACCGCGCATTGCATCCCCAGGCAAATGCCAAAGAACGGGATTTTTCTTTCCCGCACATAGCGGATAACCTCGATCTTCCCCTCGATTCCCCGGTCGCCGAACCCGCCGGGGACCAGGACCCCGGAGACGCCCTTCAGGAGGGCGGCGGCCCCCCGGCGCTCCACTTCCTCCGAATCCACCCAGCGCATTTTCACCTTCGCGCGGCTGGGCACCCCCGCGTGGACGAAAGCCTCGATGATGGACTTGTAGGCGTCGTGCAGTTCCACGTACTTGCCCGCGATGGCGATTTCCACTTCCCGCTGGGGATGGTAAACCTTGTTCACGAAGGAGGCCCATTGGGTGATATTGGCCTTCTTCGCCCTCAAGTGG
>DATKOC010000202.1:0-12768 GCA_035524855.1 bacterium
TTGGCCCTTTCCTGCAGGATGAGAAGAATTCGCTCAAAACCCAATGAAATGCCAACCGCCGGGGTGTTCTTGGGTCCACCCAGCTTCTCGATAAGGCCGTCGTAACGCCCGCCGCCGCCGATGGACGAAGTGAACTCATGCCCTTCCACGTTGATCTCGAACACGGGGCCCGTGTAGTAATCGAAACCCCGTACCAGGAGGGGGTCAAAAACCACGTTGGCTTCCGGGTTCACCGCGTGGACCCTTTGGCGGATGGACTCGATATTCAGCCAAAGTTTTTCGGCCTCGCCGATCTTGAAATGCACCGGGTCCAATTGCTTGTGGAGGGCGTTCTTGAGGAATCCATCCACCTTATTGAGGACTTCCATGGAATGACCCAAAACCTCGATCTCTTTCCAAACCTGCTCCACCGGCTGTTTGTCCAGCTTATCCAAAGCCAGGGCCACCCCCGCCACCTTGGAGGCTTCGACTCCCATGCCGGTCAAAAGATCATTCAAGAGGCGCTTGTCACTGATGCGGATCTTGAACTTGCCGATGTTAAGGGCCTTTAACACTCGGTCGGTAGCCAACAATAACTCAACCTCGTAGTTATCCGAGGCGCCGCCGATGATGTCGATGTCGCATTGGTAGAACTCGCGGTAGCGGCCTTTCTGGGGCCGGTCGGCCCGCCAGACAGGGCCAATGTGGTAACAACGGAAGGGTTTGGTCAGGTCATTGGAATGGTTGGCGTAATAACGGGCCAGTGGTACGGTGAGGTCGAAGCGGAGGCCCATATCAGACAATTCACTTCGCTGTTGAGAAAATGCCTGTTCTTCACCCGAAGTTAAAGAGTGTTTGTGCGCCTCGGCATATTCTCTAAAGGCCTTCTCAAATTCTTCACCTCTTTTCGCAACTTTGAACATCAACTTCTCGTTCTCCCCCCCGCCTTTCCCCTGCATCACCTCAATGTTCTCCATCGCGGGAGTATCAATGGGTTGGAATCCATAAAGCTGGTAGTGGTGTTCGATCAGGCGGATGAGCGTTTGGCGCAGGAGGGTTTCTTGGGGAAGCCAGTCGCGCATACCCTTGGGCGGGCCGAATTTAGTGTTATCCACAGTAAGCCTTCCAAACTGCTGTCATTGCGAGGAATATTCCGCGAATAGCGGAATGGTTACGACGAAGCAACCCCAGTTTAAATAAAAGCTTTGCCAATGGCAAAGCCCACAAGATGTTGGAAGAGACTTATTTCAACTGCCCTCATTTACATTGTTAAATTCGGGCTTCGCCCGATGAAAGCTAATGAGGCGATGCAGTTTTCTTTACGGGGCTAATGGCCCCTTCAGCATTGAAAAACTACATGAGGTTGCTTCGTCATGAACGCCCGCTTATTCAGCGGGCCTTCCCCGCAATGACAGCGATTATGTTTTTATTGAACCTGCTGGTATTTTCCGTTTTGAATCTTGATGACCGGAACCACCTTGTCGGCCTCGCCGTGCCCGCCGAAGGTGGTCTTGCCGCTGACCCCGTCGAAATCCTTGATGGACAGGAGGTTCCGCTGGATATCATCCCGACCCGAGGCGTTTTCCGTGGCCTTCAATAACAGCCTGGCCGCGTCATAGGATTGGGCCGCCAGCAAGTCCGGCCTCATGGCGAATCGCCTCAGGTAATCGTCCACGAACTTCTTCACGTTGCCCTGTGCGCTGTCCACGTAGAAACCCGTGACGAAATAGGAACCCTCGATATCCTTGGTCCCCTCCTGCATAACCGTCTCATTCTCCCAAAGGTGGCCGCCCAGGAAGAGGGGTTTCAGGTCGTAATAGTGGATCTGCGAGGCGAGGAGGGGAATTTCCACCGCATGGGCGGGAAGGTAAAGCGCCTGGTAGTCGAGGCTCGCCCGGGTCATGGAAGGCGGCCGGAAGGCGGCATAGGGCACCTTGTCCAGGCTGATCCGGACCATCGCGTTCTTCTTGAAGGCCATCTGGAAGGCCTCGATCTCAATGGAAAAATCCCAGGTGGGGTGGGTGCTCCAGTCGTTGGGGGGGTTGGTCTCAATCACCCGCCCCGTCACGATCATGGAAACCCCAAGGTCCTGCGCGATATCCGTCCATTGGTCGGCGGAAACCGGCAAGGTCGTTCCCTTGGCGTCGGGGGGCATGCGGGTCATGGCTTGCTGGACCAGGTCGTCGCTGCGGAGGATGAAATCCGTCTGGCCCTTCAACCCTTCCCGCACCGCGTCATTAACCTCCTTCACGATGGAGGGACAGGCGGTGTTGGTCAGCCCCTCAACGAGGGGGAAAAAGGCGACCGCGGGAGTTTCCGCGGGGGCGGCGCCCGGGTGGGCGGCGATGTTATCCCTGCCCTTCAAGAGGGCTTTCCCCGCCTCCTTTTTGAGGGCGAACTTGAGTTCCTCCATTCGACGGACGTTTTCCCGGTCGTTTTCCTTGAGCGACTCCGGGTCCATCCCCCCCAAATCGATCAATTGCTTCTTGAAGTCGGTGGAATTGGGCACATAGGTCTCGGAATAAACCACCGACCCGCCGGCGCTGGTCACGGCCTTTTGAAAGGCATCCGCCAGGGTTTCGCCATACCCGTCGTCCGGGGCCAGGATGGCGAACTTCCTCAAGCCCAGTTTCTCCATGGCGTACTTGGCCGCCGCGCGGCCCTGCATCTCGTTGGTCATACTGTTGCTGAAAAGGTAGGGGCCGAGGGTGGAAATCCCGTCGCGGCTTCCGGTGGGGGAAATCAAGGCCACTCTTTGCTGGTTGGCCAAAGGCGCCACGCCGGCTAATTCCGAGGCCACAACGGGCCCGATGAGGGCGTCCAAACTGCCGTCTTGGGTCAGGGCCTGGAACTGTTTGATGGCCTGGAGGGAGTCGCCCGCCGTGTCCCGCACCACCACTGAGATGGGTTTTCGGATGCCGACCGCCGTCTTGGCCTGTTCCAAGGCCAGGGTGATGCCGTTCACCACCGAGTCCCCAAAGGCCTTGAAACGGCCCGTCCGGGGGGCCAAAACCCCGATCTTCCAGGTCTTCCCCTGTTGTTGTCCCTGCAGGGATTGCAGGAGCATCTGGGCCTGGGCCAAGGAAGGGTCCTGGGGACAACGTTGGGCGAAGGCGTTCAACTGGTCAATCGCGTCACTGTTCATTCCCGCCTGGGCCTCCCGGCTGCCGAGTTGGAAAAGCGCGAAACAATTCACGGGTGAGTTGGGGTAGTTGGCCACGTAGCTGCGCAAGTCTTCCAGGCCGAGGGAATAGCTGAGGATAAATTGCATCATCTGGCGGCTTTGGCCCACGTAATTGGACTTCGGATATTTCTGGAGGACCGACTGGAAGGCGGCCAAGGAGGAAAGGTAGTCCCGTTTGTCGTAGTAAATCTGGCCGACCATGTACTGGGCCTTGTCCATCTGGTAGGAAGCGTTGGGGACCAGGAGGACTTTTTGGTAGGTCTTCAAGGCCTCGGTCAGGTTGGAGCGGTTGTATTGGTACTGGGCGACCGTGAGGTAATCATCGATATTATGGACGCTGGCCTCGGCGCTCCCAATGGACTCGACCGCCGACTTGTAATCCTGGTCGGAAACCGGATTACGCAACCCTGCCAGGGCGGGCGCCTGGGGGCCTGTTGGCGGGGCCGCGGCAACCTGGGCGGAAGCCGGGGTCGTGGTGAATTGGGTTTTCACCGCTTCCCTTCCGCCGCAGCCCAGGACGAAAAGGGCCGATAAAACGATCCAACGCGAAGATTTCACCTGATCCCCCATTGAAGGATTCGAAGCATTTCCTGGTCTAAGGGGCCCGACTTCCCGCCTTCCGCCTGCGGTATCACCCCGAAGTCAAGCCACTTGTAGTTCCAATAAGCCCAGCCGACATTCATTTGGCTGAACAAGTTCACGACGTCCTTGGTCCAATTCAACCGGGCGGTTCGGGGCGCCTTTTCATAAACACCGAATTCCCCGCAGTGAAGGTAAAAACCCTTCTTCGACAGGAGTTCCACTGGTTTTAGGACGTCCCTCAAGGCTTCCTTGTTCCACTCCCTGTTCTCATAATCCAGGATGGCACGGGTGGCGGGCGCCAAATCCTTCGCGAGGTATTCCTGGATTTTAGGGATCGGCCCGGGATAATCCACCCTTTCCTTGTAAATTTCGCCGTCTTTCCACCAAGGAGCGCCTTGGTGCGTCACCAACATGGGCAGATAGAGGTGGAAACTATAAACAAGGTTCGGCCCCCGGACCGCCTCCACCAGGTCGTTGAGCTTGAAAACGGAACCCCAGAAAGTCGGTTCGATCACTAAAACCCTTTTCGGGTCCTCCAGGCGAAGGGCCCGGAAAGCCCGGGAAGCCACGTGATTCCAATCCTCGGAGTCCTGGGCCGTCGGTTCGTTGAGGATGTCGAACCAAAGGGGCGCCTCATTGCGCTTGAGGGCGTGGGCCAGCTCCATCCACGACTCGCAAAAACGGTCCAAGTCCTTCTCGTTCTTCCAAAGGTTGTCCAACTCCGGTTTGGCGAAGGAATGCCAGGGGGTTTGGTGCATATCCAGGATGGTCAAGAGCCCCGCGTCGTTCGCCCATTTGATGGTCCCTTTGAGGAAGGCCAGCTTCCTGGTGGAGATCTTCCCTTTCCCTTCCTTCTCGAAGAGCCAGGGGCCATCCACCGGCAGGCGGACGGAGTTGAAACCCCAACCGGCGATGGTCTTGAAATCCTCTTTTTGGATGAAACTCTGGGTGTGCTCGTCGGTGAGGTTCGATTGGGAAAGCCAGCCGCCCAGGTTAAACCCCACCGGCCGGATCTTGTCGGGAGTGATCAAAAGAAAAATCCTTAAATTAAATATTGGCTATTGGATCCCCGTGTGGCCAAAACCGCCCACACCGCGTTGGGTATCGTCCACCTTCTCCACTTTCACCACACGGGCCTGGGCCACGGGCGAAATCAACAATTGGGCGATACGGTCGCCCCGCTTCAGGGTGACCGGTTCTTGTCCCAGGTTGATGACCAGGACCTTCACTTCCCCCCGGTAATCCGAATCGATCGTGCCGGGGGCGTTGGTAAGGGTCAGTCCCTGCTTCATGGCCAACCCGCTCCGGGGCCTCACGCAACCCTCGAAGCCTAAAGGGATCGCCATCTTGAGCCCCGTGGGCACGACCCCTCTTTCGCCGGGTTTCAAAACGAGGGGCGCGCCTAACGCCGCCTTCAGGTCCAGCCCCGCGGCGCCTTGGGTGGCGTAAGTCGGCAAGCCTAGGTCTTCCTGGCCCGGCAGGACCTCAATTTGAAGCGTCGGTTGTTCCATGGCTTCCTAGTCTAGTAAGGGAAATCGTACTGGTTAAGGCTTCTACCGCAAAATCGCCGAGGCGCAAAGTTAATCCAAAAATTCTTTGTTGGTGGTTTTGTCCAGACTTTAGGTTTTTTGAAGTAACCTTTTTTGGCCCCTTGTCGGTGAACAATAGTAAAAAACAACATGGAAAGGCGGCGGGACTTTCCCAGCTTTCAAAACGACTCTTTACTTCGCGGCTTCCTGGGTGGAAATCTCTTTCTGGAGGTGGGCGGCTTTCCGGATCTTGTCCCTCATGTCCAAAAAGACCTGGGGCGGGAAGCAGAAAAAGGGGTATTCCCGGAAACCCAGGACATCCCTCGTCTCCTTCAGTTTTCCGACATCGATGAGTCCTTGGGTGAGGGTCTTGATGGCCTCGGTGGACCCGTCAAACAGGGCGGCATTAACCTGCTTGATCCTGCGGGAGGCCTCTTCCTTGCGGGTTGGGTCCCCCAGGCTTTGCACGAGCTTTTCCTTTTCCACCGCCAGTTTCCGCATGGATTCATTACCCAGGCAGGCCTCGAACTTCGGGTGCATGAAGGAAGGCAAGTCCTTCCGCCAGGCTTCCACCCTGGTGAAAAGATACTCGGGGTTCTTCTCCAAGGCCCTCTCCCACCACTGGATCTTGGCCTCGAACCCGAGGATGTTTTCCAAGGCCCGGCTTTCCTTGGGCTCTACCAGGTAGGTCGAGGTGGCCACCCCGTAGGTGGGCGGCTTGACTTTGAGGACCTTCATGAACAGGGCGTCACCGACTTCCTCATAACTGGCCCCGCCGATACCGTGTATGAAGAAATCGCAAAGATACATCCGGCAAAAGAGGGTCTGGGGAACGGCTTTGGGCCAGAGATCGATGGCAAGGGTGCCCATTTCCTGGGACAGGGTATCGGTATTGAGCGAATAGGTGCCATCCCCGCCCTTGATTCGCAGGATGACGTGGTCTCCGTCCTTTTTGGCCCACAGGGAATGGCGCTGGTGGTACTTGGTGACCCCCCAGAAGGGAATCTCGAACCACCAATTCTCGAATTTCAAGTTGGGCAGGGGGCTGAGGTCGTGGGTGATGCCGTACTTCTTGCGGTACTCCCCCAAGGCCGCGTTGTAATTCTCGGTCATTTCCGGGAGGTTCATCAGCCACTGGGCGGCAAACTGCTGGAAGGGCGCGGAGGACCAGAGTTTACTTCCGTAGAGGTAAAGCCGGGTGGTGCCGCAAATATCGTCGAGGATCTTGAGCATGGAAAGATGGTAATCATTCCAGCTGGCCTCCTTTTTCAGGCTCTTGATCAGCTTTTCCTTGTACTCGGCCATGGTCGGCTTGATGGAGTTGGGGCAGTAGATCTGGGCGTCGGAGAAAATCTTCTCAAGGGCGTTGAACTCGGGGGCCGCCAGGTGCGCGTAGGGAATGGTCTTTTCCTGGTTCTTCATGTCCTTGGAGCTGAAAAAATCGATCTGCTTGCGGCGGGCCTTGCCGTTGTCCTCGACCTCGGGAACGAAATGGAAGTATTCGGAGGTCATGGCCGTGTCGGTGATCTTGTGGCAGGCCGTCCCGGAGACCGACTCGGCCAGGATGCTCGCGGCCAGGCATTTGGCCCAGATGCCGGGGTGGAAAAAAATGGGCTGGTGACCGGAAAGGATCAGGGGAAGGCCGGTGGGAAGCTTGAGGGCCTCCCGAACCTTGAGGGGGGCTTGGCCCCAGAACATTTGTTTGATGAGCCTTTCCCTGTTTCGGAAAGCCTCTTCCTTCCATTGGGGGAGCGGCGGGTCAAAAAAGTAATCACCGTGACGTTTGGGGATTTTGCTGGTCAAATCCGGCATAGTCGGAAACCTCGAAAAGGTTGGTCAAACGGCAAAACCGGGAAATCCAAGGGGCATATTTTACTTCCTTCAAGGCCTTTTCAATAGCAATACCTTGAAGGGGCGCTGGCTAAAACCCCAATTTCTTTCAGGAGTTTCTGACGGGCAGGGGCGACTTCCTCGTTAAACCCTTGGTTTCACTTTCCATGATCCTCAGGTAGTGGTCGAGGCGCTCATCCCGGTTCGCGAATTGATTGTTGAAGTTCCGGCTGTGGTCCTTGTAGATCAATGGCACCGCGATTTCCGTGAAACTGAGTCCCGCCTTCGCCGCCTGGAGCCAAAACTGGATGGGAAAACCATAATTGGTTTCCGTCAGCCGCAGTTTTCTCAGGCCCTCCACCCGGTAACCCTTGAAACCGCAAAAACTGTCGGTGAGGTTATATCCCGTCAAGGGCTTGAGTTTCTCCGTGATGACCCGGTTGACTTGGAGCCGCTCGGCGGGCGGTTGGCCCTCGGAAAGGGCGGGGTCCAGGTAACGGCTCCCTGAGACGATGTCGTACTGGTCGAGCTTTTCCAGGAAGCGGGGGATATACTCCGGCTCATGCTGTTCGTCGGCGTCCATCGTGACGCAATAGGGATAGCCGTTGTTCTTGGCGAACTCGAAACCGTCGATGAGGGATTTTCCGTATCCCTCGTTCCGGGAATGCCGGATGGCGGCCTTGACCGTAAGGCGCTCGAGGATGGAGGGGGTCGCGTCGTTGGACCCGTCGTCCACGATCACGACGTCCCCATCCTTGTAAACGGACAACTTCTTGAGGACCTTCTCAAGGGTCGGGGCTTCGTTGTAAACCGGGATGATGATCGCGAATTTCATGAAGTTCCTTTTCTTAAACCCAGCCGAATCTACGGATTTCCACGTGAAAAAACCATGGGTAGCCGCGTTTTGGGGAAACCGGGTCGGAATGAAGAACGGCTGGAACCCACAGCCGGAAAACTAGATCTTGGGAACGGTAGCCACATCCGAGCCCGAACCGGGGGTGGGCTGGGATACTTCCACCGGGACCAGCCCGCCTTGGACATCCGACCCCGCGGGGGCGGCGGAAGGAGCCGCGGAAACCGGGGGCTGATTGGAACTGGACTTGGCCTGTCCCTTCACGAATGGCGGCGGCGGAGGGGTCTTCTTTCCGGGGGTCGGGGTCGCGGCGGGTTTCTTTTGGGCCGCCATTTGTTCAGCTTCCTTCCGGCTCAAGAGGGGTTTGCGGATATCCGCGATATGCGCGCTGGCCTCAGCGTCCTGGCTGCGGATCTCCTGTACCTTTTGCCAATGGTAAAGGGCCAGTCCCAATTGCTCATCCCGCTCGTAAAGCAGGGCCACTTCCCGGTGGGCGCGGACCTGTTGGTCGTCGGTGGCAAGGATCATGAGGTACTCGTAGCGGGCCTTCTTCCAGTCACGGATGTCCTTGTAATGCTCCGCCAGTTGGTAATGGGCCGGAATATTGGCGGGGTCGAGGTCGGAAGCCGCCTGGTATTGCTCGATGGATTTCTTCTCCTCGCCCAAGTCGGCGTAAACATCCCCCATCTTGGTCCGGGCGTCAGTGTCCACCGGGTTGGTCTCGATCGTTTGGCGGTAGTAGGCCAGGGCTTCCTCATTGTGGGATTGGGCCCGGTAGAGGTCCCCCAGCCGCTCGTAAACGTCGGCGTTGTCCGGGAAAGCCCGCACCGCCAGCTTCAGTTCTTTGGCCGCCAGGGCGTACTGCTTGGTGTAAAAATAGGCCAGCCCAAGGTTGTAATGGGCCGATCCGAAATTGGGGTCCACCTTCAGGACCATCCTCGCGCGAAGGATGGCCTGCGGGTAGATCTGCTTTTGGAGATAGACGTAGGACTCGTTGGACAGGGCTTGGGGATAATTCGGCTGGAGCTGGAGGGCCTTCTCGAATTGGTTCAGGGCTTCATCCAGCATGTTCTTCTGGGCGTAGATCTTTCCCAGGTTGTTGTGGGCTTCCGGATTGTAAGGGTCGCGTTCAACCGCTTCCTTGTAATATTGGATGGCGGTCTCAAATTTCCCATCACGGTTATAAACGTTCCCTTTGTCCAGGTAAAACTGGCTGTCCTTCTCCACCGCCCAAAGCGGTTGGGTGGCGGAAACAACGGCGAAGGAAGTGAGGAATAATCGCGTCGAAAGGGACATCCCGGCTCCTTTTGGATGGGGAAAAACCTGAACAGGAGAACGATTTTACGGGAGGGGTTTTACCCCGTCAACGGGCAAAAACAGCTCGCGGTTCACCGTTCTCGGTTGGCGGGAAGGCCTAAGAATAAGGCTAAACCTTTCCAAGCCATCAAAAACAAGTGAAACCGGAAGAAGGTGCCGCTAACCGCGAACCGCCAACTGCCTCGCGGCGTTTAACAGTGCCTTCACTTCCCTCGGCGACGGCGCCTCGGCGTAAAGCCGCAGGAGTGGTTCCGTACCGGAGGCCCGGACGAGAAGCCAACCCTTCTCCAGTTTCAGTTTCACCCCATCCAAGGTATTAAGTCCCGTGACCCTGTGGCCGGCAATGGTGGAAGGAGGGGATTTTTTCAGTTTCGCCAGGACTTTCGCCTGGCGGTCGAAGGAAATATTTTCCAGGTCGATCCGATTGGAATAAAACGGCCCGAATTCTTTTTGCAAGAAATCAATGGCGCCCGTCACCGACTTGCCCAGGGCGACCAAGGCCTCCAAAAGAAGCAGGGCCGACAAGAGACCATCCCGTTCCGCCAAATGTCCCTTCACGGCGATTCCCCCGCTTTCCTCCAGGCCCAATAGAATATCGTTCTCGAGCATCACCCCGCCGATATGCTTGAACCCAATGGGCGTCTCGAAGACCCGGATGCCCCACCGGCGGGCCATGCGCTCAATCATCAGGGTCCCCGAGATGGTCTTGACGATGCCGCCCCGCCAACCGCGGTTGATATAGAGGTGGTAAAGCAACAGGGCGTGGAGCTTATGAACGTCCACATAGTTCCCTTTTTCGTCCATCATCCCCACCCGGTCACCGTCGCCGTCGGTGGCGAAGCCCACGTCCGCTTTCCATTCTTTGATCGCCTTCGAGAGGGGCCCCAGGTTGGGGCCGATGGGTTCGGGCTGGCGGCCTCCGAAAAAGACGTCCCGGTTCCCCGCAACGGTCTTCACTTTGGTTTTCCCACCCGAAACCAATTGCTCGAAATGCGTGGACCCAACGCCGTGCATGGAATCCACCACGATCTTCAGCCCCGCCGCCCGAAGCGCCGGGAGGTTCACCTTGGATTTCACGGTTTTGAGGTAAAAGGGCAGCCAATCGGCGGAGGCAATGGGGGCCTTCCGTGGGAAAACGGGAGGGACGGCCGGAATTCTCGCCTCCACTTCTTTGGTGAAGGAAGAAGGCGCCGAAACTCCAGGGGGAAGCTTGATCTTGAAACCGTTATAGGCGCCGGAATTATGGCTGGCGGTGATCATGACGCCCGCGTCGGCTTTCTTATCCTTGACGGCCAGGGAGAGGGCCGGTGTGGGCAGCAGCCGGGAAGCCAGGGTCACTCGATGCCCAAGCGAGGAAAGCACCTCGGCCGCGGCCCGGGCGAACTTGTCGGAGAAAAAACGGGTGTCGTAACCCACGAAGACCCGGCAGGACTTTTTCTTTTTGCGAAGGGCGATCCCCAGGCCGTAAGCGGCCCGGCGGACATTGGGAAACGTGAAGGTCTCCGCGACCTTCGCCCTCCAACCATCTGTGCCAAACCGGATTTGATCCATTAGTTATCTTCCTTCGGCCATTCGTCGCCTAGAAAACTAAATCTTAGATGGTTTGGAGTTCGAAGTGTTGAGTTAGGAGTTTTGTGTTAATGAAATTTCCACTTCGTGGAAATAACAATAACTTAGAACCTCGAACTTCGGATTAAAAACTCAGGCCTGATCCTCAATAGAGGATTAGGCCTGTGACCGACTTGGCCTGGATAGGCAGCTGCAGCGGCTTGTCGGTTTTGAATGTCCCGCGGTAGGGCGCGATGGTGTCGATCGGGAAAGGCCCGCCGCCGCCCATTGGACCCGCCTCGCCGTTCCAGGACACCTGGGGATCGTTCAAATCCTTCCCGGTCAACACCCAACCCATCAACTTTCCCTGGGGCTTAAAGCCGGATAAGTCAAACACCAAGGTCTTGTTTTGGGGATTCTCGTTCACCACCACCAACCCCACTTCCCCGCTTGAGAAACGGCTGGCGTAAACCTTCACCGACGATTCGGAACTGTCGGCGGCGATCATCTTGTCCCCGAAAGCGCGGGAATAAAGGGCGTAAGAATAGAAAGACGGCCGGGGAGTCGCGTCCGGGATGGAGTTGTCGTTTGAGGCCAGCATGGCGTGGTCGCCGTGCAGTTTGGCGTCCAACCCGTTTTTCCAATCCCAGTAATTGGAGCACACATAACCCGACTTGGCCGCGTCGCCGATGACCTCGGCCATATAGAGCCCGTTGACCAGTTGGATGGTGGGTTCCGAGGAGGCGTTCAAGAGGTTGAACTCCGTCAGTACGACGGGAATTCCCTTTTCAGAAGGGGCGTACTTTTCCACCATCTGGTCCACCGCCACCTTGGCCTCGCTCACCTTGTGCAGGTTGCCGAGGAGTTCCGCGGGGCCGGGGTTGGTATAAACGTCCCCCTTAAAGGGCCACTCGAAATATTGGTGGAGGATCAGGTAGTCCACCTTGCCCTGGAGTTGGGGCAAGAGGTCCCTCATCCACCAGCGGTAACCGGACCAATCCCCGCCGTCGTCGGCGTCCACGGCCACCGCGCCGATGTAAATTTCGGGGTCCACCTTCCGCATGGCCTCGGCGATCACCCGCAGGTCCTTGCCGTAAACGTCGCCGGTGAGTTGCGGTTTCCCGTCGATCTTGTTTCCTTCCTCCCAGTTTCCGTAAACCTCATTGCCGATTTCCCAATAACGCACCTTGAACTTCTTCTCAACGTTGAAGTATTTCACCCAACGGGCCGCCATGTCGGCGGCGTAATTCACGTCCGCGTAGCGGGCCGCGCCGTAATTAACGGTCACGATGGCTTCCGAGCCGGTCTTTTGGCAGAACTCGATGAAATTGTCCGTATTCACCGCCCAAAGGGCGTTCATGTGGGCGGGGTCCTTCTCGCTCTTGGGTGGGCGGTCGTACTTGCCGTCCCAATGGTAAACATCCGAGGCGCTTCCACCCGGCCAGCGCCAGAACTTAATACCGGCTTGCTTGGCCTTTTCAATACGGTCGGGGTCCAACAGCCAGTCCTTGCTGTCCCACCAGGCCACGTTGTTGCCGAATTGGTAGGGATTGATGTTGCGGAGGACTTGGGACGCGTCCACCTTCACTTGAACCTTCGCCCCGTGGGCGAACTTCCAAGGTTTGCCGTCCTCCTGGAAAGCCGGGGCGGTCTTGGTATAGGTGGTGGGCTGGGCGTCGTTGCTGGCCGGATAGAGCTCGAAAGCCTTGGCTTTGGTCGAGGCAACAGATGTCGCCTGCCCCTTATCGGCGGGCTTGTCCGTGGTGGCGGCTGCCAGGCTCGAGGTCATAACAAAAGCCAGTAAAATTCGGGTGAACCGCATGGAAGTTCCTTTCGGCGGATTGAATGGCGAGATTCTAGCATTCCTTGGGGAAAATTCAGAACAACTTCACCCAAACAAATCCCCCCTCGACTACGGCGGGGAAAGTATTTAGTTTCAGGTCCGG
>DATKOC010000203.1:0-13414 GCA_035524855.1 bacterium
GATGGTCATCATCCAGCTCACCCCCGAAGGGGTGAGCCGGAACTGCTCGGCGATCTTGGGCGTGGAAACGTTGAACACCGTCTCATTCAAGACGGCGAAGAAGATCAGGTAGATGATCCACGGCACCAGTTTGCGGCGGTCGGCCAGGGGCGCGGCGCTCACGTCGTTTCTCCTTTTTTAACCGGCTCTGTATTTCAGCCGATCTTCCTCTCAAAAATCCAGCCCCCCAGCCAGGCGCAGGGCAGGGAGATGACCGCCAGCGAGAGAGGGTACCAATGGGGCCCAGGTTCTTGTTCCGGGTCGCCGCCGCGGCCCGGCACAAAACGGCACCCCCAACAGCCCCTGGGCCAGGGCATGCTTCAGGGGGCTGGAAGGCGCCAGCCGCTTCCTGGTTCAACGCTTGATCGTCGCCAAATACTCTTCCAAATTGTCGATCGTCATGCCCGTTCCCTGCTTGGCACCGCCCAGGAAAGGCTCACTGCCCGGGTTTGCCTGCAGGACCTTCATTTCCAGGGTCAGGCCTGTTTCCTGGCCCTTATCTTCCAAGAGGATCGTCTGCCGCAAGGTGAAGAAGGGCTTGCCGTCCGGCCCGGGCACACCCGCCTCCATGACCAGCTTTTTCGGCGCGTCAATTTCGCGGTAGGTGTGCCGGCCATTGTGCTCCTGGCCGTCGGGCGAACGGAAGGTGTAAGTCCATTCCCCGCCCACCCGCGGGTCCATCTTGCAGTTGTGGATCGTGAAGGGCTTGGGTGCCCAGAAATGCACAATATGATCCGGTTTCGTGAAGCACTCAAAGACCAGATTGCGCGGGGCTTTGAGGGTGCGCCTCAAAACAAAATCCTTGGGATGGACTTTTCCCTCGAAATTCCCTGTTTCCGTCGGCATAACATCCCTCCTTTTTTGTCATCGCCGGGAGTGCCACGCAAATAGCGGGGCGGTTACGACGTAGCGATCCGAGTTTAAATAAGCGGTTTCTAAATGAAGTTATTTTGGAACCAGGATGCTTCGTCATTATCAGCCGCCTATTTGGCGGCTATCCCTCGCAATGACAGATAAAATTCATTTCCTTTTCCATTTTAATAAAGCGTCCAGGCTCCACTCTCCCCCGCCGTAGGCGGCCATGAACAGGAAGATGAAGCAAAGTAAAACCGCCGGCTCGCCGTGATTCTGGATGGGCCAGGCCCCTTGCGGGGCGTGCGCCTGCCAGTAGGCCACCGCCATCTCACCCGAAAGAAGGAAGGCCACGGGCCGGGTGAGAAGACCCAGCAGGATCAGGGAACCTCCGTAAAATTCCAGGACCCCCGCGAACCAGGTCTCGGTAAAAGGATGCGGATGCCCGCCGAATTGGGCGGGAATGCCCCCGAACCAATCCCACATTTTCATCCCTCCCGCCTGCAGGAACAGCAGTCCTGCCACCACCCGAAGTAAAAAATAAGCGACTTGAACGGCTTTTTCTTGTCTCACTTTTCCGCCTTTCCGATTTTCATTCTTTTTTCTCTTTCAAGCTTTCATACTTTGGCTCCGGCCAAGTACTCCTCCAGCTTATCGAACGACCCGGTCCAGCCGCCGGTCATGCCCGCGCGGGCCGCCACAAAGGTGGCGATTTGGGCCTCGTTGGACTTGAAGGGTTCCCAGGTCAACGTTACCCGGGTCTGCTCCGCGCCTTCGGCCGTCAGGACCACCGTCGTCAGCATGGTTTCCGGCCAGGTGGGGGCCATCGGGTGGCGCGCCACGTTTCCCTTCTCGTCGGCGAACTGCTGGGTATAGACGATGCGGCTCGGCTTGGTGATTTCCAGGTACTTGGCCTTGCCGTACATGGTGTTCTTGCCCGAGGTGTCGGTCATGGAGTAAAAGCTCTCGCTCCCAACCTTGATCTCCCCCTTGAGGAACTTCATGGTAAAACCCGCGGGAGGGGTCCAGCGGGCCACGTGCTCGGGGTTGGTCCACAACTCGAACATCCTCTCCAGCGAAACCGGGAAGGACCGGTTGATGAAGAAAACTTCCTTCTTCTTGGTCCCCTTCTCCAGGTACTCGGCCAGCCTGTCCCAGGTGGAATCGCCGCCGGCTTTTTTGATGAACTTGCGGGAATTTTCCGCGGCCTCGGCGTCCGGGAAGGCCATGGTCATATCCAGCTCGGTCTTACCGCCCGCTTCTTTGAAAAGGACCGTCACCCGGAACATCGGCTTCTGCTCGTCGTTGCCGCCGTGGTCATAGACCATGCGCGACATCGGCTCGACTTCCAGGTACTTCGTCTTATTGACGTAATCCACCCCGCCGGGGCCGTGCATGGTGTAGTGCCACATGCCGCCGGCCTTCAGTTCCTTGCTGTGGGTGGTGATGGTGAATCCCCGGGGGCCCCACCAATGGGCGGCTTGCTCGGTATCGTTCCAGGCGTCCCAGACCATCTTGAGCGGGGCGTCATAGACCCGGGTCAATCGGATTTCGTTGGATTTACCCGTCGTCGCGGCCATGTTTCTTCTCCTTTTCTTTAACCTGAAGTTCCTTCAGGTACTCGTCCAAGCGGTCCAGCCGGTCTTCCCAAAGCTTGCGGTGGTGCTCCAGCCAGTCCACTGCGTCCTTGATGGGCTTGGTCTGCAGCTTGCAAAGCCTCTGCTGGGCCTTGCTGCGCCGGATGATCAGCCCGCTTTTCTCCAGCACCTTCAGGTGCTTGGAGATGGCCGGCAGGCTCATATTGTGGGGCTTGGCCAGTTCCTGCACCGAGGCTTCCCCGCGGGTCAGCTTGGCCAGGATAGCCCGCCGGGTGGGGTCCGCCAGGGCCTGGAAGGTTTCGCTGAGTTGGTCCGTTAGCATATATTTAACCTTTAAGTTATTTAACCAATTAGTTATATATAGGAGCGCAAAGGGAATGTCAACATGTCATGAAAATAATTTTCAGGGGTTACTTGGGGGCGGGCCCGTAAAACCGGGTGGCGGGTCTTTGACCGTAAGTTGCTTAAGGCGGAGGCGGACATAGGCTTCCATTTGTCCGGCGGTTTTCTTCCCCAGGACTCTTCTTCCCTGGCGAATGGCCCCGTTCCACTCCGCGGTCTTCCCGCACAAGCCGCTCAAGGCCAGCGCGCCCAGGAAGTTGGACCGGAGGGCTTCCTTCTTGGCCGGGTCGGCGGTGGGCTGAAGGCGGTTGGCATAATCCTCATATCTCCAGCGGTTTCGCTTCCAGGTTTCCGCCAAGTCCAGCGACAACCGCCTGCCGTCGTCCTTACGGTAAAGTTCGAATGCGGGCGAGGCGTAGTGGGCGGTGAAAGGGGTGATCTCCAACGCGTTAAAGACATCCCGGAAAAAGCCGTCCTTCAGGCATTCGCCGGGCCCCTGGGCGTTCACGTTGCGGATGGCCGTGCCGACTTCCCTTAAGCCCCCCTCCGAGTGGTAGATATGCTCCACTTCACAGCGCCAGGCGTTCCCTCCCCCGCAGGATTCCGGAACGAACAGGTAGCCTTCCTTGATCCCCGTCAACCGCGCCAATTCGTCCCGGGCTTCCCCTGGGGTGGGGGCGACCCAGCCGGTGGTGAACCCCAAGGTCGCCGGACCCGCGATGACAGAAACCTTCAACTGCAGGTAATGTTCCATTTGGCGGATGAGTTGGAACCGCACCAAATAGGGTGGCCGGGAAACCTCAAAGGAGGGACTTTGCGTGGGGGTGGGCCGGGGGGCGTTGCCGTAAAAAAGCGAGGGGACCGGTAGGAAAAGGACGAGAAAGAGGGCTCGGACTTGAAATTTCATAGTGCTGGAATTTTACCGGCGTCCCGGTCCCCTAGGCAACTGGCCTGGCGGTTTGTCCGGCTTGGCTTTGGCGAAACCGGAAGCCGCACGGCGCTAATACGTCAGGCGAAGCTGAAGCCCGGCCCCGGCAAATGCCATAAGTGGGACTTTAGTAGGAAACGGTATGGTAGAGCACGTCCCAGGCTTGGAAGCCCCCGTAGGCGATGGAGACACCCGCCGCGGAACTGAAATAGTTCTCAGCTTGGACGATGGTCTCGTAGGCGTTGCCGGTGGTGTTGACGTAGGGGCTGGGCGTGATGGTAACCGGGGAGGTGGCATCGCCACTGTTGGCGGTGTTAAAGAGGCTGCCCGAGAAGCTCGGCAGTGTCTGGTTGACGGCCACATGGTCGTCGTTGCCCTCCACGCTCCAGCTGCCGACGGTGATGGCACCGTTGGCGTCCGCAAGTGTGGAAATGCCGCCCGGCAAGGTGATAGCGGCGGAAGCCGTGGCCCCGGGTACCGAGGTGGTGATGGTGTAGGGCTGGCCAGGCGTGTAGGTAAAGGTGTTATAAGTTTGGTAGCCCGCGAAAGTGACCCCGCCATGTACCGCGGGACCGCCATAGGTCATCGCCTGGGCGCCGAAGGATCCCGAGAGAGTGCAGGCCGCGGTGGTGATCCCCTGGCCGTTGACGGTCAGCTGAACGATGGCCCAAATACTGGTGACGGGACCATCGTTGACGGCGCGGTAGACCTCCGGATAGGACCAAACGATAGCCGGCGTCGGAGTGGGCGTGGCCGTGGGATTGGCCGGGGTTGCCGGTGAACTGCCGCAACCGGGCCCAAGGAGGGCCAGGGGCGACAAGGCCAGGATGAGCGCGGCGGAAATGAGGATTCGGTGCTTCATAGGACGCCTCCGGGGATGGGAATGGCCGAAGGATAGCAGGAGCGGAGGATAAATTACCAGGGCGCGGAAATAAATAATTTCGGATCGTCGCTAGGCGTCCCATCTCATATGACATCCCGGTTAAGAGACGGTAACAAAACCCTTTTAACCACTGAGACACAGAGGTACAGCTTTTAAATTGTTGTTGGTTTTTCGGCGTTTTTTGATTCTTAGCTGTGTCTCCGTGCCTCTGTGGTGGAATTTTGTTATAGGTTCTAAATCTTTTTCCCAACCTTCAAAGGGAAACTCGGACTTAATCCTTCGGTTCAGTGAAGGCCGCGCGGGAAGTGACCGGATAGGCGATCCAAAGGGCGTGGTAGAAGTCCCTCCGCATTTTGCCGTATTGGCCCCCGTCATAGGCTCTTTCGGCTTTCACGATCAGATCAAGCACCTTACTTTTATAGTCCCCCGCCAGGGGGGGCAGGTTCGCGGGAGTGGCGACCTCATCTTTGTCCAGCAGGAACCTCAGCACGGCCTCGGCGTTGTAGAGCGCTTCCTCCGCCACCTTCTTTGTAAAACGCTTGATCTCTCAGTTCATGCGGGCCTCGTTCTTGAGCACCGTGCTGGCGCCCTCCACGTCGTTGCGCCCGTAACTGCTGGAGGCGGAGGAGAAAAAGGATTCCAAGACCATCTTCTTGGCGTCGGCCATGGCCTTGATCGTGGTGTGGCTCGAATTGAAGGCGGCCAGGCTGCCCTGGGCTTGTAGGGTGCAAGCCTTCATCTCAAGGGTCTCGAAGCCGGCCTTGAAATAGCGCGGCCCCGTGAAGGCCGGCAGGGCCGTCCCCAGCCCGGCCAGGATGGTCAACAGTCCCAACGGATTGCGATGGATATTCATGGCTTTTCCCCCTTGTCTCTAATTGGGTGAAAGCTATCCGAACCGGCGGGGGGAATCAAGGGGCTTGGGTGCTTGGCGCGCGGGACGGGGGTGCCTAAATCATTTTCGCCTTGGCCTCCAGCTCCTCCCACCGTTTGAAAAGCCACTCCAACTTGGCCTGCTCGTCGACCATCAATTCGTGTTTCTCCGAAAGCTTTCCCGCGTCGCTGGCGATCGAAGGATCCTCGAGCAAAGCCTGGGCGGCTTTTACCCTGCCTTCCTGGGCGTGGATCTTTTCTTCCATTCCCTCGAGTTCTTTCTTTTCTTTGGAACTCAACGCAGGCTTGGCCTTAGCTGGCGATTTACCTTCCGTAACTTTAGCCAAGGCGGCGGGACCTTCGGAGCCGGCACTATGGGGCTGGACGTTACCTCGCGCGGAATTCGTGGCGACTGGAATGGCGGGATCAGGAACTCTATCTTTTCCCCGGTTCCCCTCGCGGTAAGCCTCCCATTGGGACAAGTCGGCGAAAGTGGCGGTCTGTCCTTTGCCATCCAAGGCCAATATCCTTTGGCTCACCCGGTCCAAAAGATAACGGTCATGGGTAACCAGCACCAACGCGCCCGGAAATTCCATCAGGCTTTGCTCTAAAACTTCCAATGAGGGCATGTCCAGGTCGTTCGTGGGTTCATCGAGGAGCAAAAGGTCGGCGGGCTTCAGCATCAGTTGGGCGATGAGCACGCGGGATTGTTCGCCCCCCGAAAAGCGGCTCAAGGGCCGGTCCAGCTGGTCCCGGTCGAAAAGGAAGCGGGCGGCCCAGCTGGCCACGTGGACGGGCTTTTCCTTATAGAAGACGTAGTCGCCCTTTTCGCACAACGCCAGCCGCAGGGTCTGGCTCAGGTCCAGCTGGTCCCGGTGCTGGTCAAAGGTGACCACCCTGAGGAATTCGGCCTGCTTGACCTGCCCCGAATCAGGCGGCAGGACCCCGGCGATCAGTTTTAAAAGCGTGCTCTTGCCGCTCCCGTTCTCGCCCAATAGGCCCAGCTTGTCCCCGGGGGTTAAAAGCAGGTCCAGCGGCCCGAAAAGTTTCTTGCCCCCCAGCGACTTGGATACCTTTTCCACGGACACCAGCCGCTTGGTCTGGCGCTCGGAACCGGCGAAATCGATGTTGACGCTCTTGCCCTGGGAATTGCGCCAGCGAAGCTCGTCCAGTTCCCCCATCAGTTCCCCGGCCCGGTCGATGCGGGCCTGCTGTTTGGTCTGGCGGGCCTTGGGCCCCCGCCGGAGCCACTCGATCTCGCGCCGCACCAGGTTGGCGGCGGTGTCCTCGTGCTTGGCCTGTGTGGCGAAGAGGTCCTCCCGTTTTTCGAGGAAGTCGGTGTAATGGCCGTTATTCGTGAAGTACCCCTCCGGATAGCGCTTATTGAGCTCGATCACCCGGTTGCTGACCTTCTCGAGGAACCGGCGGTCGTGGGTGACGACGAGAAAGGAAAATTCCAGGTTCTCCATGAATCCTTCCAACCAAAGCACGCCCTCCAGGTCCAGGTGGTTGGTGGGCTCGTCGAGGAGTAAAAGGTCCGGCGCCCGCATCACCTGGGTGAGGATGGCCAACCGCTTACGCCACCCGCCGGAAAGCTTGGTCACCCGTTGGTTCGGGTCGGTAAAACCGGCCTCTTCCAACCCGGCCCCCACCTTCACGTCGATTTCCCAGTCTTCCAACCCCAGGCCGGTAAGGCCCTGGGCCAAAACATCCCCCACCGTCAGGCCTTCCCTATCCTCAAATTGGTCCTGCTGGGGGAGATAGCCCACCCGCAGGCCCTTGCGCGCCGCGATCGTGCCCTCATCCTGTTTCTCCACCCCCGCCAGGATCTTGAGCAGGGTGGATTTGCCCATGCCGTTGGGGCCGATGAGCCCCGTGCGTTCCCCCTCGAAGAGCCCGAAGGAAAGGTTCTCAAACAGGGGCCTGTGGCCGAATGATTTCGTTAGGTTTTGACAGCTGACGAGGATACCCATGGGTGGGAGAGAATAAAGGCGAATGGAACCATTTGAAAGGGATTTGTGGCTTAAATCCGAAACAACCCCTTCTCTTTCCAGGGAAAAGAATGTATCTTTACTGCGTCTCCGGGTGCCATTTTGGGCCTTGGGATGAAGTTAAATTTTAAAAGTAAAGAGGTTTTAGCAATGGCTCAAGGTACTGTGAAGTGGTTTAAGAATGAAAAGGGTTTTGGTTTCATCTCCCAGGACGGTGGCGAGGATGTTTTCGTGCACCACTCGTCGATTCAGATGGACGGTTACAAATCCTTGAACGAGGGCGATCGTGTTGAATTCACCGTCACCCGCGGCGACAAGGGCCTCAAGGCCGAGAACGTCGTTAAGATCTAAATCAGGTCTTTTCGTAAAAAAGCCCCGGGAGCATCCGCCCCCGGGGCTTTTTATTTTCTGGGGGGCCCCTCCCACAAACAAAAAGGCCGGTCCTTTTTCGGGACCGGCCCTCTTCATCCACGAATCCTGCCTTAGTTGCGGCCGCATCCCTCCCGGGCGAAAAATCCGAAATGGTGGTGGTGATACCCGCCGCCATTGAAGTTTCCGAAGAATAGCCCCAAACAACCCTCAAAATCATCATCTCCATCATCCCCATCGTCATCGCCAACGACGGGTGTCGGGGACGAAACCGGCGTGGCGACGACGGTTGGAACGGGGGTGGGTTTCCCTCCGCTTCCCTTTCCCCCGCCGGGGGCCTTTTGCGCCAAAGTCAGCGCTGGAACCGACAAACCCAGTCCCAAAACCAAAAGCCAGGTCCATTTCCATTTTTCCATGGCATCCTCCTAGTGAAAAACCGATCGACCAATGGTCTAGGTTTCAGCCTAGGAAGGGTGATTCCCGGAAATGGGCGTCAAGGCCGGTTTCCGGGAAGGAACTATGGCGGACCTCTTCACGGGAGCCATAGTTTCGGGGAGAGACGAAAACCAGTCCCGGCCGGAAAGGACTGGCGGGGAACTGGAAACCGGACTTCGGCCCAAGAAAGCAACTCAATTGAAAGGACGAAAGGCCGGAAAAGGAGGTGTCTTTGGTGGGCACACCAAGGGGGCGTTCGGAATAAACCTGAAAAACGCCGGAAGAAAACTTCTTTTCGGGAAATTATCTTCTAACCGGATGGTATCACCGCCTAGCTAAAAACGGCAACTTCAGGGGCCGCTTCCCCCCACGGAAAGGAAAGCCCCGCCAACGGAATAACCGTTTTCCCGGTTTATTTTTTGGAAGCCTGGAATTCACTGGTCGAAAAGCGGTTCATCCTTCACGGGTTACGGTTGGGAACCCGTTCCCCCGTAAAGCCGGTGACTCAGGTCTTGCCGTCGAAGAAAAAGACCATCCGGTCCGCCGGGCGGACATAGATCAGCTGGGCCGAGATCACCCGGGGGCCGTAAAAAAGCACGCTGTGGGGATAGACGTAATAGTCCTTGGTGCGGAGGGCGTCGCCCAACGGCAGCCAGGGGGCTTCCACCCAGCCCCGGGTGAAGGAAACCGCCTGGCCCGCCAGCTCGTTCAGCTTATCCCCCCGGTACCAGACCACATCCCCGCTCCTCGAAAGTTTCGACAATTCGGAAATATCCAAGCGGGTGACCTGGATCGCGAAGGCGTCCATGTGATCACCCGCGAGGGAGCGGGCCGAATGGTAGCTGTGGACCACCTTCTGGATCCGCTCTTCCCCCAATCCGCACCAATTCAGCACGTACCGGACGTCCTTCACGGAGGCGTATTCGCTTTTTTCGCGGTTGAAGGGTCCCTTGTTCATGTAGAGCAGGAAAAGCGGGGCAAGGAAGGCGATGGAGGAAAACAGTCCCACCACCGCCAGGAACCACAGGAACGAATCACGGATCTTCAAGTATTTCATGGCGGTCCGACCGGCCTTCTAATTGCGCGTGAACCGAACGACTTGGTTGTGGCCCCGGTCACACACGTAAAGGTTCCCGGCCCCGTCCATCGCCACGCTCCAGGGGCTGGAGAGGAGCCCCGCCGCGTAGGTCGCCCTCAGGTTTCCCGAGGGATCATATTGGTTCACCGAGGGCGTGGGCATGATTCCCGGCCCTGTCTGGGCGATGAAAATATTGCCCGCCGCATCCACGGCCACTCCCCCGGGAGCCGCCACACCCTGGGTGACCTCCATTTGGAAGACGCCAGAGGCGTTGAACTTGTCCACCGCGGAAGTTCCCACCCCCACGACAAAGGGATTGCCCCCATTATCCAGGTAGATCCCGGCCGCCTGCAGGGTCACCGGCGACACCGCCGTATCAGACGCCGTGAAACTAACGGGGGACGTGAAGGTCTTCGAGCTTCCCGTGCCCGCGAGGGTGTAGCGGATGACGATCTTGGCCGTCTCGTCCGTCACGAAGGCGTAGGTGGAATTAACCGCCACGCCCAGGGAGAAATCGGAACCCAATTCGGCCGAACCGAAGGCCGTCACAAAGGCACCCGTGGGGTCAAATTCCACCACCCGGTGATGGCCCTCATCCCCCACGTAAAGGTAGCCGTCCGGACCCGCCGCCAAGCCCCAGGGCGAGCTAAAGGTCTCGCCCGCGTTAAACGAGGTGATCTGGGTCACGGCCACGCCCGCCGTGGTCCATTCCTGCAGGCTGTTGTTCATGTCGTTGGTGACCCAAAGGTCGCCGCCGGCGTTGGCCACCCCGACCGGGTCGTCCATGGTAATGGGGCCCGAGGAACCGAAGGAACCCCCCAGGCTGTAGGACACGGTGGGCGTAGAGGTGGGAGTGGGGTTGGAGGAAGGAGTGGAAGGACTGTTTCCGCAACTGAGGCCCAGGGCCAGGGGGAGGGAGGCCAAGAGGACGAAAAACACGGCAAGCGCGCGGTTCATGGGTATTCCTTTCAGGGAATGAAGTGGCCGCATTTTAATGCCGTTCGCTTCCACAAACCAAGATAGCCCTCTTTCAATCCTCGTTATTTTTCACCTGGCATCCAGGCTTTTCCGCCGATAAATTAACCCCATGAAGGAAACCCTCACCATCCTCCAGGCGGTCGAATGGGCCGTCCGCCACTTAAGGCAAAACCAGGTCCTGCACCCCCGCTTTAGCGCCATGAGCCTAGTGGCCCACGCGCTGGGAATCGACCCCCTCAACCTGCACCTTCGATTCAACCGCGCCTTGAAGACCGGGGAGTTAAAGAGAATCCAGGGCTATTTGCGGCGCCGATGCGGCCACGAGCCCTTGGAGTACATCCTGGGCGAGGCTTACTTTTTCGGACTTCCCTTCAAGGTTTCCCCGGCGGTGCTGAGGCCCCGGCCCGAAACCGGCCAGCTGGTGGAAATGGCGCTAGAGCATTTGTCGAAGGCCCCAAAGGAACGCCGCCTGGTTTTGGATTTAGGGACGGGCTGTGGGAATATCGCCGTCACTATCGCCAAATACCTGCCCTGCCGGATCTGGGCGGTGGATATTTCCGGGCCGGCCCTCGCCGCCGCCAAGGCCAACGCCCGCCGCCTAGGCGTGGCAAACTCGCTGAATTGGCGCCGGGGCAGTTGGTTTTCGGCTTTGAAACCCAGCGACCCCGCGCAATTTGAGGTGATCGTCTGCAACCCGCCCTATATCGCCAGCCCCGCACGGGAGCTCTTGAACCCAGAGATCGCCTGGCACGAGCCCCCGGTAGCGATTTATGGAGGGAAGACGGGGCTGGAGCCTTACCGGACCATGGCCAGGGGCCTCGCTCAACGGTTGGCGCCGGGCGGCATGGCCTTGATGGAACTGGAGCCCAACCGCGCCCAACGGGTGAGCGCTTTCTTCAAGGGGCGGGAATTAAAAAGGTCCTTCGGCCGGGATGACGCAGGAGTGAATAGGGTGCTGGTGTTGAAGAAATCAGGAGATTCAACTGGCATTAAGTGATGGAGTCCCACTGATCCAAAAGCTCATCGTCACCATATCGGGCCATTTTTATGAATGCCGGTCAAGTTGGCTTGACGAAGTTCCCTTAACTCGCTAACATACGCCCCTGTTTCGCTTCCCTTTTAGGGGGACGGCCCTCGGGCCGCGTGACAAAGCGATGGAATTTCCTTCCTGCTTTTTCTTCCTTCTGCGAGGGGTTGTAGCTCAGCTTGGTTAGAGCGCCTGCCTGTCACGCAGGAGGTCGCGGGTTCGAGCCCCGTCAACCCCGCCATATTTTTCAACGATTTTTTTACTTCGCAACCTGCCCGGCTTCGGCCCGTGTCATATCCGTGTCAAACTGCCTTTCAACCTGCTTCAGCGCGTTCACGCGGTCCTGCCGGTCGATCCGGTTATACCGTTTGAACATTGCGTAGGTCTTATGGCCTGAGATGGACATGATGACCGAATCATTCACCCCCGCTTTCCGTAGGTTCGTCACGGCGCAATGCCGGAGGTCATGGAACCTAAAGTTCTCGATCCCCGCCGTGCGGACGGCCTTTAGGAAAGCGGTCTTGATGTCGAGGATGTGTTTGCCCCTCTCGGTAAAAACATAAGGGCATCCCAAAGTTTTGGGGGTCCTTTTCAAGAGGCCGATAAGCGCCTCCGTCAATGGAACCTCCCGTTTCTCCTGGGTCTTGGTGTCCGCGGCTTCCAGGTTGATGACCTTGTTTTGAAAGTCCACCTGTTCCCACCGCAGGCCCAAAATCTCCCCCTTCCTCATGCCCGTCCAATAAGCCAGTTGGACGATGGCGGAAAGGCGCGGGGAGCAATAACCCAAGAGGCTTTGGTATTCCTCGCTTGTCAAAGTGCGGTCGCGGGATTCCTCCTTGAACGGCCTCACGCGTTGGATCGGGTTCTTCTCCAACAGGCCGTTGAAGACCGCCCGATTTACGATGCACTTGAGGATTCCAAGGTCCCGGTTGAGGGTGCTGTTGGACAAGGGCATCCCGGTCCTACGCTCTCCGGGGGCCTGGTTGCCAACCTTCCGTCGGTGGGTCAAAAACCCCTCCACGACGTCGGGTGTCAAGCTTCTCAAAGGCCTGTTGCCAAAATAGTCCTTGAGCCTCTTGACCATCTGGATGTCGTTATCGTGGCTCCTCCTTCTTGCTTCGGAGTAACCCAAGAACGAATCCGCCGCCTCGGTGAAGGTGACCTCCTGTTTTTCCTCGGCGAGGAACCTTCCTGCCACGATCTCCCGCGTGTGTTGGGCCAGGACCTGCTTGGCCTGGGCCAAAGGTATCTGCCCTAACCGGACCCGCTTTCGTTTCTTCAAACCCCCTTCGCTAATGAAATAATCCAGGAAGTACCCCTTATCGTCCTTTCGGAGGAATTGGGGCAGTCCATGAACATTAGGTCTACTCATAACGGCCTCCTAATGTCCCCAGTAACGGCATAGTACCAGGGAAAATTATTTTTTGAAAAGGTGTCCAACAAAAACCATCGCAAATAAAAAAGCTCAATAGCGTTTTTAAAGTGCTTGAAGGTTGGGTTTTGATGTTGGTTTTAGTCGAAGAAGTAGTCTTGTCTGATTCCGCAATATGGGCGGTCAAGTGAACCAAGAGGCCAGCCCCCACTCCCGATTTCCGGGAGCTAACTATGCTCCAGGGGGAGTGGGGGCTGGCGTCGCAGGTGAACGAAACGCCGCCCATATTGCGGCTTTTCCTTGGAAAAGGATGTGAGTCTGAGTCAACTTCCGCTTTAAGCAGGTTTAAGTCCTGCTTAAAGCTTTTTGGGGCGGATGGAAAATTGGATTGGCTGTGTTTGAGGGCTTGGGGGATTCTGCCATCAAGCTCTTTGGGGATTTGGTGTTCGGGGATAGAGGAACAACAAACCGCGAACGCGGAGCCATCGCCTAAGCCATGGGCCTTTAAATGCAAATTCCGAGATTCAAGATTTTCGATCATGGCTTCAACCTGATTTTTGATCGTTGTTCTTGAATTACTTTGAAGGGTTTTTATTGCAGGAGCAAAGACATTTTTGGGGGCTTTTTCGTAACCGTCTCTAACCGTCTTTTA
>DATKOC010000204.1:0-9292 GCA_035524855.1 bacterium
GGCCATGAGTTCCCGCAACATCCGATTGAGCCTTGCGGGCCGGAAAATCGCGCCGGTACTTTACAAAGCGCTCAAGGTGGGGAAGAGTGTTTACGAACTCGGGGAGACGGGAGCCGCGAAAGTCATGGTTGAAATCAAGAAAGTCATCAAGGACGAAAGGAAAGTGAAGTTGCAGTATTTGGAAGCCGTGGATGCCTTAACATTGGAGCCAGCTCAAAAGTTAAGACCCGGAACCATGCTGGCTTTGGCCGCCTACCTTGAAAATGTCCGGCTTATTGACAATATTATCCTTTGAAAACACGGCGAATTTGCCGGAAGATTCCTGTAAAATAAGCGCCTTTAGCCGGAGGGTTGAGGCGTTTTTTCATATTTGGGATGAAGGAGCCGCTTGTGGCGCGCACGTTCGTGAGATCCAAAATCCATAAGGCGACGGTCACACAGACCGACCTCCAATACGAGGGGAGCATCACGCTCGACCCCAAACTCCTGGAGGCCGCCGACATCGCCCCTTACGAGCAGGTGCATGTCCTCAACCTGAACAATGGAAACCGCCTGGAAACCTACGCCATCCAAGGCAAGCGGGGTTCGGGGGTGGTTTGCCTTAACGGCGCGGCCGCCCGGCACACTGAAAAGGGGGACCAGGTGATCGTCCTGTCCTACGAGAGCTTCGCCAAATTGCCGCCTTCGGGCTACCAGCCGCGGGTGGTTACGGTCAACGCCAAGAACAAGGTGATTAAAGTGAAGGGGGGTGGCTGACCATGTCCCTGGACCTTTTCCTGGACGACGAGGAACTCGTCTCCCGCATCAAGGAACTCAAGAAACAGCGCAAGGCGGTCATCCTGGCCCATAGCTACGAACGGCCGGAAGTGCAGGATATCGCCGATTACGTGGGCGATTCCCTGGAACTGTCCCGCCTGGCGGCCAAGACGGACGCCGACGTCATCGTCTTTTGCAGCGTGCATTTCATGGCGGAAACCGCCAAGATTCTCTCGCCCCAGAAAACCGTGCTCCTGCCGGCCGCCGAGGCCGGCTGCCCCCTGGCCGACATGATCACCCCGGCCCAACTGGAAGCCGAGAAGGCCAAGTATCCCAACGCGGCGGTCGTGGCCTACGTCAACTGCTCGGCCGAAATCAAAGCCATGGCCGACGTCTGCTGTACCTCGGCCAACGCCCTGCAGGTGGTCAACGCCATGCCGCAGGAGGAAATTCTCTTCGTGCCGGACCAGCACCTGGGCCGTTGGGTCCAGTCCCAGACCCATAAGAAGATGATCCTCTGGGCCGGCTGCTGTCCGACCCACCAGCGCATGAAAGTCAGTGACTTCATGAACCTGAAGAAGGACCATCCGGACGCGGTCATCGTGGTCCACCCCGAAAGCAACGAGGACATCTGCGCCCTGGCCGACGCGGTGCTTTCGACCTCCCAAATGCTGCGCTATTGCCAAGCCTCCCCCGCGAAAACCTTCATCATCGGCACCGAGATGGGCATGCTGCACCGCCTCCGCACAGCCATGCCGGAAAAGACATTCCTCCAGCCCAGCAGGGGCCTGATTTGTCCCAACATGAAGATGACCCAGTTGGAGGATGTTTATGAGGCCTTGAAGGAACTCAAGTACACGATTGAAATCCCCGAGCCCATCCGGATCAAGGCCCTCAAATCCCTGGATGGGATGCTGGCGGCGGTTCCAACGAAGTGAAAAGCCGGAAGCCCTCTCGGCGCTTGGCCATTGTGGGCTGTGGCGCCATCGGGTCCCTGGTTGCCCGCTCGCTGGAAAAGCGCAAGTCCTCCTTCCGAATCATGGCCGTGTTTGACACCTTCCTTTCTTCCTCGACGAAGCTTTCCCAAAGCCTGAAGTCCAAACCCAAGGTTTGCCGTGAGTTGAAACAAATATTCCCTTTGTGCGATTGGGTTCTGGAAGCCGGGTCCGTCCAAGCCGCACTTCAAGTGGCGGAGGCGGCTTTGCTCCACAAAAAACCGGTCATCCTCATGAGTACGGGTGGTTTTCTCCTGAACCAAAAAAAGTTGACCGGTTTGGCCAACCGCCAGCGGACCAAGATTTACCTGCCTTCCGGCGCCTTGTGCGGACTGGATGGCCTGAAGTCGGCCCGCCAGATGGGGGCCCTCAGAAAGTTGGAGATAACCTCCACCAAGCCACCCCGGGGTTTCCAGGGTGCCCCTGGGTTGACCGCGGCCCAACGGAAGGCCCTTTCGGGGGGAAAAACCAAGCTGACCCTTTATAATGGGGATGTTTGGGGGGCGATCCGGCGTTTTCCCGCCAATGTGAACGTGGCGGCCACCACCGCCCTCGCCTCGGGCGCGCCCCGGAAATTGCGGGTAAGGGTGCTTGCCGACCCTGGGGCGAAACTTAACCAGCATGAAATCCATGCCAAGGGCGAGTTTGGGGAGTTGACGGCGGTGACCCGCAACCGGCCTTCCCGGATGAACCCCAAGACCAGCGCGTTAGCTATCCAGTCCGCCTTGGCGCTTTTTGAGCGGTTAGAAAGCCATGTTGAAGTGGGGAATTAAAGAGACTTAAATCCAGAGGCGACTTTGAAACCTGAAACCACAACTTCTGATCGCCCCACCGCCATTCGGATCAGCAACCTTTCTAAAACCTATAAAACCGGTTTCTGGCTCGCCCCAAAGGTCACTAAGGCCCTGAAGGGCCTCCAACTGGATATCTATGAGAACGAGGCTTTCGGCCTCATGGGCCTCAATGGGGCCGGGAAGACCACCGTCATCAAACTGATGCTGGGACTCCTGAAGCCGACGGGCGGTTCGCTGACGGTCTTGGGGGGCTCGGTATCCAGCCGGCAAATTCGCTCCCAAATCGGCTATTTGTCCGAACTCCCTTATTTCTCCAAACAGCACACCGGCCGTGAATTACTTGAGTATTTCGGCTCCCTCCACGGCTTGTTCGGCCAGGCCCTCCGCCACCGGGTGGATGAGGTCCTGGAACTGGTCCGCATGACCAAAGCCGCCGCTCTCCGGGTGTCGGGTTACTCGAAGGGCATGCTCCAAAGGATCGGCATCGGGCAGGCGCTGATCGGCAAACCCCGCCTGCTCATCTGCGACGAGCCCATGAGCGGGCTGGACCCCGTGGGCTACAAGGAAATGCGGGACATCTTCATCGACCTGAAAAAAGGAGGCACCACGCTTTTCCTCAATACCCACATCCTAGACGAGGTGGAACGCATTTGCGACCGGGTGGGGATCCTGCACGATGGGGAACTGAAGGACGTCGCTTCCATCACGAAGATCCTTGGCTCCACAGTGCAAGTGGATTACTGGATCGATGTGGAACAGGGCGAAGCCTCCAAACTGACCGGACTGCCTTTCCGGGACGCCATCGCCAACAACGGGGGGGTGCAGATCCCCAGCCTCGTGCTGGCCGAAACGCTTTCGCTCCTGGCCTCCCGCCGGGCCAAGGTCAAGGCCATTCGGCCCCTCTCCTCGCTGGTGGAAGCCTATTTCCTCCAAGCCATCGGCGCTCAAGCCCAACTCCAGCGACCCGTGGGGAGTGACCGATGAGACGTATTCTTTCCCTCGCTTCTTTCACTTTCCGCGAGCTCATCCGGAGCAAGATGCTTTTTATTTGGCTGATCAGCGTCATCGTGTTGTGCGGGCTTGCCTTTTTGCTCTCCCTTCTCAGCTACGGGGACATCCTGAGCATCTTCATGGATTTGGGCCTGGTGGGGATGGAAGTCTCGGGACTCATGGTCCTTTTGTTGAGTTTAGCGGTGACCTATACGACCGAGATGGACCAGAAGGCCATCTTCCTCCACCTCTCCAAGCCGATGACCCGGGGGGAATACCTGCTGGGCCGCATCCTCGGTTTTTACCTGGTGGTCGCCCTGGTCGTTTTGGGCATGGGGGCCGTTGTGTCCGCTTTGGTCGTGTTCGTCGGGGGCGGACAAGTTACCCCGCTTTTCATCGACAGCGTGGTTTTCCTTCTCCTGGAAATGTTCGTGTTGACCGTCCTGGGACTGACCTTCCAAATGATCGCCACTTCGCTGGTCGGCGTGGTCCTTTACACCTTCTTCACCATTTTCCTGGGACACCTGATCGGGCAGATCCAGTGGCTGTTGGAGAAACAACTGCCCGCAGGGATCAAGGTTGTTTTGAAGGTGATTTACTACATCCTGCCGAACCTGGATATTTTCAACCTAAAGGACCGCATGTACGATCCCACACTGGTGCTGGGATCCGCCCAGTGGCAGGAAGTCCTGGCTTACGCTTTCTCCTATTCGCTTTTGGTTTTCCTGATCGGATGGTGGAACCTGGAAAAAAGGGAATTCATGTGACCCCGGGGCACAGATCACAGCCGACGGTCGACAGGGAGGAAAAGCCATGCAAAAGGACCTTTACACTCAACTTGTGAAACTCCTGCCGGCCATGGCCGTGGCCATGTTTTTGATCCAGGCTTACTACGCCACTTACCTGCAGGTTTGGCTGCACCCCGAGCCCCTTGGGGTCACCCAAACCTACCGGATGGATAAGCGCGTCTCCTCGGTCCTCCGGGCCACGGCTTACCTGAGCGGCTGCAAGGTTCTTGTCGGCCATGCCTTTTGGATCAAGGTTCTTCAATACTATGGGGATGCCACCAACTCCAAGGACCGTTACTCAAAGCTCTATGACTATTGCAGCTTAGCGTCGGATTTGAACCCCACCTTCCTCGCCCCCTATACCCTGGGAGCCGCGGCCTTGACGTTTCACCTCCATCGCCCCGATGAGGCGGTCCGATTGTTAACCAAGGGGATCAACTCCAACCCAAGGGACGTCAGCTTGAAACTCCTCATGGCTTCGATCGCCTACGAGAACTCGGAGCAATACGACAAAGTCGTCCCGATACTGGAATCCCAGATCCTTACCGGGGATGCGCCTTACATGATGGTGAATATCCTCGCCAACGCTTACGAGAAGGCTGGGCGGTACCAGGACGCGGTCCAGCTTTGGCAGCGAATCCTGAGACAAACCGACAAGGACGACGTGCGGATCCAGGCCGCGCACAAACTACAGGCCCTCCAGGAATTCATGAGGGCTGGAAAACACCCCAAACCATGAGCCGCCGCGTGGGATTCGGGGCCTTTTTCCCCTTGCTTCTTTTCATCGCGTCCCTCGGTGCCGCCCCGTCGAAAGCGCAGTCCGGCTTTTCGCCCAAGGCCGCCGCCCCGGTCGGGAAGGGCGAGATCCCCAAGGTCAAGACCTCCGATCCCTATGTGGTCCATTCCCATCATTCTTTTTATTTCCAGGATACGCTGGCGGCGGTCCTGCTGAAATTCACCACCAGCCGCGGGTTCAACGCCAAGGACCCCGCCTGCGTCAACGACCTGGGTTACATTTACTACTACTTCGGTCAATATTCGGACGCCCAGGAACAATTCCAAAAGGCCTTGGACATGAATCCCCTGTTCGTGGATGCCCTCATTAACCTCGGGGTGAACGCCCTCAAGGCGGGGGACAACACCGCCGCCCTCAACTACCTGGACAAGGCCTACCAGATGGACCCTTCCAAGGGGGAAATCGCCTACGACCTGGGACTCCTTTCCTACGAGCAAAACGACCTCAACCGCGCCACGGCTTTTTTCCAGGAGGCTTCGCAAAAGTCGCCGGATGACCCGAAGGTCTGGAACAACCTGGGTTGCGCCCTGTTCAAGCAGGGGAACTACGCCAAGGCCTATGAGTCATTCAAGGGCGCGGTGGGGCACGGCGCTTCCTTTTACCACGCTTATTACAACCGGGCGGTGGCCTCGATCCTCTCCGGCCATTACGAGGAAGCGCTCGAGGACACGCAAAAGGCCGTCCAACTGGCGCCGGGCAATTCCGACGCCCTCAACCTCCTGGGGCTGGCCTGCCTTTTCAACCAGAATTACCTGAGGGCCTCGGTGGCCCTCGCGCAGGCGGTCAAGAAGGACGGCAACAATCCCGGGTACCTGAACAACCTGGGCCGGGCCCAATTGGGGTTGGGTCACTACAGGGACGCGGAGAAGCTCATCCAACGGGCCCTTCTGTTTGACCCGGGCTTGAAACCCGCCCTTTGGAACATGGGGGACTTGAAGCTTCGCCAAGGGAAGGCCAAGGAAGCCTTGAACCTTTATGAGAACGTGGCGGATTGGGAGGAAGCCCGGCAAAGCGCGGTGTTCCAGTACAACTGGGGCGTGGCCTGCTACAAGACAAAAGAAGCCGGGAGGGCCGGAAAGATTTGGGAAACCGCCCGGGGTTTGGATCCCCAATATGTGGAGCCACTCTACGGTTTGGCGGTGCTGAATGAGGAAAGCCGGAATTTCGACAAGGCCTCCTCCTTGACCCGCCAGGGGCAAGTCCTGGAACCTGAATCTTCCCGATGGGTCCGCCTGCAGGGCGACTTGGACATGGCCCAGGGAAGAACCCAGGAAGCGCTTGGGGCTTATGAGAAGGCCAGGCAGATGGGACAAAAAGACGCCGAGCTGCTGGAACATATCGAAAGCTTGAAGTCCCAGGCCCCCGAAAATCCTTCCACACCCGTGAGGGAGGGGGCCGGCGGCGGGAATCTCCACGCTCAAATCGTCCATTTGGGGGAAACAGGCAATTTGGACGGCGCTCTCGCCTTGGCCCGCAAGGCGGCCGACCAAAACGCCGCCGATCCCACGGCCTGGGAAGACCTTTCGGACGCCTACTTGAAGATGGATCAAAGGAAAGAAGCCCTGGAGTCCATGGAGAAGGCCTTGCGGCTCTCGCCCCAGAACGGTCATTACCTGGAGGAGTGCGGGCATATCGCCTACTTGAATGAAAAGATCCTCATCGCAGAAAACTATTTTGAGCGGGCCGCTAAGGCCCCCCTTTCCACCTACCAGACTTACCTGGGCCTGGGCGCTTGCTACTACCGCCAGAATTATTTCGACGAGGCTATTGGTTACTGGTCCAAGGGCTCCCTGGCCAACCCCAAGATGCCGGAGTTCTACTACAACTTGGGGCGCGCCTATTACCAAAAGGGAAGCCCGGCCCAAGCCGCGCTTTATTTCCGGAAAGCGCTCCAGCTTCGCCCGAAGTACCCGGAAGTCATCACCAACCTGGCGGCGATGGACATGGACGCGGGGCGTTTGAGGGAGGCCGGGCAAAAACTAAAACAGAGCCTGGAGATGGATCCACGGATGGCCGAGACCTATTTTAATTTTGGCAACCTGGGGCTCAAGACCGGGGATTTCGACGGGGCCCTAAAGTATTACCAGAAGGGCCTGGAGATCAACCCGGACGACGCGAACGGCTACTATTACCAGGGGGTGGCCTTCCTCAAGCAGGATCAGTGGGCCCGCGCTCAATCCCTCCTGGAGAAAACGCTCGAGAAGGACCCGGCTCACGCCGACGCGCTTTATAACTTGGGTAAGGTGGCCGTGGAATTGGGGGACTATTCCGCCGCCCAGCGCTATTTCGAGGAGTCGCTCAAGTATAAGCCCGGCCAGGATGACGCTTATTTTGGGATGGGCTTGGTTCATTACCACCAGGGCCAATACAAGGAAGCCCAGTTGGATTTCGTGAAGGCCCAAACCGGCTACCGCGTGGCCCATGAGGCCACCTATTACCTGGGCCAAACCGAGGAAAAACTGGGTGACCCGGCTTCGGCCGAGGCCTTTTATCGCCAGTCCATCCAGCTCCAGCCGGGATTCGGGTTGCCACACCTGGCCTTGGGGGACCTCTTGAAGCAAAAGGGCCGTTTGATGGAAGCAAGAACGGAGTATCAAAAGGCCGCGTTGCAACGGGAATACCCGGCGGTGTCCCAGGCCGCCGAGCAAAGAATGGGTGAACTTCAATGATCCACTTGGTGACCCTGAATCCGGCGCTGGACTTGGAACTCGATTTAAGGGAGCCGGTCAGGGGAAAAATCGGGGAGGTGTTATTTTCCGACTTGGAGGCCGGCGGCAAGGCCCTCAACATCGCCCGGTTCCTTGGAAAATTTAGGGTTCCCTTTACGACATGGTTGGGTACTGGCGGGGGTAAGCATCCCACCCATATTCTTTACCGGTCCTTGTTGGATCGGGAGGGCTTGGAAGCCCGTGTTCTGAGCGCCCAAGCGCCATTGCGCTTGAATGTAGTCGTGAAGGAAAGGAATAAGAGCCGTAAATACAACCACCCGGGTTTTGAATTGGACTTGATTTCTTTTGGGCAGTTAGACCGGGCGGTGAAAAAGAACGATTTCCTAGTCCTCACGGGCCGCCTGCCCCAAGGTATGAATCCCGCCCTTTATGCCTCCTGGGTTACTTCGTTCCAGCGCAAGGGGGTGAGGGTGGTCGTGGATAGTTCCGGTGAGGCTCTCCGGCGGGCGCTTTTAGCCCGGCCTTGGTTTTTCAAAGTGAACTTGTTCGAACTTTCGCAGGCCTTCGGTCAAAAATTCACAGGCTTGAGCCAAGTTGTGAAGTTTTGGCCCAAGTTGATCAAGGCGGGCTTGCCACATGGGGCTGTCACGAATGGCGCCGAGGGTGCCTTGATTTGGGTGGGGTCGGAAAAATGCATTGTGAAATCCACCCGGAAAGTAAAATCGCCTATCGTTGTGGGCGCGGGGGATGGGTTCCTGGCGGGCTACTTGAGGGCCTTCACAGCGCGGAAAAATTTCTGGGACTGCGCGAAAATGGCCTGTGCCACGGCGACAGTGGTTGCCCGGACGGGAATTCAAGGTTTTAAATCCGCAATGGCCGCGAGCGAACTTAAGAAAATCCAGATCAAGAGAATTTAATGATCGAGCAAAACCAAGTTATCTATTCCGTTTCCGAGGTTCTCCAGACCGCCCGGCTTTTGCTGGAGGCCAAGTTCTCGCGCGTCCTGGTACAGGGCGAAATCACCGACTTTAAGCACCACAGTTCCGGTCACATGTATTTTTCCCTCAAAGATGAAAAAGGAGTCCTGCGCTGCGCCTTCTTTAAGGGCCAAAATATGGGGGTGGCCTTCAAACCCGAGAATGGGATGAAAGTCGTGGCCGGGGGAACCCTTTCCCTTTACCAGGCTTACGGCCAATTCCAGATGATCGTCCAAAGCCTGGAACCCCAGGGGGTTGGTAGCCTCCAGTTGGCCTTCGAGCAATTGAAGAAGAAATTGGGCGAGGAAGGCTTGTTCGATCCGGCCCGAAAAAGACCTCTGCCCAAGTACCCTCGCCGGGTGGCGGTTGTGACCTCGGCCCAGGGAGCGGCCCTCCAGGACTTTCTCAAGATATTGGCTACCCGGGTGGGCATTGAGGATTTTGACCTCTTTGACGTGAAGGTGCAGGGCAAGGAAGCCCCCGAAGAAATAATTCGTGCGCTTGATGAAATCTCTGAACAAGCCGAA
>DATKOC010000205.1:0-38814 GCA_035524855.1 bacterium
CCATCTTGGCCGAGCTGAAGGTGGAGATGCGGTTGAGGAAGGCGTTGGAGGCGGCCAAAAGAAACAGGCAGGCCGCCAATCCCTGGGGTAGGTTCCAACCCCGCGAGAGGAAAAACCAAAGCAGGGCGGCGGCACCGGCCGAAACCAGGAGGCTCAACAGCAGGTGGAGGGGAAAGGAAGTCCTCATGCGGATTTCCTGGTTCACATATACCACGTTGTAATAGAAGTAATGGAAGAGTTGGTTCAACAAAGTGCCAGCGGCGAAAGCGGTCAGGGGGTTGACGGAAAAGCGAAATACCAGCAAGAGGGAGACTCCCAGGTTGAGAAAAAGCCCCAGGAAGCCTCCCAGGAGGAAAATGAGGAAAGCGGGATGCCTCCAACGTTGAACGACCGCGTGCTCGGGCATGATTATTTTTTCTTAGCCGCGATGAAATAGCAGGCGCCAGGATCACCCGTGGCGTTCAAGGGCTTGCGCAACCACCAGGAGGCGAACCATTTGACGGGGCCCCGGGGGCCAAACACAAACCGCCCGGTCAACACCTTGAGGATCTTCGAGGGAAAGGCCAATAACATCCACCGCTCATAAACCTCAAAGGCCGGCAAGGGAACGATGTAGTCGGCGACTACGACCTTCAAACCCGCCTTGGCCAGGCGCTTCTTCCAGGTGGCCGCGTCGTCTACGTGAAAGTGCTTGAAGACCTTGTTCAGCCCGTTCATGTAGCGCTCACCTAGCCAGCCCAGGCCCATCTTGTCCATCAGGTTCCGGAAATAGGGATGGTTGTACTGCTCGCTGGGGACGGTGATCAGGAGCCTTCCACCCGGCTTCAGGACTCGGTGGATTTCCTTGAGGGCCTTGTCGATATCGGGAATATGTTCCAACACGCAGTTGCTCACGACCGTCCTGAAGGACTTGTCAGGGAAGGGAATCTCGGTGGCGCTGGCGTAAAGGGCCTTGCCATAGCTCCCGAGCTTGACGGCCCGGTCCACTTCGCCCTTGTCGAGGTCAATCCCCGCCTCCAGCTTCTCGCGGAAGGCGGTACGGGCCAGAAAGCCGTCCCCACAACCCACGTCCAGGACGGGGTGAACAAGTTTTTCCTCGGAAAACCGGTGGCATTCCAAGGACCTCCAGAAAGCCATGGCGATAGGACTGTGTTCTAGGTAATCCTTGAAGAATTCTTCCCGGCTCTTGAGCGCTGTTTTCAGGTTTTTTTTCCTTTTCGGAGGATGTCCAACTGCCTCTCGACCGCCGCGAACATGTCTTCCTCCCTCAAGTTGTCCATGCAAGAAACCTTCTGGGTGCATTGGTTCTGGTAATAGCACTGGCAAGGGCTGGAGGGCAAGACCTTCTCCCCGCGCCCGAAGAGGTCGATTTCGGTGTCGGAAGTAGGGCCGAAATAGGCCAATACCCTTTTCCCCAGCGCCACCGCCACGTGCAGGGCCAGGGTATCCCCGGTCACCATCACTTGGCTGAGGTCCACCAGGGAGGCGAATTGCCGCAGGGTATTTTCCGTGCCCGTCGAAACGCAAGCGCCCTTCAGTTTTTTGGCCAGGGACGGCATCAATTCCCTCTCCTCGGGACCACCGTAGAGCAGGACACCACAACCGGGCCTTTTCTTTTTCAGTTGCTTGGCCAGCCAGGTGAATCCGTCCAAGCGCCAGCGCTTCATGGGCCAACGGCCGCCGGAACCGATATTAAAGCCCACTAGTTCCTTGAATTTCGAGAGCTTGTTCCTTCGCGCGAAAGCCAAGCCGAATTCTTTTTCCTTTTCCGTCAGCGCCAATTGGGGTGGTTCACCTTGGTATTTCAACCCGCCCAGTTGGAAAAGATGGTCCTGGTAGGTGCGCCGGTTGGCCCGCTTGACCGTGTCGAAGATTCCCATCTCAAACCAGGCCTCGGCGGAGGGTTCCAGCGGCACCACCCCGCCCTCCAGGGAAAGGCCAAAGCCCTTCTTCACGGGGCTGTTGGCCATGGCCAGGATGGAGGCGGCCTTTCGGCCCATGTCGAAATTGAAGGCCCGGCCGAAATGGGTCGTGGAAAGCAGCCCCGGCAGGGCCGGGTCGATTCCCAAGAGGACATCAATAAAGGGATTCCTCTCCAAAAGGGGCTTGGAGGAATTTTCCGTGACCCACCAGATGGAAAGCCCCGGCCTCGATTTCTTGAAAGCCGGCAGGATGGAGGTGGAACGAAGGACATCCCCCGCCGCGTCGAGCTTGATGATGAGGATCCTCTCACTCACGGGCTCATAGCGTGGGCAGTCCCGGCAGACCACTCCTTCCGTCTTGTGGGGGACGCAGGGCTTTTCGCCGGTGAAGTGGCGGCAGTCGGCCTTGTAAAATTGCTGGTCCAAACCAAACTCCTCGAGGGTAATACCCACGCCACCCCGGGCGGGGTTACGGCACCCGGTACATCAATATCTTGTCCGCGGAAGCCAGCAACAGGAGGCCGTCGGGAGCGATGCCCAAACCGTTGATGTTCCGGAAAGGGTCCACCGATCCAAGGTCATCCTTCAGCTTGCCGAGGGATTTACCGTTGGAATTAAACACCCCCACGATGCCATCGTCAAAGAAAGAAACGAAAAGACGGCCTTGTTTGTCAAAGACGAGGTCAGTGGGCTGTTTCCCAACGCTGAAATTCCTCACGAACTGGTTCTTGACCGAGGGGTCTAGGACCTGGATGCGGTGGTTGTTCGCGTCCGCCACATAGAGATAGCCCCCGTAGGCGGCGATGGCATAGGGGTCGTTCAACTGGTCTTTCCCGTCACCCATTTTGCCGCCCCAGTAGGTGACAAAATTCCCCTCCTTTGTCAGTTCCACCACCCGATGGGCACCCGTATCGGCCACGAAGAAATTCTTGCCGTCCCAGGCAAGACCCCGGGGGCCGTAGAAACCCTGGGTGACAGGGACGTCGAGAATAGGTTTCCGTTCCTTGTCCAATCCCATCAGGGCGCTAGCCCAGGCGTCAATAAAGTAGGTGTTGCCCGCCTCGTCGGTAATGACGGAGGAGGGTTCTTTCAAATCCTCGGGGCCATTTCCTTTTTTCCCCCAGGACTTGAGAAACTTCCCCTGCTTGTCGAAAAACAAAACCCGGCCGTTCTCGGCGTCGGTCACCACATAGCCGTCGTTTCCCAAGGCCGCCACATCCCAGGCGTTGAATTTGCCGCAAGGTTGGTTAAAACCTGAAAATTTCCCCATGAGGGTGGCGGGCAGAAAAACATCGGGCCGGGGAGCATTGAGAACCCTGACCAGTTCCACGCCGAGCAAAAGCGCCAAGCCCAACCCGCCCGTCGCAATCAACGCCACCTTCAAGCGGCGTGTGGAGCCAGAACCTGCGGGACGGGCCCTTTTATTTTTTTTCGCTTTGGGGGGCATGGAGTTCTTTCTCAGATAGATTAATGGAGAGGGTAGGACCCTTGCGATCAAGAGAATTTCACCGGCAGGACCTCATTTTATCACAAGCTCTAGCGCGGCCCACAGAAATCCTGTTCCCCACGGCCCGAGTTCCAAACAATATCCTTAAACATCCTTAAACCGCTCTTCCTTCAGCGGCTATAAAGGCGCTGTTGAATCAGGTACCCCAAGGTGTCTTTGGCTTCCTTGTAATCCGGCCTAAGGTCCAGGACCCGCTCGAACAACTTCCCCGCCTCCTGGTAGTTTTTCAGCTGGTATTGGGTCACGGCGTAATTGAAAAGCGCGGGGACATATTGGGGGTCCTGGTCCACGGACTTCTGGTACCAGTCCACCGCCTCCCGGAGCCTGCCCATCCGGAAAAGCGAGTTCCCCAAATTGCACAAGTATAAGGCGTTGGCGGGGTCCCATTGTTGGGCCATCAGGTATTGCTGATGGCTTTTAAGGTAGGCCGCTTGGGAGGGTGAAATTCCCGCATACTTCGAGGGCGGGCCCTCTTTCGCCTTCCAATCATCCCCTTCATCCTCATAAAAGGTCCCCACTTGGTTCCGAAACGCGGCGTAGTTCGCGACGGCCATCCGGTTGGTCCTTTCATCCACCGAGAAAGCCTGGTCACCCAGATTCCGGAGTCTCATTTGGTCCCAGAGGCGGTCGTTCCAAGCCTCGTTCCAAACAGGTTCGGCTCCCGGAAGGAAACCCCGCATCACGATCCCATAAGGCACCACGCGCGTGTCGGTCATCCGTCCCTCGGGGCCCGGGTTATAGCTGAAATATAGGTCCCGGTCGGTGTTCTGCCGCGCGGTCCAATTCATGAGGGGAGCGACAGCTTCCGCTCCCAGCGTCTTTTCCGTCTTGGGCACCTTCATAAAGGGATGAGCCTCGAAAAGTTTCCGGCGCACCCAATCCATGGGGAACCCGTCCACTCCCACCAGGGCCAGGTCGGGCCGCTTTCCCTCCACCCACTGGAAATACCAAACAGGGAAAACAACACCGTCTCCCTTGGCGTAATAAAGCGCGTTCCGGGGCACGGCCTTCAGGCCATTCAAGACGTAATCGTAAACATAGGTGTAATGGGATTGTCCCGCCCCCCTCTGGCGTTCGACCCCAAGGAAAGCGGCGAAAAAAATCAGAACCACAGCCACGACCGTTCGTCCCATTTTTCGCTGGGAATCGGGCCATTCCGTGAAAAGGGATTCCAGTCCCCAAGCCGTGAAAAGGAGGATGAAGACGTGGGACGAAAGGGTGTAATCCAGGACGAGGAAATTTTGTTCGTGGGGCAGGTTCAAGTAAAGCACCGTGGCGGCCACGAGCGAAAACCAAGTAAGCGCCGTCCCTAAGGTCCGCCGCCGGTCCTGGAAATAAACCATCCCCATTCCCCATAGGGCGGCCAGAAGGAGTCCGTCAAACTCGTTAAAGGCCCCCTTGAGGTAAAGCCACCCCTGGGTCACCCAGGTTTCCATACCCCCGGAGGCTTCCCCTCCCGTGTATTGCTGGCGGAAAAAGTTCGAGAGGAAATGGCTCCAAGTGAAGGGTTCCCCCCAATTGAGGGCCGGGTCGAGTTTAGCCCGGATCGGCAGGCAAAGATAAATCGACAACCCTAAGAGGAACAACGTGATTGGGATCAGGGATTTTTTGACGCGGCCTTTCGAAGGCGCTTGAACCCGGACAAACCCAGTAATTGCGTCGGGCGGTTCCCCGCTGGACGCGGTTGAGGAAAGTCCGACGGGAGGTTCCAAGGGCGGCGCCGAAACTTCCGCCCCTTCTGGCGCCGGGTCTTCCTTTTCCTTCAATCGTTTGAGGGAATAATAAGCCACAAGAACAATTCCCGGCAGGTAAGCCAGGGTGCTCATCCAATGGTTGGCGCAGGAGACCCCCAGGAGGAAAAGGGCCAAGGCCAAGCGTCCCTCGTAAAGGGTCCCTAGGATCGCCAAAAGCAAAAGGGACGTCATTTGGTAGATACCCGTTTTAGCGCTTAAGGCGGCGGGAAAAGTGGTGGCCCCAACAGCCCAAAAAAGGGTGGCAGGTATGGCAATCGCGCGCGAAACACCAAAGGACCCTCGCATTAAACGATAGAGGGCAACGCAAACCGTTGCGGAAAGGACCGCTGAAAGCAGGTTGACCCGGAAGGGGTAATGCGAAAGGGGAAGCAGGGAAAACAAATGCCCCAGGAGCGTGTGGAGGGGGTATCCCGGCGGGTGTGGGATGCCCAAAAGGACACTGGCCGTGATGGTCTCTGGGCTGTCGTCGGCGTAAAAAGTAGGATTGAGACCCAAGAGGGCGAAACCAAAGACGGTTAAAAAAAGCAGGGAAGAAATCAGGCTTTCCCGCGAGTTCGGGGGTGGGTTATCCATGGGTTCGGATGATTCTAGCTTTCACGAACCGGCAACGCAAAGGGAACCCGGCTTGTCAGCGGCTCAACTGTTTCTTGAATTGGTCGATCAAGTCGATGGGCGTCGGGTCAATGCCCCGTAAATAGGCGAGATAAACGCTGACGAAATCGCCCAGGTAGATGGCCGACATCATCTGGGCCAGGAGGGACTTCCCCTCGGCCTTCACCTCCCTTACACCAGCGGTTTTTGATTTTAGGATGCCCTTTAAAATCTCGAACCGCCGTTGAATCTGGGGATGATCGGCCTGGGGATGCCTAAGGAGAATGACCGCCATTTCCCTGGAAAGGACCTCCGGGTAGGAGAAGCCCAGCACCTCGTTATGGTTCATCTCAGGCACCACATTGGCCAGGGCCACCAGTTTGGAATTCTCGTTGAACTGGCATTTCCAACGGACCGCCACCGAGTCCAAATGGTCTTGCCCCGCGTAAAGGACCGGCAATTTGTTGTGGAGGAATTGCGCCAATTGCTTGGCGGGGTTTTTCGCGGCGGGAACCATCATGCCGTAGCGTTGGGACAATTCCGCCAGGAGCCCGAGGGTTTCCTGGAAATCCGCTTCGTGGGACGGCAAGAGTTTCAGGCATTCCAAAGCGGTCAAGAGCGTGACGAAGGAATAGCCTAAAGCGGCGCGCGGAGGAAGGCCCCCCGGGACCTCACAATAGGGGAGTTTCTTCTTTTTGGCTTGTGCCAGTAATTCCCCGCCGGAAGAGATGACCAAGACCGGGCCTTTTTTTGCCAGAGCCTGTCGAAATACCGAAAGGGTCTCTTCCGTATTGCCCGAGTAGCTGGAGCAAACCACCAAGCTGTCCTTCCCCACCCATCCGGGGAGCTCATAGTGCCGGTTGACCATCATGGAAAAGGCCGCACTCTTCCAAACCAATGTTCGAAGGATATCCCCCCCGATGGCGGAACCACCCAGGCCCGACAGGACGACACTTCGGATGTTTTTGGCTTTTAATTTAGGAGGATGATTCTGCACCCGGTACCGAGCGTCCTGGCAATGATAGGGCACATCCATGACCTTTTGGAGCATACCCGAAGGGTCGAGTTTGGGCAAACTTACGGTTCGGTCAAGAACACTCATGTCGCAGACTCTCCTTACGAAGCAAGTCGTTATAGGATCGGTAAATTACTTTTTCCTCATAGCCTGGCTGACTGAACCAGGGGCCGGGTCTTGGGGGGCGTCCTTAAATACCAACTCATCCAACGGCACCGGCGAGGCCGAACCCGGCGTCAGCACCTTGACCGTTGGGACCTTATCTTCCTGGACGTAATCATTGAGGATCTCCACGTGATGGAGACCTGGGCTCAAGTCTTCCTTAGCGGTCCGGTTGTTCGAGAATTCACGGTTAACATTCCTCAGGATCAAGCGCCCGTCAATGTAGAGGTTAAAGGGATTGCCGGTCGTGAGCGAGAAGGTGTAGGTCCCGCCGGCTTGAACCTGCCAGTCCGCCTTCATCCGCATGGTGTGGGTAAAGACGATGACTCCCTTGGCGTCGATGGGATCGTTCCAGAGTTTGGCGCGGTCCCGGTACCGGATCATTCCCAAACCAAACCCGAACCTTCCGTAATAAAAACGTTCCCAGGTATAGGGCGAGGCGGTGCGGACTGGGAACAGGTGGCTATGGCCGTCTTTCACTTTCTCAAAGGGAATTTCCTTGTACCAAATATAAGCGTTCTGGTCCGGGTGTTGGTTATGTTTCCAGGATTTCTTCCATGGAATATCGGGAAATTCCTGGTCGAGGTTCTTCTGTGTCTCCTTATCCTCTCCGTAAAGGATCACGGCCAGGTCCCTTGAAGTTTCCCCTGGCAGAAGGACGATGGGATTCACTTCTTGCATGAGGTGGAATACCGTTTTACCGTTCGAAAGAACATCCATGGCGTCCTTCGTCAGGAAGTCCTCGGTGGAGTATTTCATGTAAACCGTGTGGCTTGCCAGTTCTTGCGCGGCCAAGTCATAAACGGTGGCGTTGGGCGACCGCTGTGCCATCCAGTATTGGTAATCTTTCATGTTCTGGTTCAATTGAATGCCTCCCAAGGCCAGGAATCCGAAGGCGCATAGAAGGTTCGTCACCTTGCCGGGCTTGGCCTGCAGGAAAAGGGACCAAAGTCGGTCGAGTCCCCAGGCCCCCGCCAGGAAGAAGGGCGTTGTCGCCCCAACCAACCTTTGGCTGTGGGTCGCAAAGGAAAGCATGCCGGGAATCCAGCTCACCAGGAACAACATGGGAAAAAGGGCTTTAAACCAACTGGGCCACGCCAGGAAGTAGGCCACCCAAAGCAGGGCCGCCGCGGTGGTGAAAAACCCATACATGGAATCGTGAGGGGCCGGCGGAAAGCTGTCGAAAGGGCCCCCGGGGCCGAAGGATAAAAGCGCCGGACGGAATAAATTCTTCACGAATTCCGGTCCTAAAATCTCATGCGTGTTGGCGAAAAAGGACATGTCCCGGACGTGGTTGCCATAAGCCGCGAATTGATAGAGGGGAAAAACACAGACGCCAATCACGATGGAGGCTGTGGCCCAGAGAAAGAGGCGGCTAAAACCCTTGGTTTTCTCCCTCTCATAGACCCAGAAATAGCTCCAGGCGATAGCGATTGCCGTCACCCACAGGGTAACGGGATGGGAAATAATCTTGCCCAGGCCCTCAAAAGGAAAATAAAAATTCTTGTAAAGGAACAGGAAGGCCCAGGCCAACATGAAACCGGGGCCTATTATCATCCGGTAAGGATCGGTCCTCCTTTCCCTGGGATCATATAGGATCCAGGTTAGGACAACCGCCAGCATCACCGGCAGCCATGGGCGCAGGGGCACATAAGTATAGCCGCCAAAACCCACGGCCAAGGCCCATTCCAGGAAATGCCTCAAATCCGGTTTCTTGAACAGCCGCAGGAGGAACAGGATGGCCACCGCCCCGCCCAGCACGCAGGAATCACATCCCATTTGGTTTTTGGTGACCTCAATGAGGATCTTGCTGATGGCGCCCATGCCCATGAAAAAAATCCCGAGGCGTCGCCCCGCAATTTCCTTTCCGATAAGGTAGAACATCCATATAGACGCCAGGTCGAAAATCATGTTCCCAATCTGCATCATGACAATGGGTGTGATTTGCGGGGCGAGATACCAAAGACCCGCGGTCAAATAGGGGAAAAAGGGTTCGCGATTTCCGGAGGGGAAAAAGAAGGGCCGGAAATTCATTTCAACGACGCTTCGAATGTCGCTCGTGTGGATGTAATGATCATCCCACCAATCGGGGTTGGGCCGGTACACGTCGAACATCCTTAAATAAATAGCCAAGCCCATCAACCCCCAGAACCAAAAGCGGGCGGACCAAGGGGAAATATCCCAGCCGTTTTCAGGGGGAGACGACACCTTGCGCCAGCTATAGGTCATGACAATAATGCCCAGAACAACCGGCAGACCCCAAGAAAGCCGGAGAAGGGCTTCCCCTCCAGGAAGGATCGCGTTGTAATTCGGCAGTGAAAGAAGCCCCAACATGGAAAGAATCCAGCCGCCCAGCACCCCCGCGATTGCCGAAAAGGGAAACACAGACTTCCCCTTGGCCAGAAGGGGTTTGGCCGTGGAAACTTTCAATTTCGCCGGTTTTTTTCGTCCAGGGGATTTTTTCATAGGATTCCTTGTCGAACAGCTAAATCAAACGGTTGGCCGTTTTCCAGGTTCATTGCTCCCTAGAATACCTAAATTAATTAAAGTTGAAAACGCCCTATCGCTGGTTCGGCAAGGCGAACCCTTGGCTTGTGAGCGGTTTCTTCAGAACAATAGGGCTTTTAATTCGGGCGGGACATTGTCCTTGATGAGTTTAAGAACTTCCCCGGAGGTTTTTAGTTGGAGGGCGGCCTTGGCGATCTCCCGGGCCTTGTCATAGGGCATCAGCCGGATCACCTTTTTAATCTCGGGGATGACGGAAACGCTGGCCGAGAACTCGTCCAGGCCCATGCCCAGCAGGAGAGGCACGAACTGGGGGTCCCCCGCCATCTCACCGCACATGCCCACCCATTTTCCCGCCCTGTGGCAGGCGTCCACGGTCATTTGAATGAGCCGCAAGATCGCCGGGTTCGCGGGATCGTAAAGGTAGGCCACCGATTCGTTCACCCGATCCACGGCCAGGGTGTACTGGATGAGGTCGTTCGTGCCGATAGAGAGGAAGTCCACTTCCTGGATCAGCACGTCCGCGATGATGGCCGCCGAGGGGATCTCGATCATGGCCCCCACCTCAATGCCCGAGCGGAAGACCATGCCCTCCTTCTTCAACTGCTGGACGCACTGGTTGAGGAGGATTTTGGCTTCCCGGATCTCAGCCAGCGTGGAGATCATCGGGAACATGATCTTGATGGGTCCGTGGGCCGCGGCGCGCAGGATAGCCCTCAGCTGGGGCTTGAAAATTTCGGGCCGCTTCAGGCACAGGCGGATTGCCCGCAGGCCCAGGAAGGGGTTGCTCTCGTGCAGGACGTTCAGGTGGGAGAGGAACTTGTCCCCGCCTAGGTCCAGCGTGCGAATGATGGCCGGATTAACGCCGGTCTTGGTGGCCAGTTCCTTGTAGGCCACGTACTGTTCCTCCTCGGTGGGGATTTCCTCCCGGTCGAGGAACAGGAACTCCGTGCGGAACAACCCGATGCCCTCCGCCCCGTGCCGAGCCAGCTCGTCCAGTTCCTGGGGTATCTCGATGTTGGCCGCCAGGGTGACTTGGTGCCCGTCCGGGGTCTGGGCCGGGAGGGCCTGGAGTTCCTCCAGGCTTTTTTGGAAAGCCTCATAATCCTCCTTCAACTTCCGGTACTGCTTGAGGGTCTGGGGCAGGGGGTTCACCACCACGACGCCTTTGTTGCCGTCCACGACCACCATGTCCCCTTCTTGGACCGTGGCGGAGATGGCCTGCATGCCCACGACCGCGGGAAGTCCTAGGGAGCGGGCCACGATGGCCACATGCGAGGTACGGCCGCCGATGTCGGTGCAGAACCCCTTGACCGTGTCGGGGGAAAGGTTGACCGTGTCGGAGGGCGAGAGGTCCGAGGCGATCAGGATGACTTCCCGATCCAGTTTTTTGAGCTGGTCCTTTTCGCCCCCCGCCAGGTTGCGCAGGAGGCGGTTGCTGACGTCCTGGATGTCCCCGCCCCTTTCACGGAAATAGCCGTCCTCGAGGGATTCCATGACCGACTTGAATTTTTCCAGCGCCTCGGCCACCAGGAACTCGGCGTTCAGGCGGCGGGATTGGATGGATTGGGGGATTTCATCGGTGAAAAGCGGGTCTTCCAGCACCACCTGATGGGCCTGGAAGATGGCGGCGTGCTCTTTCCCTAGTTTTTCCTGCATCTTCTCCTCAAGCCCTGAAATCTGGGCGTGCGTCTTGGTCAGGGCCCCTTGGTAGCGGGCGAGCTCCTCCGCCAGCTCCTCGGGCTTCAAATTGCGCCGGGAGACGGAAAACCCCTCCGGATGGTAAAGGTAAACCGGTCCGATGGCGATGCCGCCCGCGGCCGGTACCCCGTTTAAGATCTTCTCAGCCACATCGAACTCCTAGTTTTAAGTTCGAAGCGCGAAGTTCGAAGTATTTGAACATTTTCGGCCCAAGCCGAAAATTTACATTAACTGCGAATTTCATTCCTTCTCCCCGAACTTGTTGGCCAATAGCTGTCTCAGGGCCGCCATGGCGTCCTTGGCATCCTCGCCATCCGCCTCAAATTCCAGCTCCGTTCCCTTGGCGGCGGCCAGGGTCATGAGGCCCATCAAACTCTTGGCGTTCACGTTGCGGGCGCCTCCCGCCGCGTGGTGAATGGTGATGCTGCATTTGAATTTGTTGGCCGTCTTTACCAGCTCCGCCGCGGCCCTCAAGTGGAGTCCCAACTTATTAACGATCTCGAGCTTTTCAGCGAGTTTCATGCTTCCCCCTCTTGTCTTCCACGGTTATCGAATTCGGAATCCCCGACCCTTGATTCAAAAATCCCAATTTCATCAGTGGCCCCCCGGAGGCGCGATGGCGGGCGCAGCGCTCAACTGGGGCCAAAAGGCAAGGACCAAGCCGAACAGCAGGACCGCGTAAAAAAGCTGGCTGGGACTGATCTTCCGGTGAAGCGCGAAGGTGAAAAGCCCCACGAGCGCCGTGAAAAAGACAAACTTCAGGATGAAAAGCCCCACTTCCCTTTCAATCTCCGAGACGTTCACGAAAACGATGAGCACCCCCAGCAGGAGGATGGAAGCCAGCTTCAACCCTCGGATGGCGTCCTGGAAACCGTAGCGCCTCAGGGAAAGCACCACCTGGTCGCCGTGCCGGTAGCCCTGGAGGAACCCCATCAAGCGGATGCCAACGTGGGCGGTGTTATAAACGAGGAGAAAGAGGAGGGGAATAATCCAATGCTGGCCCTTCACCTGGAAGGCGTGGGACAGGACGAGGGTTACCGCGATCAAGCCGCAGTAGGGCCGGATGGTGGCCCAAAAAAGACTGTCCCCCATGGCGGCCAGTGGGCCCATCATCCCCACCTTCAGGGCGCTGATTTCCTCCTCGGCCTGCTTTTGCTTGGGTTTAGGCAATTGTTGCTTGGTCTCTTCCATGCGGCTGACAGCCCCCAGAACGAAAGAAGCCATGTAGGGATGGGTATTGAAGTATTCCATGTGCCGGGCCAGGGCTAGGGCCCGTTCCTCCGGAACGGGGTAGGTCTTCTTCAAAACCGGCAGGAGACAATAAGCGATGCCGTAGCTCATGTACCGCTCGAAATTCCAGACCACCTGGAGAAAGAAGCTCCTCCAAAAAGTCAGGACGAGTTCCAGGAAACTTAGGGGGCTCATGGTTTTTTCCTCGGGGCTCATGCCGTCTCCCCCCTTCCGACGTAAACGAGGGTGAGGACGAATCCCGCGAAGAGGGCGAGGGAAACCAGGTACACGCCCTGGATCGGCGAGAAAAGCGCCAGGCTCATGACGGTGGCGATGGCGAGGAGTAGGTAAATGACGGATTTGCGCTCCACCAGCAGGTCAATCACCGCTGAACAGCCCAAGGCCAGCAAAAGCCAATGGGCGTAATAAAAGCCCTGGATGACCGTGACCGGCAATAGGTTCCAAAGAGGTGTGCTCCAATGGGCTAGGGTCAATCCGGCCACCGCCGTTAGGAAACCTTTCAGGAGCAATTCCCCCACCACAATGGAATTAATCCATTCAAAAGTTTGAAAATGGGAGCCCAGGATCATCCTCTGGGCGAAATGGATCCACCGCACGTGAAATTTCCGAAGGAGGATTTCCCCCTCCGTGGCCAGGGCGGCCAATGGGATGGAAACACCTAAGGCGAAAGTCATCAGCGCCTCCGTGGGCACCGGGGACCTTCCTTGGGACAACTCGCAGGCGAAAGCCACCGAGATTCCCGCCAGCACCGAGAGGTCCATGGGCAAGTGGGCTCCCACGGCGACATCCGCGATCCAGATCAGTTCGATCAAGGCACCCAGTTCCAGCCCGATCTGGGGCACCCCGCAGATCCAGCCCACCAGGGGACCGATCACGATGGGCCTGGAAAACATAAATTGGCCAACCGCCGACACGTCCAGGCTGATGAGGGCCATTAGGAGCGACACGGGAAGCCAATGGGCCATCATTTCTCTTTCCTCTCGATCAGGCGGGTCAGGACTTCCGTCTCAAAGGTCTCATTCGGCCGCAAGGAAACCTCCCACCCCAGCAGGAGGCAGGAGCCTTGGTACACCCTCTCAAACCCCCCCTCGGATTGGGAAATGGTCTCCACGGGATAACGCCAGAACAGTGCCGGCTTTTTGGTCTTGAAATTCACTTCCAATTCCAACCAGCCGTCGGTCATGCCCATCTCCTCGACGTCCCTTTCCTCGCCGGTGGAAAAAAGCCGTGGCTGGGAAAGGGTCCTTCCCTTCACGAAATAATTGCGGTCATGGGCGTCCCCCGCCAGGAGGGTCAGGTTCCACTCGGTCAGGAAAAGGAAGCTGAGGTTCTTCATGCTCTTGTTCTGGAGTTCGTATAAGGTCCCCAACTCGAAATCTCCCGCCCCGAACTGGAGCTTCTTGGAAAGCCTCAAGGGTGAGCCGTCCACGTGCCCCTCGCGGGAAAGCTGCACAAGGGCGGGCTGTCCCTTTTTCTTGGGCCCCTGTACCTTGGCCTCGAAAACCGCGTTGCGGAAATCCCCCAGTTCCTGGTAACGGCTGGTCATCATTTGCTCCACGGTCGTGGGGAGGGGGGTGAAATGCTCCACGAGGCTCGCCCGGCGGGCGGGGTCGTAGAAAAGCTTGTGCTCCAACCCCGGTTCCTTGGTTCTTACCTGGTCGTGGATACTGGCCACGCCTCCCTGGTGCTGTCCTTGGCGGGCCAGGGCCAGGAGCTTGCTGTGGTAGGCTTCCTTGCGGCGGGTGAGGGTATCCGTGAGGTTGATGGGTTTCTTGAGGTAATCCAGCTCCGTCAGGACGCCGCCTGAGGCCGGCTCTAAGAGAGCGTGGTAATTGGAGCTTTCCACAAGCACTTCGTTCTTTCCGTCTTTATTGAAGTCGGTCACATGCACCCCGATGCCATGGGAAGGTTCGGGTAAAAGCGATTCAGCCAGTTTTTCCGCCTCCACCAACTGGCGGTAAACCGCGAAGCGAAGATGGTTCAGGTAAAGGCCCCCGAAGACCCCATGCCAATAGGGGCAGTTACACTCGCCGCGGTAGAGGGCCTTTTCCGCCTCCTCCAGGACCGCCTTTTGTTTGGGAGTGCCTTTTTTGGCCAAGTGTTTTCTCGCTTCCTCGACCTTGTCGGAGACCCAGAGGAGCTTCTTGTGCATGTGGCCGCTTTCGGCGTATTTGACCAGGAAGTTGCGCCAGAATCCGCCCTTGAGATAGCGTTCATAGCGGGGAAGCTCGCCCCGGTCCCGGACCTCGTGGCGGATGTGCTCGTACTCCTCCGCCGCCTCGGCCGGCAAGGACCATTCCCCCATTTCGGTGTAGGAACCCGTGGGCAGGTTGATGCTTCCCTTGGGGGGGTGGTCCTCCACGAACTCGGAGAAGGTCGAGAGGTTCAACCAAGAGGAATTCGCTTCCAGGGCGTTGAAAAAGCGCTCCAGCCAACCCTCCTCATAGACCCACTTGTAGGTGTCGGGCCATCCGCCGAACTTCTCGCCGTCATCCATCAGTACCACGCAGCGGTCGCCTTCCTCGGTGGCGGTGGATTGCAGGAACTGGATGCCCTCTTCCACGGAGCGGAACGGGATCATGTAGCGCATCTTCTCGGAAATGGGGAACACACCCACGGTGGAGCCTTGTTCTTCCATGAGGTAATAGCCGAAGGTTTCGTCCTCCTTCAGGCCCGCCGCCTTGAAGTGGGCATCGTCCATCACGATGTATTTCACCCCGGCCTCAGCCAGGGGCTTGGTCAGGTGGGGTTCCCACACCCGCTCGGCGGTCCACATGCCCTTGGCCTCCGCCTTGAATTTTTTTTTGAGGTAGTCGGTAAGGGTCCGGATCTGCCCCACCTTATCCCGGTCGGGCAGGATGGCGAGGATCGGCTCGTACATTCCCCCCGTGAAGAACTCGATCTGGCCCCGGTCGGACATTTCCTTCAGGAGCTTGAAGTAGTCGGGGCGGTTCTCCTCCAGCCATTCCAGAAGGGGACCGGTCACATGGAAGACGCACTTGACTTTTGGATGGCGGTGCAGGATTCGCGCGAAGGGCTCGTAGGACTGCCGATAGAGGTCCTCGAAGACCTTTCCGAAATTGCCTACGGGCTGGTGATTGTGGACGCCGAAGATGAAGGTGGTCTTTTTCATTTAAACCTCAAATTTTTCGCCACTTAGGTCACCAAGAACGCCAAAAAAAGATTTTGGATTTGGGAAAGACAATATCATTTGCCTTTCTTGGTGACCTGGGTGTGCCGGGTGGTTCATATTGCTTTCAACCTTTTATTTCTAAAAGATATTTCTCCAGAGGTTCCCTCATGTCACCCGGCACGGCCCGGATTTCCATTTCGATGCCCCGTGACTTGAGTTCCCGGAAAGCCAGGATCTCCGCCTCGTTCACGCAGACGGTCTTGGACACCTGGCGTTTGCCTTCGCAAAAATGCATGCCTCCCACATTGATCGTGGTCACCGCGCCACCCCGGTTGAGGAAGGCCAGCACGTCAATCGGGTTGGAGAAAAGAAGTAGGCTCCGCTCCCCGGTCCCGCCCGGTTTACAGGCGTCGACGGCCTCTCCAACCGAATGGAAGCTCACCTTGAGTCCTGCGGGAACCGCCATTTCCATGAGGGTCTTTTGCATGGCGTTGGCCGCGATGGCGTCGTTGACGACTACCAGCCGCTGTATTTCCAGGGCCTTCACCCAACCCACCACCACTTGGCCGTGGATAAGCCGGTCGTCGATTCGGATTAGTTGAATATCCATGTTTGGATTAACCAAAAACCTTTCTCATCGCCAAGCTCGCAAAGCTCACCAAGAATTTCTTTTTTATTCGGCTTATCTTTCGCGCCTTCGTTGGTGACCTTGGTGGTGGCGGTTCATGCCTTTCCTTTGAACAACTCCACCGAGGTAATGATGCTCTCCCGGGTGGCTTTTTGCACCTCGGCGGCCAGGGCCGCCAAGTCCGTCTCTTCCCGGTGGGAGGCGACCTTGACCAACATGGGCAAATTGACCCCCGTCACCACCTGGAGCTTTTGTTGGGCCGTCATGCCCATAGCCACATTGAAGGGAGTTCCCCCCAGCATGTCCACCAGCACCAAGGCGCCGTGTCCTTGCGGGTCCACCGCACCCACCGCGGCCGCCATCTTATCCCGGAAGGCCTCCACCGAATCCTCCGGGGCGAGGGTTACCGATTGGACCATTTCCATTTCCCCCAGGATCATCCCGAGGGTTCCCAGGAGCGTTTTTCCAAACTCACCGTGAGTCGCAATGACCACGCCGATCATTTTAGTTCCTTTTGTATAAGCTGACGTCCGTCCAAGCTCGTTAAATCATCAAAAGCCGGATGATGGTTTTTCCAAGCTTTTCGGGGCTGTGACGCACAAAATCCTCCTGGTGAAGCAAATTCGCCTTCACCAGTTTGACACCCAACTCCTCGACCGCGGGCTCATCCACCACCACGGGTTCTTGGCCATAAGCCGCGTACCTTTCCAAGAGCTTCTGGGGAACCTTTTCCTTGTTGGCCACCACGTAATGGATGAAGTTGGGCCCCGTGTGTTTGAGGATCGCCTTCACGTGATCGGAGACCGTGAAATACTCGGTCTCTCCCTGCTGGGTCATGACGTTGCATACGTAAATCTTGGCCGCCCGGGAAAGCGCGATGGTTTCGGGGACCTCAGGAACCAGCAAATTAGGGATAATGCTGGTAAAAAGGCTGCCGGGGCCCAGCACGATGGCGTCGGCTTCGAGGATCGCCTTCAGGACCTCCTTATTGGGCTTGGTTTTTTTCCCGGTTAGCGACACTTCCTCGATGGGAGCCCTGCTTTGCCCGATGGCGGATTCTCCCGTGATGATCTTCCCGTTCTTCAGCCGCGCCTGGAGGTTCATCTCGTCGAAGGTGACCGGCATGACGGTCCCACGCGTGGATAACACACGGCTGGATTCCTCGACGGCCTTCCCGAAATCCCCGGTGATTTCCTTCATCACCGTGATGAAGAGGTTCCCAAAGCTATGGCCCTTCAGGTCCCCGTGGCCCTTGAATCGGTACTGGAAAAGATGATTGAGGAGCGTTTCCTGGTCGGAAAGGGCCACGATGCAATTGCGGATATCCCCCGGGGGCGGGGTCCCGAAATCCTTCCGGAGTCGGCCGGAGCTTCCCCCGTCATCGGCCACCGTGACGATCGCGGTCAGGTTGCTGGTGTAATGTTTGAGGCTGGAAAGGACATTGGGCAGGCCTGTCCCCCCCCCAACCGCCACGATTCGGGGTCCCCGTTTCAAACGGGTCTTCTGGTAGGCGATGTTGATGAAGTCCTGTTCCCGCTCAGGGATGAAGATCGTGAGCACCGTGCGGATGGCCCGACGCATGCCGAAAATGATTCCCCAGATGGCGAGGGCCATAAAAAGGAAATCGACGAATTTGAGGCCTTTGAGGTGCCCTTCCATCTCCACGATGGGAGCCGGCCGGTAATGGACCCCGCTGAAATGCTGGCTCATGAACCCCGAGAAGCCCACCATGAGCACCACGACGGAGAGCGCCACGAGGAAAAACCAGCGCTTCAGGCGCATCCCGGGATAAAGCCAGCGGAAGCCCTCGTTCAACGTTTGCCCCTTGTCTTGGGCGGCGCCGGGGGCGGCGTCTCCTGGGTCATCATTCGGCTGACGCGGTCGGCGAATTCCTGGGCGGTGAAATAACCCAGCTTCATCAGGCGGTTGTTCATGGCCGCCACTTCAATGATGACAGCCAGGTTCCGGCCCGGCCGAACGGGGATGACGAAGAGGGGAATATCGGCGTCGAAGATCTTGTGCGTGGAAGGGGTCAAGCCCAGGCGGTCGTACTCCTTCTTGTTGTCCCATTCCTCGAGGCGAATCACCAGTTCGATGCGTTTTTTGTCTCGGATGGCGCCCACTCCGAAGAGGCTCTCGATGTTGATGATTCCCAGGCCGCGGATTTCCATGTGGTGCTTGATGATCTCGGAGCGTGAGCCCATGAGGATGCGATTGGCGAGGCGCTTGATATAAACGAGGTCGTCAGCCACCAGCCGGTGTCCCCGCTCCACCAAGTCGAGGGCGCACTCGCTCTTGCCGATACCTGAATTCCCCAAGAGAAGGATGCCCACTCCATAGACGTCCAGGAGGGTCCCATGAATGGTGGTTTCCGGAGCGAATTCCTCGTCCAGGTAAACCGAAACCTCCGACACGAATTTGGTCGTTGGTGTGGGGGTGGTAAAGAGGGGAATCTGCTGCTTTTTAGACTCCGCCACCAGGTCGGCGGGGGGCCTCATCTTATGCGTCACCACAATGCAGGGCAGGCGGTGGGCCAGGAGGGTCTTGAGGATTTTCTTCCGCTGGGCCGGCTTGAGGGTCTGGAGGTAGTGGATTTCGGTCTTGCCCAGGACTTGGAGCCGCTCGTAGGCAAACCACTTCAGGTAGCCGGTGAGGGCCATGCCCATGCGGTTGATATCGACGCTGACGATGAAGCGGCCGTCCATGCCCTGGTCCACAAGGGGGGTCAGACGGAGCCTTTCTTTGGCCTGTTGGAAGAAGGATTCGACGGTGATTTTTTTCATAGTGATGGGGCGGCCGCCTTTGAGTGTATCCCGGGATGTACCAAAACCGGGATGACTATTATAAAAGGCCGGGCGGGGGTTCGGGTCCAGGAATTCGGGTCGGAAAACGCCAACTCAGGGCTCAAAGCCCTGTCAGTGCTTAAGTTTCTCTTCTTCCTGGATGATTTTGATCACGTCCTCGGGGGTCTTCGCGGAAACCAGGGACTTGCGGAAATATTTATCCTTCAAAAGGCTGGAGATCCGGGCCAAGGCCTTCAGGTGGGCGCCGGCCGCCCCTTCCGGGGCCACGAGCAGGAAGAAGATGTTGACCGGTTCGCCGTCCAAGGAGTCGAAGCTGATACCGTCGGCGGAGAGGCCAAAGGCGGCTGAGAGGTCCGAAACCGTGTCCGATTTCCCGTGGGGAATCGCGATCCCCTGTCCGATGCCGGTGGACCCAAGATCCTCTCGATCCATAAGGGTCTGGACCATTTTTTTCTTATCCTTGACCTTTCCCGACTTCACGAGCTGATCCACCAATTCCTTGATGACGTCCTTCTTGGTTTTGGACTCCAGCGACATCTTGATGGCGTCAACGGTCAAAAAGTCCAGGATCTGCATTCACTTCCTCCAAAGATTTGTTGTCGGGCCCCAGTTTTCAGTTTAAGTCTTGAGACGTTCCTGTGGACTGCCGACTGCGAACTGCCAGCTGCCTTTCAATATTCGGGCTCGATAAGCCCGATCCGGCCGTCTTTACGCTTGTAAACCACGCAGGTCCCGTTTGAATCGGCGTTGGAAAACACGAGGAACTCGTCTTTCGAGGAAGCCAGTTGGAGCGCCGCCTCTTCGATCCCCATGGGTTTATAGGAGGCGGAAGAAGTCCGGACGATCTCGATCCCGTCAACCTTCCTTGTCTCGGGGACCGAAACGCGCGGGGAAAGGCCCCTGCGGCCGTCGGCTTTATGCCGCTCGACGCGGATATCTTTTTGCTTGTGGGCCTGTTTCTCCAGGCGTTGGAGGGCCACGTCAATGGATTGATACATGTCGTGGGAGGAGGCCTTGGCGCTGAGCTTGAGGTTCTTGGAACTCAAGGTGACCTCGCAAACATGAAGCTTCTTCCTCTCGAAGCTTAGGATGACGTGTGCCTCCTTTACCTTGCCCAGGTAGCGCTCAACGCGGGCCAGTTTATCCTCAATGTGGGTTTTCAATCCGGAGGTGAGTTTCTCGTGGCGGCTGGTGATGTGGACCTTCATGGGAGTCTCGACGTTCGCGGGCAATTTGTTTCTCCGGGCTCGTTTTTGGTTCGGCTCAAAAAAAGACCCGAACCAGGGAAGATTATTCTAACACCCGAGAAGGGGAAGTCAATGAGAGCGGCTGTCAGGTCTCAGGCATCCATGTCAGCTAAATTCGAGCTCCAAAATTTGCTTTCAATTTTGTTTTCACCGATGCCTGACAACTGAAACCGGTCATTAAAGTTTTCGACGCTGTGACGCGGAGGGGATCCTCAACTCCTCCCGGTATTTGGCGATGGTCCGCCGCGCGATGGAAAGTCCCTGGTCGTTGAGCAACTGCATGATCTTCTGGTCCGAATAGGGCTTTTGGGGGGGCTCCTGGCCGACCATGTCCTTGATCTTCTCCTTTACCGACATGGAAGAAACATCCAAACCGCTTACCGATTCCAGGCCGCTGGTGAAGAAGAATTTCAACTCGAAAATACCCCGTTCCGTTTGGACGTACTTGTGGGTGGTGACACGGCTGACGGTGGACTCATGCATGCCAATCATGTCAGCCACTTGCTTCAAAGTGAGGGGTTTGAGGGCGCTGATACCGACTTCCAGGAAATCCCTTTGGATTCGGAAAATGGCCTCGGTCACCCGGTAAATGGTCTTGCGGCGTTGTTCAATGTTTTTGATGAGCCAGAGGGCCGACTGGATCTTGCCCTCCAGGAACTTCTTGGTTTCCTTATTGGAGCTGGCCGACTTGTCCTTCAGGAGCCTTCGGTAATAGGAAGATATCCTCAGTTTAGGGACCGGCTCGTCGTTCAGGACCACGACATATTCCCCCTCGATTTTCCGCACGCTCACGTCGGGAGTGATGTATTTGGTCTCATTGTCCTGGAAAGACCGGCCGGGTTTGGGCTCCAGGGAGGCCACGAACCCAAGGACTTCCCGGAGCTGGTCGTCCGTGATGCCCAGCGCCTTGGTAATGAACCCGTATTTGCGCTTTTCCATGTCCTCAAAATGGTCCAGCGCCACCAGGTAGGCCCGACGGGCCACCTCGCCCGTCTTGTTTTCCAGTTGAAGCAGGAGGCATTCCCGGAGGTTGCGGGCGCCCACGCCGGCAGGTTCGAAGGTTTGGATGAGTTGGAGGGCCTTTTCGATCTCGGGAACCGTCACGTTCTGGGAAACGGCGATGTCCTCCACCTTGTCCGTCAAATAGCCGTTTTCGTCCAGATTGCCGATGATAACCTTGCCCAGGGTCTTTTCTCGCTCATCCTTGGCGACCAGCAGCAGCTGCCACTCCAGGCTCTCGGCCAGTGTTTGGGCACGGGTGAGGGAGGCTTCCATGAAATCCCGCTTTTCCTGCTCGCCATCGGAGCGCTCCCGTCCCCCATACTCGCTGTCGCTCGTTTCGCCGTACTCGGCGGATTCGTTGTAAAGATCCCAGGTCCCTTTCTCAAACCGGTCCCCTTCCTTCATGTGCTCCACGAGGTCGGTTTGATGGCGTTGGCGGGCCAGTTCCAACACGGCGGTTTCGTCGGAAGTCTCGGGATCACCGGGTGGCGTGGTGGGGGATTCGGTGGGAGCTGCCTTGTCGGCCTGGGCGGCGGAGGTTTCCTCAACCTCCTCCTCTAGGACGGGATTCTCCAGCATCTCCTTTTCCACCCATTCCTTCAGTTCCAAGGTGGAGAGCTGGAGGATCTTCATGGCCTGCTGCAGCATCGGAGTCATGATCATCCGTTGCTGCATCTTTTGGTTCATTCCGAACTGCTGGCGCATAGGTCATGCCACTCCGAAGAATTTCTCCTGCTGCAAGAATTATACCCTTGTGACGGGGGAGGAAAGCAAACATATCAAAGGAACAAAAGAGGCTGGGATTCAGTCTTTCGGAAAAGTTACTTCGTCTGCCAACCGGGTTTGAACTTCGTTTTTTCCCATTGCTTGATCCAATATTTCAAATCGAAGGGTTGTGGAAATTCCAGGGGACCCGCTGGATAAGAATGTCCTCCCTTAAAGACCCTCAGGATGGTCCGGAAATTCTGGGGGTCCTTGAGCGGGTCATGTCCATAGAGGGCGAGGTCGCCATATTTCCCTTTCTCAATCGAGCCGATCTTTTCTTCCATTCCCAGGACCTTGGCGGCTCCCAAGGTGGCCATCTGGAGGCACTGGATCGGCTTAAGCCCGGCGGATTGCAAGTCCTTCCATTCCTTGACGGAGACGCCGAAGGGCATGTGAGGGTTGCCGGCGTCGGTGCCATATGCCGTCTGGCCGCCGAGTTCAAGGAACCGTTCCAGGTTTTTCCGGCTTTGCTGGTGCCCCTCATGGAAGCCGTGCAGGCAGTATTGGCCGAAAGGATGGTCGGCGCGCCTTTTCCATTCCTCCGCCCACCCCGCGTGGGCGTGGAGGGTTGGGATGATGAGCATCTTCTTTTTAACGGCTTCCTTCCAAAGGTCGTCCGACACCGGCCGGGACGGAACATGGGCCACCTCGTCCACCCCATTGGCCACACAGGCCTCGAAATCCGCCTCACTCGTGATGTGCGCCGTAACCCTTTTGGATTCTGCGTGGGCGGCGGCGACGATGCCCGAAACTTCCGCCTCGGAGAGACAAGGTCCCAACTCGTGCTCCAGGCCCAGCTTGATTACGTCCACTCCAAGCCCCGCGAGCTTGTGGACCTTCTCCTCAGCCTGGTAGCGCCCCCGAACCGGGGCCGAAATACGCGGCCCCCAGACGTTCTCGGGGTATCCTCCTTTGCAGGTCAAGACCGGGCCGGAAGCGAAAATACGGGGTGAGGGAATAAGCCCAGTTCGTTCCTTGGTTTTCCACTCCAAGGCTTCGAACACATTGCTGGCCAAATCACGGATACTCGTCACGCCGTTCTGGAGGAAACTGTAGAGGCTGGCCTCACTGACGAGGCCATGGACATGCAGGTCAATCAACCCCGGCAATACCGTCAATCCCCGGCCGTCAATGTTCTCGGCGGCTTGGTAGGAAGGGGCCTTAGAGTGAAGCCCCGCGTAGGCGATTTTTTCGCCATCCATGAGGATCGTGGCGTCTTGGAGCGCCCTCTCACCTCCGCCGTCATAGAGGTTTACTTTTTCAATGGCGACGCTGGCCCTTAACACTTTCCCTCCGAACAATTCTTAATGCCGGCTTTTCGTTTCTTGTTTTTTGAAAATTCCATTCAATAACCAAGCCAACCGGACTCCCGCTTTTTCCAACTGCCGCTCGGCGATATCCCGCATCTTACCGGAATAATAATCCCTCGGCAGGTCCACACCCCACTTGCCGCGCTCTAAGAGCGGCCCCTCGGGCAATTCCTTGTAAATATCATTCTGGGCGATAAGGAAACTCTCATAAGCCCAATCCTCCGGCTTGCCCTTTTCCCACTCCTTTAGGTCATCAGGTTTGATCCGGTTTTCCAATCGCGTAGCCAATCGGCGGGGATCTTCCTTGGCTTTAGGCTCGATCAAATTATCCCAAAACCCGTGGAGTTCGATCCATCTAGCCCAACGGGAACCCGCGGGGTAATAGCGAAGCCATTTCTCGTTGCCGCCCCGGTCATGGTCATCCGCGCAATGGAGGGGCTGATGAACATCTCCCATAAAATGAACCAGGAAACTGAGGGCCTCTTTTCTCTGTCGACGGGAGGTAAAGGGAGCTTTCAGGATCCCGATGTCATTGGTGATTTGGTCCACCACGCAGTTGTGGTTGGGACAAACATCCGCGATATCGTACTGGTTTTGCGGCTGGCGGACATCCAGGTTGAAGAAATGCCAAGGGGCAGTCTCCGGGCGGATTTGGATAATCGCATCGGCCCACGTCGAAATGTCGGAAAGATCCTCGTGGGGGCCAAGGATTTTCTCAACTTCCCTTTGGGCATTCGGCTTGAGGCGGTCTTGCGCGATATAAGCGATCGTTCGGTGCCCTACCACTCCCCAGGCCAAAAGATGAACCGGAAATAAAAACAAGGTATTGGCGCAGACAAATCGGGTTATCTTCCGGATCGCCAACTCAAAACCTCAGTGTTGTCATTCTGAGGCGGTTTACAGCCGAAGAATCCATGTGTAAAACATAGGTCCTTCGCGACACTCAGGGTGACAGAAGATAAAACAAAAAAGCCCGGGGTTTCCCCGGGCCTCCGGAATTCAAAATTTAAAATTCACAATTATCTTACTTTGACGGGCTCCCCCGCCTTGCTGTATTGGGCGATGAAATTTTCCACCAACTCGCGGGCCTCCGAGTCGGAGTATTGGACGGGCGGAGTCTTGAAGAAATAAGAGGAAGGCCCTTCCACGGAACCGGCCAGTTTGGAATCCAACGCCAGCTTGCAGCAACGGATGGCGTCAATTCCAACCCCGGCGCTATTGGGGGAGTCCCAAACTTCCAGCTTAAGCTCGATCTTTACCGGCACGTCGCCGAACTCCCTGCCCTCCAGGTAGATATGGGCCCATTTGCGGTCTTGAAGCCAAGGCACGTAATCGGAAGGTCCGATATAAATGTTGCCGGGCTCGATGGGATGCGAAAGCTGGCTCACGACCGCGCCGGTCTTGGAGATCTTCTTGGACTCCAACCGCTCGCGTTCCAGCATATTCTTGAAGTCCATGTTGCCGCCGAAGTTCAACTGGGAGGTCCGGTCCAGCACGACCCCGCGGTCCGAGAACATCTTGGAAAGGACCCGGTGCGTGATAGTGGCACCCACTTGAGCCTTGATGTCATCACCCAGGATAGGCAAGCCCGACTGCTCGAACTTCTTGGCCCAAGCCGGGTTGGAGGCGATGAAAACCGGCATGCAGTTGACCACGCCAACGCCCGCCTTGATGGCCTCGTTCATATAGAACTTGGTGGCTTCCTCGCTGCCGACCGGCAGGTAGTTGATGAGGACGTCGGTCTTTGTTTCCTTGAGGATCTTGGCCACTTCCGCGGGCTTCTCGGGGGACTCGGCCACCACCTCGCGGTAGTACTTGCCCAGTCCGTCGTAGGTATGGCCGCGGTAGACCTTCACTCCTAGTACGGGCACGTCGCAGAACTTGATGGTGTTGTTAATGGGAGTGAAAATGGCCTCTCCCAGGTCCTTGCCGACCTTGTTGGCGTCCACGTCGAAGGCGCAGGAGAACTCGATATCCCCCACATGGTACTTGCCGAGCCGCACGTGCATGAGGCCGGGGACGAACCCTTCTTCCTCGGAGTTGCGGTAGTACCTCACCCCCTGGACCAGGGAGGAAGCGCAACAACCCACACCCACGATGGCGACTCGAATCTTGGACATAAATAAGACCCCGAATTTTAAATTTTTAATTTTGAATTTTGGTTCGTTTTGAGCCCGAAATTCAAAACTCAGAATTCATAACTTATTTCGTTCCAGACAACACCCGGTGAATTCTCTGGATAACCGTCACCAACGAAAGCACTCCCACCAATACCAGGACCGCGGTTGGCTGGCCGAGGATAAAACCGGCGGCCAGTAAAACCACCCTACCCGGCCGCGGCAGGATTCCGACCTCGCAATCAATGCCCAACCCTTCCGCGCGCGCCCGCGTATAGGAAACCAGGAAAGACGTAATAAAGACGCTGAAAGCCAGTAAAAGGGCCCGCTGTTGCTGGTGTTGGTCATAATACAATATTAACCCGCCAAAAACGAAGGCTTCCGAAACGCGGTCCAAGGTGGAATCCCAAAAGGCCCCAAAAGGCCCCTGGAAACCGTTATTTCTCGCCAAGGCCCCGTCGAGCACATCAAAGAACCCCGCGATCAAAAGCCAGAATCCCGCTAAGAACCATTGGTCCCTCAGGATTTCGTATGGAACCAAAAGGGTCACGAGCAAACCCAGAATGGTTACCCCATTGGGTTTCAACCCCAGGGTGGACAAAAACCCCGTTATGGGACTCAGGGCTTGGTCCAGTTTGCTTTTCCAACTTTTCTGGGATCGACGCGTGGACTTAATGGGAAAAATTCCTTTTAGGGATTATTTCAGGGAGAAGCGCTCACCCAGGTAGATTTCGCGGGCCTTTTTATTGGAGGCCAGCATGGCGGCGGTTCCCGAAAGGAGAATCCGGCCTTCGAACATGATGTAGGCCCGGTCCACGATGGAGAGGGTTTCGCGCACATTGTGGTCGGTGATGAGGATGCCGATCTTCTTTTTCTTCAGGAAGCGGATGATGCCTTGGATGTCCTGCACCGCGATGGGGTCAATGCCCACGAAGGGTTCGTCCAGGAGGATGAAGGTTGGCTGGAGCACCAAGGCCCGGGCGATCTCGACCCGGCGCCGCTCCCCCCCGGAAAGCGTGTAGGCCTTCTGCTTGGCCAGGTGGGTGACTTTCAACTCATCAAGCAATTCCCTCTTGCGCTCCTCCCGGTCGGTGGGCGAGAGGGGGGTCAGTTCAAGGATAGCCATCAGGTTTTCCTCCACCGTCAGCTTGCGGAAGATGGAGGGTTCCTGGGGCAGGTAGGCGATACCCATGCGGGCCCGCTTGTACATGGGAAGGTGCGTGATGTCGTAGGACTGGCCGTCCTCGTCGAAGAAAACCTGTCCGGAATTCGGCGCGATGAAGCCTGTCGTCATATAGAAGGTCGTGGTCTTCCCCGCCCCGTTAGGACCCAGGAGCCCGACGACTTCCCCCTGGTGAACCTCGATGGAAACCTGGTCCACGACTTTCTTTTTGCTGTAGAACTTAACGAGGTTTTGGGTTCGGAGCACTCTCATTTTGGCCTCTCGTTATCTCATTTGCCCATTGGGGAAATTCAATGGGGCGGTCGTTACAGGCGTCGACACAGGAGTCTCCGCCGCCGCTGCCCCATGATTGTCCATGGAAGAGGGGTTGGTTGGCGAGGTAATTCCGCCAGGCCCCGAGGAAGTTGGAGTGGAGGAAGGGGATCCCTCCTTGCCTTTTGCGCCGAAATCCGGCTGTTGGCCCATGGGGTAAAAAACCGCGTCCGCCATTCCCTCCACGAAAAGGCTTCGGTTAGTCCCCATGTTGGAAATGATGCGCCGCCCCGAAATTTGGCCGTTGGAGATCGTCATCTTGGGGGCTTCCTCCAGGATGAACTTATCTTGCTTGGCCAAATAAGTCGCCTTTTGGGCTTCCGCCTTCCCACCCTCATGGAGGATCTCAACGTTTTGGTTGATCTCCACCGTCTTCTTTTCCGAGTCGATTTCCATCTGGCGCCCCAGGACGGTAATGGGTAGGCCGTTCTCATCCAAACAGCTCAAGAGGGGCTGGTCATGGGCCGTCATCAGGTTCATCCGGTCCTGGTACTCCAGGTTGCCGCAGGTGAGTTTCATCTCGTTCACAGGATCCGTCACTTTGACGTGGCCGTTGGCGGCGGCCTCCTCGTTTTCGGTGATGGCCCTTAGCCAATCCGAGGTCAAGACGACTTCGTTGTGGACCGCCTTCACCTTGCCCTTGAAAGTGGTAAGGCCCTTGAGGCGGTCAAAGAAAAGTTGGGAAGCCGAAATGACAACGGGCTTCCGGGCCGAGACTTCACGGTCATCCTTGACCTCAAAACCCCAGGATTCGACCGAGGCGGCGACCGCCAAGAACATGGCAAAGAGCGTGATGGTTTTCAAAGGAATCCGCTTATTCATTTTTTTCAAACGGCCCAATTTTAAGGATTTGTCCCTCAATATTCGACGGTCCAAAGCTGGTTTTAGTCCCTCAGAACCTTTTCTTCTTGTCGAAATCCACGATTTCCTTGGGGTCCCTCACGCGGGTATGGACATCCCGGAGGAACCTAACGTTGTTGAGCTCCGTGTCGGCGATCAAGCCGGTGGCGCTGATGTCATCCATGCCCTTATAGATGTGGACCTTGCTGTCCGACTTGATCGTGTCCGTTTCAGGCTCCCAATTGAGCTTGTCGGTCTCCAATTTGGAGCCATTATCCACGATGAGTTCCACGTGCCCTTCCGCCTGGGTGGCGTTGGTTTCCGTATTGATGATGGCCTTGTCGGCCGTGAGGGTGGAGGTGATCTTTTCCTGTTTGAAGAACTGCGCGTAGATCTGGTCCGCGTAGGCTTGTTTTTGGTTTTGGAAAAACCTGGCGGTGTCCGCGTCCAGGGTCCACCGCTTTTGGCCTTGGATGGTCGAGACAAGGTGGAACTTTTCGATAACCGCGTCGGGGGAATTCTCCCCCTGGCTCATGAACTCGATGCTGTTGGGGTTGGGTTTGCTTTTGGAAAGCCCCCAATAGAGGGCCATGACCACGAGTACCAAGATGGCGAGCAGCCAAAAAACCCTCCGGCGGCGCGCCTGGGTGGCTTCTTCCTCGGAGAGCTCCATCATGGGTTCGGGAGGAATGGTGATGGGTTCTTCTTTTTTCATTTAGTTAGTTTCTCCAGGCGGACGGGTTTTCCACCTTTGACGCGTCCGTTCCCACATTACAAAAATTCCAAATTTCCGGGAACGATCCCCGAAGCGGTAGCGGAGGGGACACATCCCACGTCAGGTTGCTTCCCCAGGTGGTCGGGTCTTCCACCGTTGGTGCATCCACATCCATTGGTCGGGATAGGCCTTCACATAGGATTCGACGGCCTCAGTATAACCCCGGACCGTTTCCAGGACGTCCTTTTCGGCGTCCTTGGTCCGGGGAACCATTATTTCCCGATCCATATGTAGTTCATATTGGCCGTCCGTCCCTCGGACCACAAAGGCCGGAATGATGGCGGCCCCCGTTTTCCGGGCGATGCGGGCCACGCCCGATTGGGTCCAGGCGGGTTTTCCAAAAAAGGACACGAAGACCCCATCTTGGCCGGTATCCTGGTCCACCAAAGCCAACAGGAATCGCTTCTCCTTCAATGCCTCAAGGATTCCCCTCAAGGCCACTCCCCTCTTGATCATGGAGGTCGCGCCGAGCTTCTCCCGGCGGAAATGGTTGACCAGCTCGTCGAACCGCGGATCGTAAAGTTTTTGGGCCAGGGCCGAGCCCTTGTACTTGGTCCCGAGGTATCCCCCCAAAAGCTCCCAGTTCCCCAAATGGCCGGTCACCACGAAAAGCCCCCGGCCGGAAGCCATGGCCTTGTCCATGTGTTCCAGCCCCCGGACCCGAGCCACTTGCGCGACAATGCGCTCCCGGGACCAACCCATCCAATGGACCACCTCGAAAAGGTTGCGGCCCAGGTTGCTCCAAACCTTTTGAGCCAGGCGCCCGACCTGGGCATCATCGAATCCCTTGGGAAAAGCCGTCCGGATGCTTTCGATGGTTTTTCGCCTCTCCCCACCCGCCAAGTTATAAACAAGGGTCCCGAAAAGGCGGCCGAAGGGAGCGACAAGGCTATTGGGCGTATGGATGATGAAGAACATGAGGCAACGCGCCGAGTAATAGATCAGGTCGTTTTTGATTTTTTGAAGGGGGCTGGCCAAAAAAACCTCAGTCCAACCCGCGCTTGGAAGAATCCTGGCGGTTGCCGCGGTGGAAAAGTTTGACGGCCTTTTCCCAATCACCCCGGGCCTTGAGGATTTTCTCGACTACCTCACGGAAAGCCCCCCCGCCGGCCGTGGCCTGGGTGACATAGTGGACGGCCTTCTTCACCTCGGGCCGTCCGTAGGGCACCGTGGCGGACCAGCCCACCGAAGTCAGGAGGGGGAGGTCAATCAGGTCGTCCCCCATGTATGCCACTTCCGAAAGTTTCAAGTCGAGTTTGTCGCAAAGACTTTCCGCGACCGTCAATTTATCCAGGGAACCCTGGTACACAAAGGGAACCTTTAGCTTTTGCGCGCGGAGCACGACGGGTTTTGAAACGCGGCCCGAGAGCCATCCCACCGTCAGTCCCCCGTATGCCGCCAAGCGGTGGCCGATCCCGTCCTGGATGTCGAAACCCACGAACTCTTCCTTGATGCCCAGGTAAACCTTGCCGTCGGTGAGGACCCCGTCCACGTCGGTTAAGAATAATTTGATGTTCCTTAGGCCCATCAGCCGCCGCCTTTAAACGATTTTGATTCGGCCCCGACCCAATAAGTCATGCAGATGAACCAGTCCCACCAATCGCTTTTTCGCGTCCACCACGATCAATTGGAAGATGGTTTTTTCCTCCATCATCTGGAGGGCTTGGGCGAGGGTGGTTTCCGGGCTGATGGTCGAAGGATGGGGAGACCGCAGGTTGGAGGCGTTCCACTTCCGGATATCGGGATTCTTGAGCATGGCTCGGCGCAGGTCGCCATCCACGATGATTCCCTTGAGCTTGTTTCCATTTTCCACCACGCAAGTGGCGCCAACCCTTTTGGCGTTGATCTCCCCGACGATTTGTGGGAAGGAAGCGCTCATGGCCACTTTCGGTACCGAGACCCCCTTGCGCATGATGTCCGCCACTCTCAAGTGAAGCCGCCGGCCCAGTTCCCCGGCCGGGTGGAAAAGCGCGAAGTCTTTCTCCGTGAATCCGTGGGCTTCCATCAGGGCGACGGCCAGGGCGTCTCCCATGGCTAAGGCCGCCGTCGTGCTGGCGGTGGGGGCCAACCTCAAGGGACAGGCTTCCCTTTTGACACCCACGTCCACCATCACATCGCTCATCCGGGCGAGGGTGGAGTGGGGGGCACCGGTGAAAAGGAGAATACGGCATCCCATTTTTCGAAGGGTTGGCAGGAGTGCCTTGAGCTCATCGGTTTCGCCGCTATTGGAAATCGCCAAGACCGCGTCGCCCCGGGAAGCCTTGCCCATGTCCCCATGGAGCGCCTCACCGGGATTCAGGAACAAGGCGGGGGTTCCCGTGGAGGAAAGGGTGGCGGCGATCTTCTGGCCCACCAGCCCCGATTTGCCCATGCCGGTCACCACCACCCGGCCCTTGGACTTAAGGATAAGCTCCACCGCGGCCTCGAAGCTCTTCCCGGCCTTGCGGGAAAGCTGGAGCAGTCCTTCGGCCTCGATTTTCAGGACTCTTTTGGCGGTGGAACGGCTCATGTTCTATCCTTTTAGGTGCAGGAATCGGCCGCAGTCGCAACGCTGGATCGTCATGTTTTTTTTAAGCTCGTTGAGGATCTGGGGCGGGACGTTCATGTGGCACCCACCGCAGGTCTGGTCATCCAGGACTTGGGCCACGGCGATTTTTTTCCCATGACCCCGAAGGGCCTCGTAGCCCGCGGCGAAATCCCCGGAAACCAAGCTGGCCTGTTTTTTTCGTTCTTCCCGCTTGTCCCCAGCCGCTTTGTCGCAATCCGCGGCTTTTTGTTGGATCTCTTTCTTCCCCTCGGCCGCCTTCTTCTCGAAGCGCTCAAGGTCGGCCGTCATGTCCTGGATATTTTTCTTGAGCTCATCCTCTTGGAAAAGGAGGTCCAACACCTTTTCCTCGATTACACCCTTCTCTTCCTTGCATTTTTCGATTTCCTGCTTCAAGGCAAGGAATTGCTCGTTGCTTTTGACTTCGTTCTGCTGCCCGAGGTATTTGGTGATCTTGTGGTCGAGTGCCCCCGCCTCGATCTCCAGGGTTTTCCGCTGCTTAAGGAGATTTTCAAGGTTCTTTTTCTCCTCCTGGAGCTTGTTTTTCTGGGTCGCGACGCCGACGTCCAGGCTGAGGGATTCCTGGAGGAGGTTCTTTTTGATCTTCTCGAGTTCATCCAGGCCGGAATCGATTCTTTGGAGTTCCACCAGTTCTTTCAGGGTCTCGGAGGGATGCAAAGCTTGGCCTTTCCATGGATTTTTAAGGGAGAGGGAGTTTATCACGCCCGGAAATGGCCTTCCAAGTGTAAAGGGGCCTCGGGACGGCGGGGATATTGTTTCTTTAAGCCTTTACTGCGAAAATTTGCCGGTCAAAAACAAAGGGGGATGGCATGAACGAAGAAGCGAAAAAGAAGTTACTCCGAATGATCCCGCACGCCCTTTACGTGCTGACCAGTCAGGCCAACGGAAAAACCACCGCCTCCACCGTGAGTTGGGTGACCCAAGCCTCGTTCCAGCCGCCGCTCGTAGCCGTTGGAATCAAAAAAGATTCCCACACTTTCGAGGTGGTCCGGCAAGCTCAGGGTTTTGTTTTGAATTTTTTGGGAGCGGGTCAAAAAGACATCGCCCAAAAATTCTTCAAGCACGTGGAGCCGGAGAGCGGCCGGGTCGCGGGCGAGGAATTCGTGGAAAGCCCCCTACTTCGTTTTCCGGTCTTCCCCAAAATGGCGGGGTTCGTGGAATGCCGGGTGAAGGGAATGGTGGAACAGGGGGATCACGCGGTGGTGGTGGCCGAGGTCATCGAGGCCGAATCGGGCACCTTGGAAGGGCCCTTGCTTCTTTCAACGACGGGTTGGAATTACGGGGGATAAAGCCTAGCTGGCGCCGAGTTGTTGAAGTAACTCCTCTAGTTGAAACGCCTTTCCCACCTTGACCTCAAACCCCGTCCGCTTTTTCGGGTCCTTTTCGGGAAGAAGCATGTACTTTTCCCCATCATAGAGCCAGCTCAGGAAGGGATTCAGGGCCTCCTCCAACTTGCCCAACTTCTCCGAATTAAAGGGAGCCTCAAGCCGGTCATTGATGAAGACCTGGATATGGCTCGGGGCGAACTTCATTTTTCCGGCGGTCTCAGGTTCCTTTTCCAAGAGGGCGCAACCCTGGAAAGCGCGGCGAAAAGCCGACCTCAAGTGATCCTTTCCATCCTTCCCCGGCACCCGCTTCTGGTTATAGAGGAACCCCTTCTTGCCGTCCGTCTCATCCAAGCTGTAATTGGCCTCGTGGGCGATCAGGACGACGCCCGGGCCCTGGTGCACATGGCTATATTCCGTCACATCCACTAGTAGTCCCTCCAGCTTGTCCTCCTGGATCCAGCGGTGGAAAACAGGGATCAGGTCGGCCAGGGGAACTTGCCCGTCCTTCTCGAGGAAAACCTTCACGTTGATTTTTTGCATGTCCATTTTTTTAGCCTTACTTACCGGGAATGGGCGCCGGGGACGGCGCCGCGTTAGCCATGTAACTATGGACGGCTTCCATGAACAGCTGGGCCTCCTCCACGCGGCGGTGCGCCTCATCCAGGCTGGGATTGGGCAGTTTTTGCTCGTGGGCCTTGAACAGGAAAGCGGCGAACTGGGTGTTGTTCACGTGCTTGACGAACTCGCCCGTGTCAAAAAACCATTTCTTGAACTCGCCCACCGTCAGGTCGGGGTTCCCCGCGTATTCCCGGTCGCGGGAACGGACGACGGCCTCAGCGGAGAAAACCATGGACTCATAGGCCAGGTCCACCGCCCCCTTAAAGTTGCTCTCGTCCAATTTCACCTGGGCCTCGAAGGCCTTGCTCTCGGCGGCCGTCAGGGAGAATTCCGAAGGCGTCACGATCTCCCCGGCGCACTCGCCCTTTCCGATGTCGGCGATCGTGTACTCGCGGGGATCCCCCCAATCGGTAAAGAGTCCCGGCTCCGCGTCGTGCGGGGGAATCACCATCAGGTCCTGCAAGAGCTCCCGAATGGCGGTTTTGCCGATCCGCTGCGTGAAGGATTGGAAATTCTCGTTCTTCTGCCGCTCCTTCACGAACTTATCGGTCAACCGCTGGATGGTTTCCGGGATGCGCTTGGAGGGGACCGCCGCCACCGCCAGGCCGTAGGATCCGCCGTTGTTCTTCCATTGGCCGCCCAGTACGAGTTGGAAGTGGGGTACGGTGTAGGAACCGGCTTTGCGGGAGACCCCGTAAAAACCCAGGTCCGAAATGTGGTGCTGGCCGCAGGAATTGGGGCAGCCGCTCACCTTGATCTTGAGGTTCTTGACTTCCTCCGGCAACTCCGCCATGACGGCGTCCAGGCGCCTGGAAATTTCCCGGGCCAAGCCCCGCGAGGCCGAGATCCCCAGTTTGCAAGTATCCGTGCCGGGGCAGGAAGTGATGTCCGAAATGGCGTTGGCGCCCGGGGCGGCCAGGCCGATGGCCCCCAAATCCTGGAAGAGTCCCGGCAGGTCGGATTCACTGACCCACCGAAAGACCAGGTTCTGCTCCACCGTCGTGCGGACGGTGTCTTTGACGTACTTGCGGGCCACCTCGGCCAGGGCCCTCAGCTGGTTGGAGGTCAAATCCCCCAGCGGTACCTTCACGTAAACCGTCACATAGCCGTATTGGGGCTGTTGATAGGCATTCGTCTTTTTCCATTCCAGGAAGCCCTTAGGATAAGAGGAGGCCTTGAGGCTGTTCCCCTTTTGGCGGGGTGCCTCGCTTTCCTTAAGGTATTGTTCAATCAGGCCGGTCCACCGGGGGTCGGTGGGCAGGTTCTTGCGCTCCTCCACGACCAATCGGCGGAATTCCTCGATGCCGAGCTTGGCCACCAGGAATTTGATCCGGGCCATGCCGCGGATTTTCTTTTCACCCAGCCGGCCGTAAACGCGGGCCACCGCCTGGGTGATCGGCAGGATTTCCTCCACCGGGTGGTTCTCGAACAGGAGCTTGGCGTTATAGGGAACCGGCCCCAATCCGCCCCCCACGTAAATGTCGAAACCCTGCTGGATATAGCCGTTGGCCTCAAATTTTTTGGCCACGAAACCCATGTCATGCATATTGACCAGGCCGCAGGCCTCCCCGGCGCAGCCGGAAAAGGCGATCTTGAACTTGCGGCCGAAATCCTGCGCGTCGGGATGGCCCAGCATGAACTTGAAAATGGCCTTGGAGTAGGGGGTGACGTCGAAGGATTCGGTGCGGCAGACCCCCGCGATGGGGCAGGCGGTCACGTTACGCACGGAGTTGCCGCAGGCCTCGCGGGTGGTGATACCCACCGCCGCCAGGCGCCGCATGATGTCAGGGGTGTCCTCGACGTGGATGAAGTGGAGTTGGAAGTCCTGCCGGGTGGTGATGTGGCCGATGCCGTCGGAATATTCCTCGGCCAGGTCCGCCATCGTCTCCAACTGGTCGGCGGTCACACCGCCCCAGGGAAATTTGATGCGCTGCATGCCCGGCGCGTCCCAATAGGTGTCGGGACCTTTCCAAGTGCCCTGGTTGGGATAAGTCAGGTGGCGGATCTGTTTGCCGTCGTTGCGGTGCCCGTTGTCATACCTCTGCCCGTAGGCCCCCCGGCGCAAGCGGGTCTCCGCGAAAACACGCGGTTCGATCTTACCCTGTTTGTTCAGCTCGATCTGGGCCTCGAACTCATCGATTTCCTTGGACCAATCCTGCGGCAAGGCGTCTTGGAGGCGATTTTTCCAGCTTTCGCGTCGGTTTCCCATAACGGCGGGCCTTTCTATAAAAGAGGAAGTCCTTTGTACCCAATCAACGGCTCAAAATCAACGGACTATTGCCGGTTATCCATCGGGAGGTGGCCGAAAAAAAGCAAGGGAGACCGGCGCAAATCAAGCTCTGTTCCGACTTTTATCGACAGACCTGGGGAATGAACTTATTTCGCCTGGAGAAACGATTCAAGGGATTCATGGTCTTCCATCGCCATCTGCATGAGATGGAGCCCCGCCCCCTTGGAACTGACCCAAGCCACTTCGGCGAAGGTGAAAAGCCTGGCCGACTTCTCCGGCATCGAGATATCCAACCGCAGGATGTCACCGGGCTTGAGGCTTTTGTCCTTGTCGGTCTTAATGAAGATGCCGTCCAGGCTCAAATCCTTGGCCAAGGCGATCTTGCCCCGAAGGTGCTCTAAATCCTTGGGATTGTCCACCGCCTGGTATTGCACCGGGAATTTCACGGTTTTACGGGCATGCACACGCTTTTCGAGGAAGGTTTTTTTGATTTTCACGCCCAACTCCTTGCTTGAAGAGGAAAGCATTATACACGGCTTGCTTTCAGCCGTCGCTTGCTCCCGCTAAAGCCCAGCCGGGAATAAACGATGCCAAATCCCTTAAAAATCGCTTTTTTGGTGACCTCATATTAAAGATGGAAAGTGGTATTATTTCCGGTATTATTTTCACTTTCCAACGCCGACGCGGGGAAGAAGTGGCCTGTGCCACGAACAATTCAAGAGCAACCACCGGGGGGAATCATGAAGTCTATTCGTTTTTTCAAAAATCTGGCCGTTATTTTAGGACTGGGAGCGGCCGTCCTGGTGGGTTGTACCCGGAATATTTCCGTCACTCCCTCTTCCCCGATCCCCAATACGGTGGTGACTCCCACGAACACCATCATGAATACCAGCACCAATAGCGCGACCGCGACCCCGGTCAACACCAACACCTTCACCGCCACCAATACGGCCACGGTGACCCCCACCCTAACCCCCACCGCGACCTTTGTGGCCGATTCCATCAACATCACCCTTGGTCCCGCGGAGCCAGGAGCCGTCACCCTGGTATCGGGCGCGACCAACATCCCCGTGTTCCAACTGGTAGCCACAAATACGAATAGTTCCTCGGCCACGCTGACTACCCTTGCCATTAGGGCCGCGGATCCCGTCAACGGCATTTCAAACGCCGCCCTTTATAATGGGGCCACCCTGATAAGCACTGGAACCCCCGCTTTGAGTGGGGGCGTTACCGTGGTAACTTTTAACCTTGGAAGCCTCATTCTGGCGCCTTCCAGTTCCGTAACTTTAATGGTTCAGTACACCTTCTCAGCCACCGCACAGGGCAATTATCAAGCCTTCCTCTCCTCCAATTCAGGGTTTACGGGTTCTGACGCCTCGGGCCCGATCCAAAATTCCAATTCGCCGTTGAACGGGCCAACTATTACGCTCCATACGCCCACCAATACCTTCACGACCACCTACACCAACACCGCCACCAGCACCCCCACCGTCACCGACACGCCCACCGTGACCGACAGCCCGACCCCCACCCAAACCCTTTGCCCCGTGGCGACCGTGCAGTCGGCTTATCCCTTCAATACCGCCACGGGCACACAATGCTGGCATATTGATTACGGAACTACGATCGGGAACAATTTCGGCCTCTCCGCGCCGAGTCACGACGGCGACCACTCCCTGCACGTCACGCTCGACAACTCAACCGGCTTGAGCCCCACGAATGGCCAAGTGGAAATCACCTTCACCTCTCCGCAAGACTTGACGGGCGCCACCATTACCATGTGGGTTAAGGTGGACGCGGCCCTCATTGACGCCGGCGGCAGTACCGGGCTCCAGCTTTTCGAGCAAAACAGCGGCTGTACCTGGGACGCCTCTTGGACCGGCCTCACCACCGCCGATGGCGGCAATTGGATCCAGCTCACCTTGAATGTCAGCAGCACGGGAGGATGCAATCCGTCCCAAGTTACCCAATTGGGCGTCCAATTGACCAATATTCCACCCGGCGGCGGGGGCAATCTTTTCATCGACGATGTTCAAATCAACAACCTGCCCCCGGCCAACACGCCGACGGACACGGCCACTAATACTCCGACCGATACGGGTACCCTGGTCCCGACGAACACGCCCACCAACTCCCCCACCAATAGCAACACCGGGACCTCCACCAACACGAACACGCCCACTTTCACGGTGACGAATACCGCCACCCCGACGGCCACCAACACGACCGCCGCCAACACGAACACGCCCACCGACACGGCTACGGCCACAGCCACCAACACCACTTCGGGGCCCACTAACACGCCGACGAACTGCGCGGCATCGAGCATCCAACCGACCTATACTTTCGAGACCAGCACCGATTGTTGGGCGGTTACCGTCGCCAACGGGGCTCCCGCGACCACCTTGCTCGGTTACGGGCTTTCCACCACGCAAGCCCACGGGGGAACACATTCCTTCGCCGCTTCGATCAACAACACCGACTTGGTCGCCCATAACTACAACTTCCAGTTGAACTACACGCCCACCGAGAACATGTCGGGGTACCAGATGACCATGTGGGTCTGGGTGGACACCGGCCTGGTGGATCCTACCGATTACACAACCGCCCTCCAACCATTCGAGAATCCTTGGAATTCACAATGGTTCCAAATGAACAAGGGCGTGAACGACAACCGCTGGTACCCAGTCACCCTTGTCTTCGCCAACACCAATGACACTTCAATTGGTTTGCAATTGGCGAACGTGCCCGCGGGCGGATCCGGCAACATTTATATCGACGACGTGACCATTACGTCGATCCCTACCCCGACACCCACGCCTTCCATCAAGGCCACATGGGATTATGAGGACGATACCCCGCAATATTGGGCCGCAGGCTACAATTCCGCCACGGCGACCACCGCCGTAACTACTCTCGCGGGACTTAACGCCGCCGTGACCGGGGCGGGAACCGATCCAAGCACTTACGGGTTCGGGGTTTTCTTCCCCGCATTGACCTCAGGCTCGGCCAATGACACCCAAGTTCAATGCACCGCCGCTTCCGGCAGCCCGGTCATCGGGACCAGCATGGATTGGACGGCTTTGAACATCACCTCCGTCAGCCTGCAATATTGCGCCAACCTGGGGCCCAGCAATTACAATTGCGCCGTATATCCCTATGTCATCGCCAACGGGAATATGTACGGAGGCAACTATAGTGGCAAGCCTGGACAAACAGGGGGTAACAACTCCACTCCAAACCCGAATGCGACGAATTGCTGTTATGTGGCCAACAACGAATGGTATACCCTCAGTTTCATTCCGGCCAACTCAGGCATGACAGGTCCACAATTAACGACTTGGACGTCCGATGAGGCAACCGTGACTGCCGTGGGTGTCGACATGAACCTCAGTTACAGCGCCTCTCCAGGTGGCGCCGACAACGGGGGCACCATCGTCATCGACAATATCCAGCTTAAATAATTCAGGCCGTAATGAAAAAGCGGCTTATCCCGGGAAGGGGTAAGCCGCTTTTTTGTTTTAAAGGTTGTTGGAAGTTAAGGCCCT
>DATKOC010000206.1:0-22757 GCA_035524855.1 bacterium
GAATCCTCCAGGGGCCGCCGGAATGTCCTGGGCCAGCTTTTGTGGGCGGGTTTACCCAAACGCAATAGCAAGACAGGCTCCACCCCGGGGCCGGAGCTGAAAATCTCGCGCAAACGCTCGTGACCTTCCCTCGTTCCCAGCGGAAGGGTGAGGGTTTGGGAGGCCAACTCGATCTCACTCAAGGTCAAGAGGATCCGAGCGGCCGAGCGCCCGGCCTCCAGGTAACCCCGAGGGCCGGGCTGGGGGATGGTCATCAAAAGATAGGCTGGCGCCTCAATGCCGTGGCCTTGCCGTAAAATCGCCTGCCGGGCCGCCTCCAGAATCTCCCGGGAGTAGCCGAAAGGGCTCAGTAGCTTGAACCGCCAGCGGGAGGAAATCGGCAGGCCCAGCACCTCCAGCGGCACGCCTTCCGGCGGCTCCGACTCAGTCCTCAACCATCCGGCCACCTCGGGCGCGTAAAGCGCCGCGAACTCGTGCGAAAGGTCGTGTAAATATCCCACGAGTTCCTGGCGCTGGCGGGAGTCCGTCAGCAGGTGGATTTTTTCGGCGGAAGAAGCGGTAAGAATTCCCCTGAGCCGGTCCAATTGGACCTCGCTGACCGCCTCCTCCAGGTATTTCCCGGCGTGGCTTTGCCTCGTCAGCAGGGTGGAGAAAAGGGACTCCGGCGCGGCTTCCGGAAGGGGCTTGAGCCTCAAGAGCGCGGCGGGCCCCTCCTCCCCCCTCGGCATCACGACGGTGACCGCCTCATAGCCCATGGCCGGAGCGGCGATGAGGATGTGCTCCAGGCAGGCGCCCAGCGCCATGAAAAGTTCCCTTCCCCTCGGGCCCTTCTCGGGGTCGGGATAAAGGCCGATCACTCCCCGCGCGGCGTCCATTGAAAATTTCCAGGGCTGGCTGTTGTATATAGAAGGCGCCAAAGACCCGTAGTCCAACAGACGCTTTAATATTCCCTCAAATCCCATGTTTTTCACCTTGTGCGCATCTTAAGCGAAACCTAAAATGAAAGCCAATTTTCCCATTTGGGGTATCCATGCCGAACGAGAAAGCAAAGGTCAAAATGCTCACGCTGGAGGAGGCCAACGCCATCCTCCCCCATGTCCGTTTGATTCTCAAGTCACTGCGGGAACTGCGCAACCAGGTCCTGCGCACCCAAGCCCAGATCGAGATCGAGGAAATGATAGGCTCCGACGCCGAGGGCAGGCTTTCGGCCGCCGCTCAATCCGCCATTAGCAAGCAGATGGAAGCCTTCCACTACCAAACTCGCCAGTTCGAGGACAAGCTGGAGGAACTCCTTCAAATGGGCGCCCACTTGAAGGACCTGGACTCGGGGTTGGTGGATTTTTACAGCCTCCGGGGCCGTGAGATCGTCTTCTTGTGCTGGAAGGAAGGCGAGACTGAAATCACCCATTGGCACAGCCTCCAAGGCGGCTTCTCGAACCGTAAACCACTCACTTAAAACCGGTTCGCAGTCCGTGGTTCTCAGTTCGCGGTTATTGTGTATTTTCGGCCTTGGCCGAAAATTTCCTCAACTTCACACTTCGAACTTCGCACTTCAAACTCGAATGAAGGGATACATATGTCCAAACCTTTCGACCAAGCCGATACGCTCGCCGTAGATACTATTCGGATGCTGGCGGTAGACGCCACCCGTCAGGCCAGTTCGGGCCATCCCGGCATGCCCATGGGCATGGCCCCGGCCGCCCACGTGCTTTGGAGCCGGCACCTGAAACATTCCCCCTCCAACCCCAAGTGGGTGGACCGGGACAGGTTTATCCTCTCGGCGGGCCACGGTTCGATGCTCATCTACGCCCTCCTGCACCTGCACGGCTACGGGCTTTCCCTAGAGGAGATCAAGAACTTCCGCCAATGGGGCAGCAAGACCCCTGGTCACCCCGAGTACGGCCACACCGACGGCGTGGAAACCACCACCGGCCCCCTGGGGCAGGGCATCGCCACCGCGGTGGGTTTCGCCATCGCGGAAAAAATCCTCTCCGCCCGTTTCGGCAAGGAACTGGTGGACCACCGGACCTGGGTCATCGCCTCCGACGGGGATATCCAGGAAGGCGTCTCCCACGAGGCCTGTTCCATGGCCGGCCACCTGAAGCTTTCGCACTTGAAGGTTCTCTACGATGACAACCACATCTCCATTGAGGGCGACACCAAGCTGGCCTTCAGCGAGGACGTGCTGAAGCGCTACGAGGCCTACGGCTGGCACACCCTTCGCGTCGGCGACGCCAACGACCTGGAGGCCCTGAATAAGGCCATGGCCGAGGCCGCCGCGGAAACGAAACGCCCCTCTATCATCGCGGTGCGCTCCCATATCGGCTATGGAAGCCCCCTCCAGGACAACGCCAAGGTCCACGGCTCCCCGCTCTCGCCGGACGACATCAAGAAAACCAAGGAATTCTTCAAATGGCCGCAAGAGCCCACTTTTTACGTCCCCGAGGAAACCAAAAAACGCTGCCTGGAGTCGGTGGAAAAGGGCAGGAAACTCGAGACGGAATGGAACGCCAAGCGCGACGCCTACGCCAAGGCCAACCCGGAGAAGTACAAGCAATTCCAGCAAGCCCTGAATAAGGAATTACCCGCGGATTTGGAAAACAAGCTTCCGGTCTTCCCCGCCGACGAGAAAGGCTTGGCCACCCGCCAAGCTTCCGGCAAGGCCATCAACGCCATCGCCAAGGAAGTTCCTTTCTTCTTGGGCGGTTCGGCCGACCTGGCCGGTTCCAACGACACCTTGATCGAAGGGGGAGGCGACTTCGCGGCGGACAATCCCCTGGGCCGGATCTTCCATTTCGGCATCCGCGAGCACGGCATGGCCGCGGCCCTGAACGGCATGGCCCTGCACGGCGGCGTGATTCCCTTCGGCGGGACCTTCCTCATGTTCAACGACTACATGAAACCCGCCTACCGCCTGGCCCACCTGATGGGTGTCCAGTCCATTTTCGTCTTCACGCATGATTCCATCGGGCAGGGCGAGGACGGCCCCACCCACCAGCCGGTGGAAACCCTGGCCGCCATGCGGGCCACCCCCAACGCCTGTGTCCTCCGCCCGGCCGATTCCAACGAGGTTTCCTTTGCCTGGCTGGCGGCCCTGGAGCGCAAGAACGCCCCCACGGCCCTCGTCTTGTCGCGCCAAGCCCTGCCCACCTTCGACCGGACGAAGGTGGCTCCCGCCTCCGGCACGCTCAAGGGAGCTTATGTTCTTTCGGAAGCCAAGGGCGGCAAGCCGCAAGTGATCCTCATGGGCACCGGCTCCGAGGTCCAGCTTTGCCTGAAAGCCCAGGAAGCTTTAGAAAAGGAAAACATCGCCACGCGTGTGGTGAGCTTCCCTTCCATGGAACTTTTCGCCGCCCAAGACCCTTCTTACCGGGAGCAGGTCCTGCCGTCGGCGGTCAAGGCCCGCGTCGTGGTGGAAGCCGCCACGTCCTTCGGCTGGCACCGTTGGGCCGGGGAGAAGGGCCGTTTCGTGACCCTGGAGCGCTTCGGCGCCAGCGCGCCCGGCGGGGTCGCCCTGAAAAACCTGGGCTTCACCCCCGAAAAAGTGGTGGAAGCGGCGAAGGAAAGCCTGAAGTAGTTTGGATATAAGGAGGACGGGATGAAAAACAGGATCCACATTCTCGGCGGATTAGTGCTGTGCTGGGGAATGGCTTCCCTCGCCTGGGCCACCTCCGCGGACGACAACTTCAACGCGGGCAAGAAGTACTACGACCAATACCTTTACGACCAAGCCATCGTTTCCTTCCAGGAGGCCGTTTCCATCGAGCCGAATTATTGGGAAGCCTACCAAATGATGTCCTATTCCTATTACAAACAGGGAAAAAGGGATAGCGCGCTGGAGGCCGCCAATAAGAGCTTGAAGATCCACAGGGACAATGACGAACTCCGGAAGTTCATGGCGGACCACTTGAAACAGGCGGAGATGCCGCTGGCTCCCGGCGAGCACACGGTCAGCGGGGTTTCCGAGGCCTCCGCCGCCGAGGTGAAAAAGCAAAACTTCATCCAGGTCAACCTGGGCGGCTCGCTCCCCATGAGCCCGGCTGGATTTACCTCACGCCAGAACCCGGGTTACAACCTGGGGCTGGGGGTGGGGATTGGCATCACCAAGAACTTCCAGGTCGTGCTGGACGCGAACATGGATAATTTCCCGCTTAATTCCGCCAGTTCCTTTTTCACGGGTTCCTCGATCACGGGAGGAGCTTCCCGCTACTGGACTTTCCTTGGAAACGGCCGCCTGCGGCTGATTCCCGAGAATAACCCGGTGATTCCTTACGCCATTGGCGGGTTGGGCTTGGGCCTTCTCACTCAGGATGACATGACCATTACCACCTCAGGGACCGCCATGACGAATCCCGGTTCTTCCGACAGCTACCTCACTGGACGCATTGGCTTGGGCCTGGAATTCGTCTTAAGTGACTACGCTTCCCTCCTAGTGGAACCCGATGGCATCATTGTCTTCAGCGGCGACAACAAAGGTGGGGAAGACGTGCTCTACGGCTCCTTTCGAATCGGCGGCAAGTTCAATTTGTGATTCCGGAACCTGAAAGGCCACGGGTTTTGTCCGTGGCCTTTTTTTATACCGTGTCACTAGAATAACCCCATGATCACCACCACCCACGCCATCGTGAATTGCGCCATCTTAGGCCGCAAGGAAAAGCCGACCCATTACTGGCCCATCATTGTCGGCGCCATCCTTCCCGACATCCCCATGTTCCTCTATTTCGCCTTTTACCTGTTGAACCACAGCCACATCCGTGTCACCCCCGGCTACCTGAACGAAAACCACTTCCGCCAGCTATGGGTGGATTGGGGCCATTCCATCCCGCTGGCCTTAGCGGGCGCCCTCTTATGCTTTGCCTTGAAATCCAAGGGCGCCACCGCTTTTTTCCTCAGTATGTTTCTCCATTCCTTGGAGGACTTTCCCGTCCATTCCGACTACGCCCACCGGCACTTCCTTCCCTTCAGTAACTTCCGCTACTTCAGCCCTATTTCCTACTGGAACCCCCAGCGCCACGCGGGAATCGTCGCGCCTTTGGAGTGGCTTTTGGTTCTGGCCAGCGTCGCCATCCTTTGGCGCCGGGGTCTTACCTCTGTCGCGCAGGTTGTGCTCCTTTTTATCGTCATATTCCAGGGAATGTTTTTGATTTACTATTTGGGTGGATGGCGCTGGTAAATACCCCCGGTTCGCTGAATTAAAGAAAGGATCTGTTATGGATAAAAATACCCTGAAAGATTTCGGGCCCTTGCGGGCGCTGGTTGGAACCTGGGAGGGAGTCAAGGGGGATGACACCGCCCCCTCGGACGACCGGGGCACGGAGAAGAACAAGTACCGGGAAAGGATGAGACTCGAGCCCATCTTGCCCGTGGAGAATCACGAGCAAAAGCTTTTCGGGCTAAGGTATTTCACCCAGGCCTTCCGGCTGAGGGAAAAGAATCCCTTTCACGACGAGGTGGGCTACTGGCTTTGGGACCCCAAAACCAAACAGGTCATGAAAGGCCTCGTCATTCCCCGCGGCATGACTACCCTGGCGGGAGGGAAGGCGGCCCCGGGCGCCAAAAAATTCAAGCTGAAGGCAACTTTCGGCTCCAAAACTTATGGGATCTGCTCGAACCCATTTTTGGATAAGGAATTTCGGACCATGGCGTTTGAGATAACAATGGTCTTGGGTAAAAACGAGTTCAGCTACGACCAAACCACCTTCATCCGGATTAAAGGTCAAAAATCCATCTTCAAGCACCGGGATAAAAACACCTTAAAGCGGATCAAATCCTAGCCCGCCTTTTAAGGTATTCGATTCATGCGTCTCTGGTCACTCCATCCAAAATACCTAGATACCAAAGGCCTGCTCGCCCTCTGGCGGGAAGGCCTCTTGGCCCAAAAGGTGTTGGCCGGAAAAACCAAGGGCTACCGCAACCACCCCCAATTGGATCGCTTCTGGTCCCATTCCAAACCCAAAGCCGCCATTGGAAGGTACTTATTGGAAGTTTGGAGCGAGGCGGACCGCCGGGGTTTTTCTTTTGACCGCGGGAAAGTAAAAAACGCATCCGGAAAAGTGTCCACCATTCCGGTTGCCCGGGGCCAGTTGGGATATGAGCGGGAACATCTGCGTAAAAAACTTAAATTCCGGGACCTGGCACGTTGGAAGAGCCTCAAAAAATCAAAAAAAATTCAACCACATCCGTGTTTCCGGGCGGTCCCGGGAAACAGAGCGGACTGGGAGAAAATTTAGGACTTTTTCAACAGGGAAGCCGCCGCGGCGTCCATCGCAAAGATGAGTTCCCCGTCGGTGGGCCGCAGGTATTGGACCGGGTAGCGGGGCGGGTCCTTGGCGCCCTCCAGGACATCCCTCACCCTCTCCGCTTTTTTCTGACCTTCCATCATCACCAATAGCGTCCGGGACGCGTTCAAGACCGGAAAGGTCAGCGACACCCTCTCTTTCTTCGCCTCATCCACGAAATAGCCCACCACCCACTTGTCCAACTCGTTGACCTGGGGCATCCCGGGGAAAAGGCTGGCGGTGTGGCCGTCCTCCCCCATGCCCATCAAGGCCAGGTCAAAGCGCGGCAAGGCCCCGGTTCCAAAGAATTTTCCCAACCTGATCTCATAGATGGAGGCGGCCCGATCCACCGGCTGGCTGCCGTCCGACATGGGAAAGATATTGGTTTTGGGGATGGGCGCTTTAGAGAGGAGAAAATCCTGCGCTAGACGGTAGTTGCTCGACTCGTCGGTCAAGGGCACATGCCGCTCATCCACCCAAAAGACGTAGGTTTTGGCCCAGGGCATCAGGGAAAGATAGGGTTCCTCGGCGAGCTGTTGGAAAAGCCCCTTGGGTGTCGTGCCGCCCGAAAGCGCCCAGACGAAGCGCCCTCGCGCGTCCGCGGCTTCCCGGGCGACCTTCATAACGAAGGGCGCCGTTTCCTCATAAAGCAGGGACGCCGTGGGATAAACCCGGAGTTCGGGGCTGAAGGTAGCGATCTTGGGTCTTGGGGGTCTTGAGGACGCAGCTTTGACTGAACTTTTTCTTTTCGGGCCGGTTTTAACCTTTTTCGTCTTAACCGCGGTGGACTTCTTTTTGGGCGGGCTCATGGGACACCTCTTCGACGGCGGGCAAGGGTGAATCCCACCGGCTTCTGCCCACAAACTTCCGGTGGTTTGGCGGCGACAACCGCCGATAAGATTTTAACCTCGAAGCCTCCCGCGTTCCAATCCCCCCACAACCCTTCGGAGGGTTAAACGAGGCTTAAGCGTTATCGGCGGGGAGCAAATCCGGCTTCTCAAACAGGGTTCCCGCCATTCGAAGCGTCTTTTCCCAGACCGGGTCCGGTTCCAAGTGCTTGAGTCCTAAGTCCAGGAGTTGGTTGGAGTGCAGGTGTTCAAAGGAAATCACACGTGAAAAAGCGGTTTTGTGGTCGATCTCGGAATGGGCGACCACGCAATGCGGGTCCTGGTCTCGGATCACCGTGAAGATTCCTTCGTGGGAACCTTGGGTGGAAACCCCTACCGCAAAAATGCGGTCGCGCTTGTCCGCGACCGGGACCGGCTTCAAGGACACGGTCACCGGACCCTTGGCGCCCTCAAATGTCAGTTCTTGGGGGAATTCCGAGAAACGCTCCCCCTTGTATTTCCAACCCAACTGGGAGGCCATCCAACAGGCCATGAAAAAACTGCGGGTGGGCTGGTTACCCTCCCCATACTCGATGGTGACTTTCTTGATTTCCCTCAAGTAGCTGGACCAAGCTCCGTCAAAGATCTCAGCGATGAGGGCCCGCCACCGCTGGATGCGGAGCCAGTTCAAATCGCCCAGGAGGGTATGGGGATAACGGCTGTGCCAGAAGGACGCGAGCCGGGACAGTGACTTGGTGGGCTCCTTGAACTTAGAGGAATCCACCCAGACTCGGCCGGCTTGCTCGGCCATCTTGTCGAAGAAAACGTTCTGGTAAGGGAGGTCACCGGGCCACCAGAATTCCACCGGCAGGTCCGGCAAGAGGAGGGAAAAGGTGAAGCCGTAGAGGTTTTCGATGACTTCCTTTTGGGCCACCATCTTGATGATGTCACAACAGACCCTTTTTTCCCGCCCACTCCCGAAAAAGCAGTGGCCCAGGACGTAATACCGCAGGGGGGGTTCGGTCGGGTCGGCGGCGGGACGGATGAGGATGTAACGGCCAGGGTGTTTCTCGGCCAGGTCATTGAGGATTTGCTCGACCCGGTAGCCCTCCGCATGATCGGGAGCGTAGGCCACCAGGTTGGTGGTATAAACCCTTTGGAGGCCCATCTTGCGGGACCCGGCGCCGTTGTCGTCTTTCCAGAGTTCCGCCAGGTCCTTCTCAATCTGTTGAGCGGTTAAGGTCATTTTACACCTCGAACGTCAGTTGACAGTCGACAGCTCACGGTCGACAGCAAAACCGGTAATCGCGTCGATGCCCTTACCGTCGACTGTGGAACGTCGACTGCCTTCAGAGCCGCCGCCACTTGCGCCACGGCTTTTCCAACAGATTGTCCGCCTCGGCGGGACCCCAAGTTCCGGCCTCGTAATTGGGAAAGTGTTTCTCCGGCTGGGTCGTCTCCCAGTGGCGGATGACGGGCATCAGCGCCCCCCAGGCCGCTTCCACCTCGTCCCCGCGGATGAAAAGGGTGGCGTCCCCCAGCATGCAATCCAGGAGCAGGCGCTCATAGGCCTCCGACGTCGCCTCCCCGAAACTGGTGCCATAGCGGAAATCCATATTGACCGTGCGGGCCTCCATGGTCATGCCGGGAACTTTGGTCTCGAATTTGAGCGTGATGCCCTCATCCGGCTGGATGCGGATGACCATGACGTTGGGCGAGAGGTCCGACATGTTGTTTTTGAAAAGCAGATTGGGTGGTTCCTTGAATTGGATGGCCACCTCCGTCGTGCGTTTCGGCAGGCGTTTCCCCGAGCGCAGCAGGAAAGGCACCCCGTGCCAGCGCCAAGTGTCGAGGAAAATCTTGAGCGCCGCGTAGGTGGGGGTGATGGATTGGGGGGCGACCCCCGGCTCCTGCCGGTATCCGGGGACCTTCTCCCCCGCCAGGAAACCCGGACCATACTGGCCCCGAACCGCCCATTGGTAAACCGTGTTCTCATCGAAAGGCCGGATGGACTTGAGGATCTTGAGCTTCTCGTCCCGGATGGCGTTGGCCTCAAAGGCCACCGGGGGCTCCATGGCCACCAGGCTCATCACCTGGAAGAGGTGGTTCTGGAACATGTCACGGAGTACGCCCGAGGTCTCGTAGTAGCCCGCCCGGCCACCCACGCCCAGGTCCTCCGAGGCGGTGATCTGGATGTGGTCCACGTAGCGCCGATCCCAGATGGGCTCGAAGATGGAGTTGGCGAAGCGCATGACGAGGAGATTCTGCACCGTTTCCTTGCCGAGGTAATGGTCGATGCGGTAGATCTGCTTTTCCTTGAAGACTTCCTTGACCTTACGGTTGAGTTCCTCGGCCGATTCCAGGTCGTGCCCAAAAGGTTTCTCGATGACGACCCGAGCGAAACCCTTCTCCTCGCGGGCCAAACCGGCCGCTCCCAGGTTGGAGATGATGGCCTCGAAAACGTTGGGGGGCGTGGAGAGGTAGAAAATACGGTTCCCCGCCGTGCCGTTTTCCTGGTCGGCCTGGTCCAGCCTTTGGGATAGGGCCTGGTAGGCCTTGAAGTCATCGTAACCGCCGGCCATGTAATGGAAGTTCTGGGAGAAACTGTCCCAAAGGGAGTCCGACAACTGCGGCTCGCTTTGTTTGAGGGATTCCTTCAGGCCCTTCTTAAAATCCTCGTCGGAGATTTTCGAGCGAGAGATGCCGATGAGGCTGAAGGAAGTGGGCAGGAGGTGCTTCTCATAGAGGTCAAAGAGGGCCGGCACCAGCTTACGATGGGTCAGGTCGCCGGAAGCCCCGTAAATGACCAGGCAACAGGGCGCGGGAACCCGATCGGCGAACAAACCTTGTCGCAGGGGATTTTCCAAAAGGATCGGGGCGGCCATTCGAACCTCCAGGACTTAAATCGGAAGGGCCTTATTTTACTGGGCCAGGGGGTGGACGGCTTGCATTTTCTTGGGGTCTTTCCCAAACTGTTGAAAACACCTTTGGTTTGGCGCTTAAACCACTTTAGCGTTAATTCGCCGAGGACTTTAGCATGGCCGATCTTAAAAAAAGGGTCGCTGAAAACGTGGAAGGGGAGTTTTTCGTGGACTCCACCTGCATCGACTGCGATACCTGCCGCCAATTAGCACCGGATATTTTCGAGGATACCGGGGACACCTCCTTTGTCAAATCCCAGCCCCGCACCCCAGGCGAGATTCGCGCGGCCACCCAAGCCCTATTGGCCTGTCCCACCGGTTCCATCGGCACGCTCCGCCCGAACACTTCCAGCCAAGTGATGGACGACTTTCCCCTCCTCATCGAGGAGGAAGTTTATTACTGTGGCTTTAATTCCCCAAAATCCTACGGGGGAAACAGTTATTTCGTACGTCATCCAAGTGGCAATTGGCTGGTGGATTCTCCCAAATACCTCCCCCATCTAATGCGCCAATTCGAGAAAGCCGGTGGCTTGAAATATATTTTCCTGACCCACCAGGACGATGTGGCGGAAGCCGCCAAATACGCGGATAAATTTGGGGCCCAACGCATCATTCACGAGGAGGATAAGGAAGCCCAGCCGGGAGCGGAAATCGTCTTTTCAGGAACGGATCCCCTGGAGTTAGTGCCCGGTTTCCGGATCATTCCCACCCCCGGCCATACCGAAGGCCACAGTGTGCTTCTTTACCGGGACAAGTTCCTCTTCACAGGGGACCACCTTTGGTGGCGTCGCAAACGCCGCCAGCTGGGCGCCTCCCAAAACGTGGCCTGGTATTCCTGGCGCAAGCAGGCGGAGTCCATGGAGAGGCTGCTGAGGTCTGATTTCGAGTGGGTGCTTCCGGGCCACGGCCAGAAAATCAAGCTGCGGAAGTCGGAAATGAAACGGGAGTTACAAGGCTTAGTCAACCGTATGAAAGCTTCTTTGGAGCCGGGATGGGGCGGTTAAGGGAAACCCCAATGGTTCATGGCCAAGTAGTCTCGGACTAAACACGAAATTTAAAATTTTACGCCCCGAACCTTTTCCATTAACTGTTGGCGGAAATTTTCCGGAAGCGGGACATAAGAAATATCGCCCGCGCCTTTCTGGCCGCCGGCCAGGACCCACCCAAGGAAATCCACCAAGGCCTTACCTTTGGCGTGGTCATGGGTGGCCCGGTAAAGATCCCGGTAGAGGAGCGCCCAGGCGAAGGTGCTTAAGGGATAGGCTCCTGGCGATCGGGACCGGCTGAGCAGGACATCGCAGTCCTCCGGCAAGTAGGTGATATCCGAGGCCGCGGCTTGGAGGGAGTCCGCCGTGGGCGCCACGTAATGCCCCGTCGCGTTCCGGACCTCGGCCGCCGGCATATGGTGGCTGATCGCGTAAGGATAATCCACCGCCGCGATGGTCCCGGGCCACTTGCGGAGGCGCTCCATCACCTTTTCGTTCCCCTTGAGGTTTTGCCCCGGGGACCAATGGAGGTTCTTTTCTTTCTCCCGGTTCAAGGTCCAATCCGAATCCCACTTGGCCAGGCAGCTGGGAAAAAGGTCATGCAGGGAACTTTCGTCGCCCCGGTGAGCCACTTGGATCTCCATGTTGGGGAAGGAAATCCCCGGGTTCGGTTCAGTGATCTCGATGTTGTTCCACCTCTTGATCGTACCCATGAAGATTCTAGACAGGACGGCGGGCGAAAGCTTGATTCCGCTGGGTACGCCAGGCAGGTTATAAGTAACCACCACCGCGTCGATGGCGACGGGTAGGCGGAGGGTCGGCTTTCCCACGATTTTCCGTTCCTCCACGTCCGTCAAAGGGGTGTCGGTCACCGCGAACTCACAGCCCCGGCTCATCCATTGGTTAATGGCGTCGGTGGGGTTTTTCACCTCGTATTTGAGTTTCAGTTCAGGATGGTCTTTTTGGTACTCGGACATCCACTGGAGGAATAGGGGGGCGGGTAAAGTGGAGCCCGCGCCTTTCAAGTTAACTCCTGCAAAAAGGGGCATTGCGCAGGATAAAAACAACGCCGGGAGAAGCTTCGGGATTCTCATCGAGGCCTCATTGAAAATTGGTTTTGCGAGAGGAAAGATTGCCACGGGGAGCAATCTCCGTCAACGCAATAGTTTCCGGTCCCCTTGGATTTCAATGGCTGATAATCGTATGATGGCGGCGTCAAGGAAGGGCTCTCCCGTTCCTGCTCGAAACATTAACGGATCAAATACGCGCAATACCTTCGTTGACGCCAGGGTGCTTGGACCGAGTTGCCCTGTACACAGCCAGTCCCCGGGCATAGCCTGGGGCCTTGGCAGCCGGGAAATGGAAAACGGATGAAAACCTACGATTACGAGAAATTGAACCGGGAGTTCGAGGATAAACCCGCCGAGGAAATCGTGCGGTGGGCCGTGGGAGAATTCGGCCCTGGCTTGGCCATGTCCACTTCCTTCGGGGCGGAAAGCGCCGTGTTGCTGCACCTGGTAACCCAAATCCATCCATCTATTCCCGTGCTGTTCACCAATACCGGTTTCCATTTCAAGGAAACCCTGGCGCACCGCGACGACCTCGTGAAACGCTTGAAGTTGAACCTTCGGGAGCTGAAACCCGGGATGCCGACCGAGGAATTCCTGGCGAAAAACGGAAAGTTATATGAACGGGACCCCGACGCCTGTTGCGCGTTCAACAAGATCGCCCCCTTTGAGAAAGCCCTGGGGGACTACCAGGCTTGGATCACGGGCATCCGGCGCAACCAGGCGGACACCCGAAAAAGTGCCCAGTTCGTGGAAAATTACCGGGGCAAGCTGGTAAAGGTCAATCCATTGCTCAACTGGACAAGCAAGATGTTCTGGGACTACGCCCAAAAGCACGGCTTGCCTTACCACCCGCTCTGGGAAAAAGGCTACCTCTCCATCGGTTGTTCACCGGAGACCTGCACACGCCCCATCCGGTTGGGCGAGGACGCCCGCGCCGGGCGTTGGGCCGGCAAGGACAAGACTGAGTGCGGAATACACACCTTCCTAAAAAGCGAGGAAGCCAAGGCGCATTGAGGCCGGCGGGACTTAGAACCGGCAGGCCAGTTCCACACCCGCTCCATCCTGGTGGGGTCCCATCGACTGGATGCTCAAGGCGGGCCGCCCCAGTAGTTCCAAGGAAAGCATCGTGGCGGCGTGGGTTCCCAGGGCCACCCAGGCCCTCTCCCTTGTCGGCCCGTCGGAAGCCCAGAGGAGCGTGGCGATAGGATATCCTGTTTTCGCCACCCCCGCGAGGTTCACGAAAAAGAGGCCTGAATAGTCCCGGGTCGTCAAGATGATCGTCCATCCCAAGGCATCCACTCCGGCGGTGCTCCAACCATAAATATCCGCGTGGTCCTCAATGGCTTCCGTGTAGGCCCAGGCGTAATAATCCCCCAGGATGATAGGCACGGTGAGAATCTCATTCCCGGCCTGGACTTTTGCCATTGGCAGGACTAGGAACAGCAAGATGAATCCCCATCGGCGCCCCTGGATCCTCATTCATCCTCGCTTTCGGGCGTGGGAGTCGGCCTGATCCTGGGCGTGGAGGTCGCGGTGGGAGTAAAGGTAACCGTGGGAGTTGGCGTGGGATAAAAATCCACAACATTTACCGGCAGGTTGGTCTTGGAGTAAATATAGACAAAAACAGGGTAAAAAACCGGGGCCTGGCAATTTTGCGTCTCTCGGTATTCCCTCAGATGGACCGTGATAGTAAAACAGTCCGTATCCATCTCGTTGGTATCGGGGCTGATTTTTTGGCAGCTATTGGAAATCGGGCATAAAACAAAATAAGCCGTTTCCTGGTCCCAATTGATGACAGGTTCACCCGTCAGCGAGGAAACGCTCATATTGTTCTGCCATCCCGCCTCCGGTGAAATAACCGGCCACCATTTGTCGAAATCCTGTTGGTTGTTCACAAATTGGGCCCCGGCTTGGGTCAGAATGGAGCCATTCGTCGTTTGGGCCCGGATCAGCCGGTGTGGAACCGTGTGGGGCGAGCACTTATCCTCGGGCAAGAGGCTTCGTTGATATTGTTCCAAATCCCCAGGGCGCTGGACCTGGACCCGGGAGTCGTTGATATCCACGCATCCAGCTCCTGCCGCTAAAGCCACCAGGATAAAAAAAAATATTTTGAAGTTCATGATTCCCTCGATTTAACCACTCGTCCATCCAGCACGTAAACCTTCCCCTCGGAAAGGATCCATTCCACCTCGGTAAACTGTTTCCAGCGCGCCGCCAACCGGCGCGTCAGGGTGGTGATATCGAACAGTTCGAAACCCCGCAGTGGAAAATCCTTCGGGAAATAATTCCACGGCGTGTCCAGCCAGCCTTTGAAAAGCGTCTTATCGGGGGTGAGCCGAAGGATCAGCTCATCTCCCCCGGGCAAGGAAGTCACTTGGATTTCCACGTCCGTTAATTGAAACCCCCGGGGCGGAAAGCTTCGGCAGACCCCTACCGCCGACACCTTGAGGGCCTTTTGAACGATGAAAAAGCGCTCCTTGCCCGGGGTGAATACGGTTCTGACGACTTGCTCGAGCGAAAGGGGCTTCAGGGCCAATAAAGTGCTCCTTTTGGAGCCGGAAACCTCCGAGGGCCTCAGCCAAAAGGGCCCTTGTCCAATGTCCCGCAAGGCTTGGCGCAGGGGTTCCTCGCCCCGCCCACGGCTCATTCCCCCGCAGATGAGGCCGGGCGAGGTTTCCGCGCCCAACGGCAGGAGGTCGCTTAAGCGGCCCGCTAATTTCCCATAATAATTTCCATGCCCTTCGGTCAAGTTCAGGAGCCATACCCGGGGCGGGTGGAGGGCCCGACGGAGGGCTCCCGCCAGGATCTCCAACCCTGGCGCCAGTCCCGCGCTAACCGCCGCCAGTAGGATGCCGCTGATGAGGTCGGGAAAATAATGGAAGCCCAGCAGGAGCGTGGAAAGCCAAATTCCCACGGTGAGGGGGACACCCCAGATCAGGTTTCGTGGGTCGTGGTTCATTTGCCAAAAGAGGAGATAAGCCGAGATCGCCCCATGAAGGCTGGGAAAAACGTCGAACTGGGCCCCCAATTGGGTGATCAAAACACTGCTAATTTGGAAAATGACTCCACCTTGGAGCCAAGTCCATTCCTGCGGGTAGGCAAACCGGGGGCCGATGGCCGGGTAAAGCAGGTAACCCATGAAACCCCCGATATAAAGAAGGATCAATCCCAACATGAACCTCTGGTAAAGCGCGCGCCGGAGGTAGCTGTGATAGGCCAGGAGTCCCACCAGCCAGGCAAAGAGACCCAAATAGAAGAGGCTGAAAAGGTCGGTCAAGTGCGGGTGGCCCATCAGGCCCTGCTGCCAAACCGAGGGACCCCTTCCCCAAAGGCGGTAGTCGGCGCTGCGCAGGTCGGCGTCGAAGAGCTGGGGGTGCAGGACCGGAACGAGGGGTTTCATCAGGCTGTAGCAAAGGACCAGGCCGAACCAGGGTCCCATGCCCCTCAGGAGCCCCAGCCAGCCAAAGGGGGGCGGCCGCCGCACGGCCACGAAATACATCCAGGAGAGCCAGATCAGGCTGAAGAGGGCGGCCAGGCGGAAGGCGCTTCCCGACCCGGGCCTCTCCGCGAAGCAGGCCCCCATGGCCAGGAGGAAAAAGATCCCGGAAAGGAACGTGGTGAGCAGTTCGGAGGGGGAAAAAACCCAGAGGTTCTTCCGGAAAGTTTGGGGGAAGTTGAAGGTCAAAAAGGGCTCCTCGGTTTCAAACGGCGGCATTTTAACACAGGAAAAAGGCCCCGGGCGTTCCGGAGGTCCGAACAGCCTCTTCCTCGGTTTTAAACGGGGGAAGAATTGACATTTCAACCGCGGATTCCCAATATAATGCCATTCCATCAGCCCTTCAGGAGGAACTTCATGGGACTTTTAACCCAGGACCCGCCGATCCCATCCAGCGTGGTGACCGAGGACTCGGCCACTCAGCTTTCCTTTATCCAAAAAGTTTACTCGCTCTTTTTGCTCGGCCTTTTCACGGCCTTCGCCGGGGCTTTCGTGACCCTTTCCAACCGGGACTTCGCCATGGCCGTCCTTTCCCATGTCTGGATCGGCTTGATCATTTATTTTGGGGTTTTCTTCGCCTGCATGGCCTTGCGGAAGACCCCCGGCGTCAATGTCTTGGCCTTGCTGGCTTTCACCTTCGTCAGCGGCGTCTTCCTCACCCCCGCCTTGCTGACGGCCGCCATGAGCGCCGGCGGTTCCTTCAACGTGGTATACGAGGCCGCCCTCATCACCGGCTCTATTTTCATCGGGCTGACGCTCTACACCTTCGTCACGAAAAAAGACTTTTCCTTTCTGGGAGGCTTCATCACCGTCGGACTCTTCGCCGTTATCGGCGTCGGCCTGGTGCTGATGTTCGTTCACAGCGAGGCCGCCAACCTGGCCTTGGCTTGGATCTCCTCGGTGCTCTTCTCGCTTTTCATCCTCTTCGACACCTCCCGCGTCATGCGGGCCCACGAGAGCGATGAGTACGTCAGCGCGGCCCTTTCGCTTTACCTGGACTTCATCAACCTGTTCCTGGCCATCCTGCGCATCCTCTCCAACCGCCGGAATTAACCGGATTGAAAATACTCTAGCTCTCGTGAGGCCGTAACGGACCGTACCAATAAAATGCCTCCACTTGCCCGAGAGGCTTTAAAACAAAAAAAGCCGGGCCCCACGGGAGCCCGGCTTTTTTTGTTTTAGGGTGGGATTATTGGGCGCCGGCCGGCTTGGGCGAAATCACGTAGGAAAATTCCAGCAAGTTGCCTTCCGGGTCCGAAACGACGCAATAGTAACCCCGCATGTGCCCCCCATATTGGGCGGCTTCCACCAGGCAGTTCTCCTCCTTCGCCTTGGCGCTCAATTCCTCCACCGGCTTGAGGTCCGACATGCGGAACGAGAAGGCGCGCAAGCCTGAGGTGCTAGGGAAGGCTTTTTTAGACTGGGTATCCTCCACCAGGACGAAAAGGGGGGCATAGGGGTTTTCGGTGAATCGCAGCCATACCCATCGTTTTCCGTCGGCGTCCCTTTGGTCCAAAACCGCCGCCATCCCCAGGTAATCGCTGTAAAAACGGATGGAATCGTCCGCGTCCTTGACCGTGAAGAGGACATGGTGCCACTCGGGATAATGAGAAACAAACTCTAGGCCCAAAGGTTCAACCTCGATAAATCCGTTCGAATGTCGAAGTCCATGTCAATTTTCGGTTTTACCGAAAATTTCCAAAAACCGCGGACTACGAACCAATAACTGCTGTTAAGAGACGATTTTCCACACTTCATCCACGAACTTGGCCCGCGCCGCGGGCTGCTGGATGGACGTTTGGATGAGGTGTGCCAGCGGGGTTTCCACGGTGGAGCCCACCGTTTCCAGGACCATAGCCACGGCCCGCACGCCTTCCGGTACGACCCCACCCAATTGGGAAATCGCCTTGTCGTATTCCATCCCCTGGGCCAGGCACTCCCCCAGTTGGCGGTTATGGGAGTCCGCCGAGAATCCAGTGGTCACCAGGTCGCCAAGCCCGGCCAAACCATCAAGGGTCTTCTCCTGTGCGCCCATGGTGACCGCCATCTCCTTCATCTCTTTCAGGGCCATAGTCACGAAAGCCGCTTTCAGGTTGGGTGATCCGTGGTTGAGCCCGTCCAGGAGCCCGAACCCAATGGCATAGATGTTCTTCAAGACCCCGCCGACCTCCACCCCTACCATGTCACCCGAGGTTTCCACCCGGAAATAGGGGTTAGCCAAGGCCCCCGCGGCCTTGTGCAAGGGGCCGTGGCTTGGGCAGGCAAGCACGACGGCGGTGGGCCGCTTGCGGGCGAATTCGTTGGCGATGGAGGGGCCCGACAAAGCCACATAATGGTCGGGATTATGCAGGGCCGCCTCGGCATAGACCTGGCTCATGCGTTTGTGCGTCGAGGCCTCGAGCCCCTTGGAGGTCCCCACCACGACGGCCTGGGGCACGGAAAAGGGGGAGAATTCCTTCACGACCTGACGGAAATAAAGGGAAGGCACGCCGATGAAGATCATCTGGGCTTCCCGCACCACGTGGTTCAGCAATAGGTCGGCTGTCACGCTGGTGGGCAGCGTAATTCCCGGGAGGAAGCGGCTGTTCTGGTGGTTCTTGCGGATATCTTCAACCACATCGGGCATGTGATCCCAACAGCTGACCGTATGGCCGTTGTCCGCCAGGAGATGGGCCAGGGCGGTTCCCATGTTACCCGACCCGATGACCGCGACTTTCATGAGAATCCTCGTTTGGATGGTTTAAAGTCGCCTTGATTATAGGCCAGGATGGCCTGGGCAAGGGGGCGAAGAAATTCTCACGGTTTCAGGAACTTCGGGTTTTCCGCCAGGCTCTTGAGGATCTTCGAGGTAATGGAGCCCGCGTTCCGGCCGGCGGTCTCCACCGTCAGGTCCGAATAACGCTTGAAGAGGGGCGCCCTTTCCCGGAAGAGCGCCGCCAGGGTGTCGCCGCCCCGGCAAACGACCCCCCGGTTGGACCAGTCGGGCATGCGTTTTTTGAGCTCGGGGAGGGAAACCTTCAGGAAAATCCGGGGTCCCAGGTCCAACAAGTGCTTCATGGATTTGGGATAATAAACCGCGCTTCCTCCCGGGGAAATCACGCAATGCCGGTAGTGGAGGGCCTGGATGGTTTGGTCCTCCATCTCCATGAACCTTTTCATTCCTAGTTTGTCGAGGACCCTTTGCAGGGGCATCTTGTACTTGGACTCGATCAGGTGGTCCACGTCCACGAAGTGGTAGCGCAGTTTATTCGCCAACATCCGCCCGATCGTGCTTTTACCGCTTCCGAACATCCCGATAAGAATGAGATTCTCCGGGAATCCCTCGGGCCTGCGGGGAGTGAGAACGGTTTTTTTGAACTGTTTAGCGGAGATGGGTCGTTTCAAGCCTGATCCTTAAAAAGTATATTCCAGTGACAAGCCGCACCGTCCAGGCGCCAAGGCCAACGGGCCACTCCAATTTCCCAAGAGGCATTGGGCCTGAAAGCCCACCACCCAACCCGCTTCTAGTTGGTATTCCACCCTGGGCCAGAAGAGGATGGGTCCGCCTTCCAGCGGCGCCACGAGGGCTGGGGCGGCCCTCCATTTTCCAAAAAAAGAACCTTCCGTCGAGATAAAAACATAAGTGGCTTGCGACGCTTCGGTGGAATAAGCGCCCAGGATTTCACCCGTTCCGTCCCTCAAAACTTCCGCGGTATATTTGACATCCTCATGGGAAGTGGAGAGGCCTATCGTCCAGTTTGCCAAGGCGTGGCCATCGGGGTAGATCCAATCCACCCCCTCGACGCGGACTTGGAGGGTGGGAAAGGTCCCAACCAGTTCAAGGCCAGCCCCGCTTCGGCCGTTCATCCAGGCCAGGCTGGGGGTGACGGTGATGCCGATGCCCTTGTCTACCAACCTGACAACCCCTTCTTCTTGCCCGCCTTGGAGCCACCGGGTGGCCCCTTCCAAGCTTAAGTCGTCAAAGAGAAATAACATGGCGTCCGCACCCTCGCTCCCGAGGGGTTGGTCCCTTTCCCATGCCAGGGGATTCAAGGGGAAAAAGTAGTCTGTTGGGCTGTAAAAAAAAGAGGAGCCCCAGGCGGGTTTGGCAAGTCCTGCGGTGACTTCCATCCGGCCCGTGGTGAAGTGAAGGAAGGCCCGGCTGAGGCGGAGGGAATAAAGGTCCCCGCCGTCATAAGTGGAAAGATTGTCGGTTTCGAGTTTCACAGCGTTTTCCAAGGGAAAAAGGGGCCAACCGGGCTGAACCGGGGAGCCGGAGGCCTGCCACCTGGCTTCCCCCGCGAAACCGAGGGAAAAATCCTGCAGGAGATCTGGCTGGCCCTCGATTAACAATCGGGAATACTGATAGGAAATCACTCCGGTTCCAGGATATTGAAACCCGCCTTCTTCAAAGCTCGCCTTCCCAGAAAAGGGGGCCGTTTCATTAGATCGAGTGATGCCGGGCATCGCCAGGATGATGAGGATCAAGCCGATTTGAAAATGTTGAAGCTTCATAGGAACATTTCCCTTAGTTATGGAAAAAGAATCGCGTCGTTAACCGGAACCATTTTATTCTAACTTTGACAGTTGATCCCTTAAACTTTCCAACGCTCCCCCCGCCTTGGAACGGACGGAAAGCATGGCCAAGGGGGAAAAGGGCGTCTCTTCCGGGTTGATTTCAATAACCAACTTCCCGGCGCGGAGGGGCCCTTCCACCAACCCCGCCGCCGGATAAACAAGGGCGGAAGTCCCAATCAGGAAAAAAACGTCGCATTCCCGGGCGGCCTTTTCGGCCTCCAGCCAGGTCTCGGTTGGAAGTTCCTCACCGAACCAGACGACCCCCGGCCGCAGGAGCGCCCCACAATGGGGGCACTTGGGCGGAAGATTCACGAGTTCGTGGCGTTCCTCCCACTCACCACAATTATTCACGCATCGGACCATCCAGAGGCTGCCATGCAGTTCCAGGGGACGGCGGCTTCCCGCCTTGTGGTGCAGGCGGTCCACGTTTTGGGTGATGAGCGTCACCTGCGGGAAGTAGGATTCCATCCAGGCAATGACCTCATGGCCCCGGTTGGGGTCGGCGCCGGCCACTTGTCGCCGCCGGGTTTCATACCATTCCCAAACGAATTTCGGATCCCGCTGAAAGGCGTCCAGGGTCGCGAGTTTCATGGAATCCACTTTTTCCCATTGTCCGCCCGTTCCGCGAAAGGTGGAAATGCCCGATTCGGCCGAAATCCCCGCGCCCGTCAACACGGCCACTTTTCCGCATTGGGCGATTTTTTGAATTAATTGCTTTGGGTACAAATAATCCCCTTTTGGGTTTAGGCCCAGTGGGCGGCTACCCACAGGTAAAGCCCTTGGCGACACGAAGTCCAGGCTTCGCCCGCCCAGCCTTCGGCTGGGATGCCTTTCAACCACGGCTGGAAGCCGTGGATTTCAATGCGGCGACTTTAAAGAAAAACAGACCTTTTCATCCCTCATTCATCATTCAAAATCAACTTTTACGGATGCCCGTAGGGGGCGAGGTCAGGAACAGCTTTCCGGAAATCGGGATAGGAACCCTTTTGCGGCTTGTCGCTCCAGCCCATGACCTTGCCGGTCTCGGCGTTTAATAAGTAAAGTACGTTTCGGGCGGGTCCTTCCCCCCAATGGACGGCGGCCATGAGCGTCCTCTTTTTCTTTTTCTTATAGGTGGTAAGCGTGATTTCCTGGAAAGCGGGGCTCGGCGCGAAGGGCAGGTGGGTCTTCCAAACGAGTTTCTTTCCGGGGTCAAAACAGAGAATCAACCCCTCTTTGCCCTCGGCCACAAAAGTATGCCCCCAGGGTCCCCTGATTGCGTCCCGGACATCCACTAAACCGTCTTCTTTTCCCATGGACCAGACAACCTTGTCCTCTTGGTATTGGATTTCCTCGACCGTCGAGTTTTCGAGGAGGACCAGGAAATTGTTGCTGTCGGGGCAAACCCGGACTACAAGGGGAGGCGAGGGAAGCTTGAATTCCCAACGGATTTTGGGATCCCTGGATTTCGCGTCCGCCAAGAAAACCCTGGAGTTCTTGGCGTCGGCCGCCAGGACCAGGGTGGGATTCCCCGTGTCGTCCCAATTGCTTCCCACCACGCAACGGATGGAGACCCCTTCCAACTTTTCCCAGCCCCATGGAACTTGGAATCCCCTCCAAACCCTTTGGAGCAGGAAAACCTTTTGGGGCCCCCCGGTGACAAGGTATTGGCCCGAGGGTTGGGGCTGGACATCCACCAAGGGGCCGTCGGCCTCATAATCCCAGTCCGCTTTCCCCTTCGAATTTATCCGCGATAGGATATTTTTATCGCGATGGCAAAAAAGCAGGCCTGGGAGGGCCATCCGAGACGGTTTGGTTTCACCCCAGGCCTGCGAGTTTGCCAGTAAAAATAACGCCAACGCGAAAGACATTTTTTGTTTTCGGGTTTGCCGCCAACTGTCGACTGCGGACCGTGGACTGCTCTTCATGTGCACCAGAACCGGATGATCTCGAAACTGCGGTTGACCGCCCGGATGCGGGAGCAAAGGGTGACGACCAGCAGGTCCTGGATGCGCAGGGCGGTGGAGGGATTGTCTTTTTCCATTTTTTCGTAAGCGGCCTGGGGCATGTAATAGAGGACCGAATCCTCCTCCGCGATGGCGTCCGCCGAGCGGGGCGCCCCATCCACGAGGGCCATCTCGCCGAACAGGCTCCCCGCCGTCAGGACGGTCAGGAGGTGTTCCTGGGCCGATTTCTTTCCTTCCGGAACGACTTGTTTGCTGATCTTGACTTTACCGGATCGGATGAAATAAAAGCCGTCTCCCGGATCGCCTTCCTTGAAAACATATCCACCCGCCGAAACGGATTTCTCCTTCATGCTGGCGGAGAGGATATTCCAGTCCTCCGCCTTGAAACCCCGGTAAGGGGCCGCGTCCTTGAATACGGCCAGGTCCACCGGCATCAGGTTTTCCCTTTGAGATCATTAATAAATTGCCGGGCGGTCCTGCCCGAGCGGATGTTATTGGCCTTCTCCCACTTCAAGGCTTCCGAATGGAGTTCCTTCAAGGGGATCTTGATTCCCTCGAACCTCGCCCAGCTTTCCACCATCCTCAGGTAGGTTTCCTGGTTGGGGGTGTAGAAGGAAACCACCAACCCGAACCGGTCCGAGAGGGAAAGTTTTTCCTCAACCGTGTCTTGCCCGTG
>DATKOC010000207.1:0-18357 GCA_035524855.1 bacterium
GGCCAGCACCACCTTGTCGAAGGATTCTTCCTTCCCCCCCTGGAGGCGCAGTTGGACTTGCTCCCCCTTGCGGACCAATTCCTCGACACCTTCCTTCACCCGGATCCTGCCCGCGATGGCCTTGATAAGGGCCCGCACGTAGTTGTGGCTTCCATCCGCCACGGTGAGCCAGTGGATCTTGTGCCCACCCCCCAGGAGGCCGTTGGTTTCCATCCGTCCGATGAGGGCCTGCGCGGGAATCTCCCTTACGTCCCGGACGGAAAGGGTCCAGATGGCTGAGCCCAGGGGAAGCAGGTAATCCTCGATGAAAGTTTTGGAGTAATTGCCGTCCGACAGGTAGTCGCCAAGGGTCCTATCCCCGAGGGCCCCCGTGAACAAATCCTTGGCGGCCCGGCTTTTGAACCGGGAAATTTCCTGAAGCATCCGGAGGAAGGCACCGTTCCAAAGATTGGACCGTTGGGCGAAGACGCCGTTCAAGCCCGTGAGGGCGTAATGGAACCCGCTCTTCTCGTCCCAAAAGGCGAAGCTCAGGCGGCTGGGGCGCGTGGGTACTTGGAGTTTTTCCAGGAGGCGGCGGAAGAGCGGGTAGTTGAGGTCGTTCAGGTAGGTGAACCCCGCGTCCACGGGGGTCCATTTTTCCGGGCCGCTGGGGATGACGATCGTGTTGGTGTGGCCGCCGACCTGCGCGGTCTTCTCAAAAAGGGTGATGTTGTGCTTGCGCTGGAGGATATAGGCGGCGGTCAACCCCGCCACGCCTGTTCCGACGATCGCGATCTTGAGGGGTTTTTCTTCCATGGGCCCTTTTGCGGTGGTGGGGATTTAGAATCCTCCCCTTTCCGGGAAAATTAGCTTAATCGGATTCACGTCCTTTGGGACAAAATTCTCAACTCCGGGAGGCGGCGCGGCCCTTTCCCGGGCCGGACGAAAGGATGATCAAGGTCACCGCCGCCACGATGAGGCTGGCCGCCAGGAAAACCGGCCCGGACAGGGTTTCCCCTCCCCAAAAACAGCCCAGGAACACCGCGATCACGGGATTCACGAAGGCGTAAGTGGAGGCCAGGGTGGGGTTGGATTTCTGAAGGACCCAAATGAAGGAAGTGAACCCGAGCAGGGATCCGACCAAAGTCAGGTAAACAAGGGATTGAAGGGATTGGGTTGTGACGGCAGCGGGGTGGAACCGGGAGGCCTCCCCTAAAAGGAGCCCCACGCCCCACTGCATCGCCCCGCCGGCCAACATCTCCATGGAGGTGGCCAAAAAGGCCGAGTCGGGCAGGACCGCGGAGCAGGCGTAAAGGGAGCCGACCGACCAGCAAAGGGAGGCGCCCGCCAAAAGAAGGGCGTTCCAGGGGTCCACCGCCCCGGCTCCAACCCCGCCCCGCGAGAAAACCAAAACAGCCAACCCGGCCAATCCCAAGCCGATTCCCAACCAGGCTTTCCCGCCGGGTTTAGCTTCACCCTTCCAGGACCATTGAAGGATGGCCATCCAAAGGGGGACCGTCGCCACCAGGAGCGAGGCCACGCCCGAGGCGACCTTCTGTTCAGCCCAGCAAACCCCGCCATTAGAGAGCACGAGGAGAAACAACCCGATGACCCCCGCGGATTTCCAGTGGGCAAGGGTGGGGCGTGGGGCGCCCCGGAGGCGGGCCCAGGCGTACAAAAGAAGTCCGGCGGTGACGAACCGGGTCCCCGCCATGAGGAAAGGCGGGATGCTCTCCACCGCGAACCGGATGGCCAGGTAGGTGGAACCCCAAACCACGTAAAGGATACCCAGCGCGGCCCAAACGTTTAGGGGATAGGGGGCCTTTTGGCTTTTCACTGACTTTTCCTTGTCTTATGATGAATTCGATGCCTGGATGACCGGTTTCGAAAGGCTAACATGGCCCAACTCCCCCAAGCTACCCCCCAAGTTAAAAAGAACATCCTGATGATCCGGGGGCTCTTGGCGGTCATCCTCTTCGCGTTCGCCTTTTTATATGTTCAAGCCCACCCGGAAACCAAAAACCTGGCCATTCTTTACTGCTTGGCGCTGGCCGCGACTTTCCTCCCCTTTTACTTCTTCGCCGAGGAAAAATTCGAGCAGGTCCACTTCCAATATGGCGTGTTCTCGATGGATTTCCTCTTTTTGCTGGGGGGCCTTTACCTTTTCGACCATTTCGAGACGAACCTGCTGATCATCACCTTCCTCACCTTTTTCATCTCGGCTATCAGCCAGTCCATCGGCCGAAGCATTGTGGTAGCCATCGCCGTCATCGGGATGTACCTCTACCTGAACTACTATAAAAGCGATGTTTTTAACTATACCGACCCCTTCCTCCTTCTTTCCTGCGCCTTGTTGTTCGTGGTGGCCATCCATTCGGGATATATGGCCTATCGGACGGTCCAGGAGGAAAAAGAAATCGCGGAATTGGCCAAAAAGGCCGCCTTATTGACGGAAAAGGTGCGCCAAGGCGACCAGGCGGCCCTGGATTACGCCGCAACGCTCAAAAATGTTTTGGACAGCCTCCCGATCGGCGCCATGGCGGTTTCGGTCGAGGGAAACATTATTTTCGTGAACGCCCGGGTGGGAAAAATACTCGATGTAAATCCCAAATCCCTCACCAATTTGCTTCTGCAAGCGGATAAGGACACCCCTCTGCTCAAGATCGGCGAAACCATGGCTAAGGCCTTGAAAGATCGCAAGGAATTGAAGAGGGAATACATCGACATGGATTGGAAAGGCCATAAAAAACGTTTCCGGCTGGATAGTTCCCAGGGCGTCAGCCCCACCGGCAAGGCCTGGGGAACTTTATTCCTGTTCCAGGAAGCTTCCATTCCCCAACCCACTGACACCTCTTCCAATAGTCAGGGAATCAACGCCGGGTAAAAGCGGACGGAACATTCCTAATTTCCCCATAAGCCCCGTTGGGAATAACCTCAAAGGACGCCTGCCCCGGCCTCTTCCAAAGAAGGTGTAAATCCATGGCCACGTCGGGATTGTCCGGACGCCGGACGGCTAGCCGGAGGAAATGCGCGCCCCTTTCCAGGATGATCGATCCACGGGGGGATAAGCCCGTCCTTGGAATTTCTTTCCCGTCCACCCATAATCGCGCGTCATCCGAAGTTAACACCTGGAATTCATAGTTGCCCGGCTCGCGCACCTGGAGGTTCCCCGTCCACCGGGCCGAGAATGGCCTTTGGTTCACCGCAAAATCGCCGATATTCACGAAATTGATGAGCGGGTCCGTCCGCGCTCCAGCCGGGGATCCTTGGAAATCAGCGTTGGGGAAATACTCCCCATGGAGTCCACGGCGGTTTTGTCTCATGAGCCGGGGTTTAGGGAGGATGTAAAAATAAGCCAACGGGGTCCCGCAGGGATCCCGTTCGATTTCCTCCTCCCCCCCGGGATAAAGGGACTCGACGAAATTCAGGGTGGGCTTCTTCCCCCTCGCGAAAACAAAACAAACCTTCCCGGGTGAGCCTTCCGTCAATTTCGGAAGACTCGTGACATCGAGTTTCGCCATCCGTTTGGACTCGAAATAATCGAGGAACAAAACGGTGTAATGGTAATAAAAAAAAGGCTCCAGGAAAAAGAAGGCCCCAGGGCTTTGCTGTATCTTTTGGCCCACAATTGTCGCCTCGGTGCTGTCACTTCGCCAGCAATCACAATCGCCGGCCTGGTCCCTGAAATAAGTTTTCGCGTTCAATGAACCCGCGAGGACTAAGCCCAGGGCCAGGACGGCGAAAGACCCTTTTTTCCCGAGGACTTGGCGCCATTTTTCCCATGACGCCTCCAGGGCCAGCGCCGCCGCCAAGGCGACAAAAGGGGTGGCCCCTATCATCCGGTGGGATTGCACCGGGTCGCTGGAAAGAAGGCCGGGAAGGCACATGACCCCCAACCCCGCCACGGTGTAGAAAAAAGGCCGGCGCCCGATCCGAAAAAGGGCCAGGAAAAAACCCAAAACGAAAAAAAGGCCAGTCACGTCATCCAACATCCGATGGTCCCTCCAATTGTTCCGCGGTTGGATTTCACCCCGCCGGTTGAACATCAAGGCGGTTTGAGTGATTTTTTCCACCAAGGGTTTGAGGCTTTCTTGGGCCTTCATTTCATTTCCGATGAATATTTCCGATTCCCGGGTTCCCAAACTCCCTAACTGGGCCCAATTCCATAAAACAGGGGAGCTGAAAACCAGGAACACTACCCAAAAAACGGTGATGTTCTTTGCCTGGGAACGGAACAAACCGGGTTCATTCGCGATTTCATAAATCAAACAGACGGCCACCAGCAGGGGAAAGGCTTTATAGGATTGATAGGTATAAAGCCCCCCACCAAAAACGAGGCCAGCTAACACGAAGATCCATGTTTTTCGGGCCTTCAATCCATGCAAAAGGAGGCCTAAGGTTCCGAACATATAGAGCAGGATTTGGATTCCACGAAAGCCATCCCGGCTGAAAATTAAATGCCACCTCATCACCGCCAACAGGAAAAGCGCCAAAAGGGCGGCGCGGGGGCCGGCCAGCTGGCGGAAAGTCCAATAAATCAAGGGAAAGGCCGAGAGGGCAAGGAAGCTGAAGAAAAGGAACATGTGGATGGGGCTTGGGGTGAGGAAATGAAACCAAAGCGCCATCGGGTAAAGAATCCAGGAAGGATTTGCCGCAAAAGAGGGCAACATAAAGGGCGGGGTCCAATTTTCATGTAAAACACGCAGGGCATTGTTACCGAGCGCCGCGACATCGAAATAAACGCCCCGGGGAAAATCACCCAACTTATAAATCCTTAAAAAAGCACCCAAAGCGAATATGAGGAAAAACCATAAAACCTCAGGTTTGGCCCCGAAATCTTGGGGGGGGCCGGAAGAATCCTTTCCCATGGCGTAAAGAAACAAACTGATGGCAAGCAGGTAAAGACATAGACCGGGCCGGAGGGTGTTTTCCGCGTGAGCCTGAAGCATTTCGGCTTGGGCGAAAACCCCCACAAACAAAGAGAAAGTGAGGGCTTTAAGGGAACGCTTCATTCCATGAGTTATACCCTAAATCAACTTCCAGAGGGAGCCTCAAACAAGTTTTTGGGATTGGTCCAATTTATGCGTGTAAAATTTGGGACCGGAGTTCAAAAAAATCTTGAGGTTGGCGGCGTTTGGCTGAAAGATAAAGACGGTCGCACTGTCAATCAAAGTTGGGCCACTAACAAAACAATCAAGAATGATTGGGTGAGCCCCTTGATCTCCGCCTTGCCGGAGCGTGCGACTTTTTTATTGTGGGTTGAAAATATCTCAACAGTCTCCATGAACAATCCACAACCCTAAAATGCCGTTAGACATTTCGGGATAAACTCGTTGGGCGATTCTCTCCTTGATTTTCCTCCTCTCCATCCCGATCTTTTTATTAACCGCACCTTCCGAAAGGAAAAGCCACAACTCTCTCCGTGGCTTCGAGGTCTTTAGTCAAAAGCTGAAGCAGTTTGATCCCCCCAAAGGATGAACAGGTGGGTGCGGCCTTTTAACAGCCCTTTCCATCGATGTGAATAATAAAAGGGCGATAACCCTGAGCGAGCCATTAACGGCGAGTCGAAGGGGTTATGAGAAACCTCCCCCCTTCACTTAAACTTATACCCTGCCCAGTCACTCACCGGTTGATAACCAATCTTCTTATAGATGCTGTTGGAGGTCGGATTCATCAAATCCGTGTAGAGGCAGCAGAACTTCTTCCCTGAATCCAACAATCTTTGGCTCAAAGCCGCAACCAGAGAGGTCGCGTAACCCTTTCCCCTGTGTTCGGATGGGGTATAGACCAGATTAATGCGCGCGCCGTTAGCCGTGAAACCGGCACAACCAGCGGACGAACGGGCGCCGTCACCTTCCCAAATAAACAATCGTTTTTCCTGGATATATCCATTGACCATTTCCTTGACGTCGATTTCCTCGGTCGCCCGGATTTCAATTCCAAACCGCGTATACCACTCGGCCAAGAAATCAAGGTCGGAAGAGACAGCGGGCCGGAGTGCCCCGGGAGCGGGTGACAACGGCTCGACTTTCCGGAGTTGGTAAAGCCGTGTCGACATCTCCAACTCAAACTGGGAAAGGGGCAATTCCATGGCTTTCAAGAAATCGGGCATAATTTCTTTCGGGCCAAAGGCGCCTGAAATGCCGGGGAGGAGCAACCGAATCTCGTTGGCGAAGGCCTCCAAAGAGGCTGGATCCATCCTTGTGAGGGTCAACTTGTAAGGCGGGGTCCCAAAGGCGGCGCCCGATATCACCCCGTTATTCTCCACAACCCAAAAATGGCTTTCCGGCCGTTCATAAACCGGTTTTTTCGCCAACGCCAGGGCGAGCCCGAGAATCGAGTTATTTTGGACCTCATGTTGCTCAAGCCAGGATTGCGTGATTTGAAGGAAGGTTTCAGGAGTTAGATCTCTTCGGACGGTGACCACGGTTCCCCCTTTTTCCCATCTTAAAGGGGGGCGGGTTTTCCTCAACGATTATTTAAATTTTGATGAGCCCGCTGAGGTTTCGCAGGATGATCTTGCCGCGGGTGGATTGGATCATTTTCTGCCGCTCGAACTTCTTCATCTGGCGGATGCAGGATTCCACCGAGGTCCCCGCCATCTCGGCGATCTCCCGGCGAGTGATGGGGATGTTGTCGCCGAACTCGTTGCGCAGGAGAAGAAGTATGTGAAGGATACGCTTTTCCAGGTTCTCATGGTCCACCGTCTGCATGCGGCGCGCCAAGTGAAGGCGCGAGGAGAGGTTCTCGATCATGCTGAAGGCGATTTCCGGGTGGGAGAACATGAGGGCTTTCAAGTCCTCGGCGGGAATGCGCATCATGACCGTTTCCACGTCGGCCACGTGGTCGCAATGGTACTTGCCCTCGGAGTAACTGCAGCAGGCCCCGAACATGATCTTGGGGCCGATGGTGGTGAGGATCAGCTCGTAGCCCTTGGAGAGGTAGCGGACCGACCGGATTCGGCCGATCTTGACGACCCAAATATCGTGGGCGGCCTCCCCTTCCCGGGTGATGACCTCGTTCTTGGCGTACCTTCTCTCGATCTTGAGCCGCGCGATTTGCTCAAGGGCTTCCGGGGAGAGGTTCCGGAAGATATCCACGGTTTTCAAAAAGGCGATGTCCGGCGACATAGGTTCCTCCTCGCTGGAACGGTTTTCCCGGCTGCGACTGGAATCACCGTGAAGCGTTGATTTTCGAAATTCTAGGGGCCGGGGGAAAGGTCGAGTATGACGCAGATTAGAAAGGGAACATTGGTAAATACCCCTTCCTCCCGCTAAAACCGTTTTTACTCCTTTTTCGGGAGTCAGCCGTTGAAGAGGTCCTTCCATTTGCTTTCCATGTCGCCTTTGGAGCCGGAACCCCCGGTCCCGGTTCCATTGCCGGAAAACTCGAACTCATCGCAAAAATTGCGCTTGTCCTTGTCCCGCACGGCTTCGGTGGTGCGGCTGCGGCATTGGTGGGAGGCGGAAGGGTCGTAAAGGGAGCAATTCAGGCAGCAATGAAGGTCGGCCCCGCACTTGCCGCAGGTCTCGTTGCGCCCCGGTTGGCTCCCGGGGCTTCCCTCCCATTGCGCCCCGCAGGCGTGGCATTGTTTCATGTCCATCGTTCCCGTTGGAAATAAATGGAAATCCTCATTTCTTCTTGTAAACGTTCAGCCCGACCTTCTCATCGCGGTCGGGCACGGAGATGTTGCCCTCCGTCGAGGCGATGATGGTGGTCTTGCCGGAGGAAGAGGGGCCGAATTCCTTGGAAAGATCCACTTTGATGGTCAGGATGTTCCCTTCGACCTTCATTTCGACATTTTTCATTGGGGGCCTCCCGCGGGATGAACGGCAACCGGTTCAAGGCCTTAGTTTACTTCGGGGTGGGAGGCTTGGGGGGTTTTTGGTTTTAAGGCGCAAGGGAGGAAAAGGGGACCGCGAAGACCGAAAAACCAAATTTCGCTCAGGCTTTGTGAGCTTTTGACTTCATCAAGAAAGCCCTTAGGGCTTCCAGTTCCTTCTCTTTCATCAGGAGGAAACGGAGGCCCGCGCTTTTTTGGCTGACCCATCTTACCTCGGCGTAAAGCGTGGCGACGCTCACGGAGTCGAGGAGGAACAGGTCGAAGTTAAGGATGGTCCCGACCTGAAGGTATTGGTCCACGACGACGCTCATGCCGCCGAGGCTCACGTCCAGTGTGTAACCGTGCTTCTTGGTGTTCCGCCATTCCGCGATGGTTTTAAGGACGGCCTTATCGTCCTCTTGGAGATACTTCACCGGGATTTTGATAGGGATGCGGGGTTCGGCCCGGCGCTCGGTTTTGTTTTTCCCGTCTTTCATCCGGTTCTCCGTTTAACCTGGAATGGTCGCAAGGATGCCCTTGAAGGATAACTTTCCGCGCGGAATCGGACCAAGATTACCTTATTAAAATGAAAAACTTCAACAAATATTGTTTAGTTCCATGAGATTTTTCTGGATGCCAACGCTTGGGCAGTTAATGGGAATGAACGGGATGAAACCGGTTCAAAAATTCCGAAGGCTTAAATGGAAGTTTTCTCGTGAAAGAAAAGTTGGATTGAAGGGGGAATCAACGCCGGTGGGGTCGGCGGATTCGGGAATTAAAAATAAAAGCGGGCGCCGAGGTCCCCATAGATGTCAAAGTGAATTCCGGCGGTATAGAACCAGAGTGTAGGGGCCACCTCCACGAAAATATCCACCGGCACGGTTTTCTTTTGGAAAAGGTAGGAAAGGCCGATGGGAAGCCTTCCTCCCACGGCCGCCTGGTCCCCGCCCAGGGCCAAGTCGCCCCCCACGCCGATATAAAAGGGTAATGCCCCTTGGCCCGCGTGGATCAGGTCGAAATCATGCCACAGGTAATCCAGTTGGAGGATGGTGCCGCCTCCCCCCAGCTTGAACATGCCTTGGAAGGCGTTTCTTCCGTCCATCCAAAACTTGCCGGTCGCACCCCAGGAACCGGGCCCTCCAAAATCCAGCCCCAAGCCGAAATTGCCGCTCCCGGTAATGGGGGAATTGCTACCGGCGGATTCCTGGGAGGAGCCCCGGCCTGTGGTCTTCTGGAGCGAGCGGGAAAAATTCCTCAAACCTGGGTTGTCGGGATGAACTGCCAGGCTTTGATCGTAGGCTTCCTGGGCGGCGGGGTAGTCTCTGAGGGCGTAGTAACAATTGCCCTCGGCCTGGTAAGCCTGCCAGTTGCTGGGGTCCAATTGGGTCGCGGCTTGCAGGTAGCGGATCGCTTCGCGGTATTGCCCCGCGTTGTAGTCTTTCATTCCGATTTGGTAGTAATCGTTGGAGGTGGCGGCGGATAGGCGGGCGACTGTCCCGAGCAGGAGTCCAAACAAGAGGACCGGAAAAAGGAAGGAACGCTTATTTCGTGACGGCATTTTTCACCAGTTTGGGTTCCTTAACAGCCTTCACCTCGTCCAGGCGGGAAACCGGCGTCGAGTAAGGCGCGTTCTTGAAAACATCCGGGTTCGTTTCCATTTCGGTCCTGATCTTGAGCATCGCGTCCACGAACTCGTCCAGGGTTTTCTTGGTCTCCGTTTCGGTTGGCTCAATCATGATGGATTCATGGACCACCAGGGGAAAGTAAATGGTGGGTGGGTGGTAATGAAAATCGATGATGCGCTTGGCGATATCCAGGGCCGAAATACCGTACTTATTTTTCAAGGGCTCGGCCGTCAGTACAAACTCGTGCTTGCAGATGCGGTCGAAGGCCACCGGGTAGTGGTTCTTCAAGCGCGCTAGCAGGTAATTTGCGTTCAGGGTAGCTACCCGGCCCACCCGCTCCAGGCCTTCCTTGCCGTTACGCTTGCAATAAGCCAAGGCCCGTAATAACACACCGAAGTTACCGACATTTCCCTTCATGCGGCCGATAGTCTGGGGCGAGCCGGTCTTTAAGTAATACCGGTTCCCTTCCTTGGCCACCCGGGGTTCCGGCAGATAGGGCTCCAGGGCCTTCGTGCAGCCCACCGGCCCCGATCCCGGACCCCCGCCGCCATGCGGCGTGGAAAAGGTTTTGTGAAGATTCAGATGCACCAAATCGAACCCCATATCCGCCGGCCGGCAGATCCCCACAATGGCGTTCATGTTGGCGCCGTCATAATAAAGAAGACCCCCCGCATCATGCACCAGCTTCGCGACCTCTAAAATGTGTTCTTCGAACAACCCGAGCGTGCTCGGGTTCGTCAGCATCAAGACCGCCGTGTCCTTGCCCAGCTTTCCTTTCAAGGCTTCCAGGTCCATGTTCCCCCGGCTGTCGGTGGGGACCGAGACCGTCTTCCAGCCCGCCATGGTGGCGGAGGCTGGGTTGGTGCCATGGGCTGAGTCCGGCACGATCACGTTTACCCGCTGGTGTTCGCCCCGGTCGGCGAAATAGCGCTTGGCCATAAGTAAAGCCGTCAGTTCCCCATGGGCCCCGGCGGCGGGCTGGAGGGTCAAGGCATGGCAACCCGTGACTTCCTGGAGCCAATGCTCCAGGTCGTAGATGACCTGCAGGGCACCCTGTACCTCATCTTCCCGCTGGGCGGGATGGAGGTTCGCCCAAACGTCGGCGAAGGCGATCTCCTCGTGGACCTTGGGGTTGTACTTCATCGTGCAGCTTCCCAGGGGATAAAAACCGTCATCAATACAGAAGTTTTTGTGGGCCAGTTCGGTGTAATAACGGACCACCTCGACTTCGGGATGAGTCTCAATGGCGGGAACCGGCCTGGGTTTGATCCAACCGGGCAGTTGGCTGGGTTTTTGATGGACCTTGCCCGCGTGGCCTTTCGTGGCGAATTCCTCGCAAGCGGAAATAAAGGATTCCATATCCTCCAGTGAGGTCATCTCGGTACAGGCCACCAACACGCAATTCTTGAACTCGGGGTAATCGGTGGAAAGGTCGTAGGGCGCCACCACTCCCCATTCGGCGAGGAAGTTGGCGAAACCCGCCGAGGGCGGGTGCAGGACAAACTCGTTGGCGTAACGGTCGGTTTCCACCTTGAAGCCGGGGATCTTCTGGATCTCGGTGACCAAGGCGTGCGCCGTGGCGGCGCCATCGGCAGCCACTTGCTGGGCGCCCCTGCCGCCCTTGAAATAAAGCCAGGCCGAGGCAAAATTGGCCATGAGGGACTGGGTCGTGCAAACGTTGGAAGCGGCCCGTTCCCGGCGGATATGCTGTTCCCTAGCCTGGAAAGTGAGCACCAGGGCTTCCTTACCGTTGCGGTCCACGGTCTGGCCCACGATACGGCCAGGCATCTGGCGGATATCGTCGAACCGGGCGGTCAGGAACCCAGCGTGGGGCCCGCCAAAGGAAAGGATGTTCCCGAAGGACTGGGCGCTTCCGGCGCATATGTCGGCGCCCAAGGACCCGGGCGAGGGTAAGAGAGCCAGGTTCACCCCCTCGGCCACCGCCACCACCAGGTAGGAGTTCTTCTCCTTGCAGATCTTGGAGATCGCGGCCAGATCCTCAATGGTTCCCAGGAAATTGGGGTATTGCACGATCACCACCGAATTGGGCCAAAGCTCGGTTTTAAGTTGTTCCAGGTCCGTCTCGGTGCCCTTGAGCCCGATTTCCCTCACCTTGTGCCCTTGCGGGTTCAGGTAGGTTTGGATGGTCTGGCGGTATTCAGGGTGTACCGCCAGGGAAACATAGACGAAGGCCTCGGCTTTCTTGACCCGGAGGGCCAGAAGGGCGGCTTCCGCCACGGCCGAAGCTCCGTCATATAAGGAAGCGTTAGAAACCTGCATCCCGGTCAGTTCCACCATGTATGTTTGAAAGTCGAACAAAGTCTGGAGTGTCCCCTGGGCGATCTCGGGCTGATAGGGGGTATAGGAAGTCAGGAATTCCGCCCGGGTCACCACTGATTTCACCGCGGCCGGCACCTCGTGGTAGTAGACCCCGGCGCCCAGGAAACAGGGCCGGTCGGAAACGGGCAGGTTGTTCTTGCCGATCATGTTGAAGAACCGCTTCAGCTCCGGCTCGGTCATGCCATGGGGGAGGTTCAGGCCGTTCTTGAGGATCTGGGAGGGAGGCACGTCGGCGAAGAGGTCATCGATGTTTTTCACACCGATGACTTTGAGCATCTCTTTCTCATCTTCAGGGGTAATCGGGATATAAGCCAATCAAGACTCCAGTTTAATGTTGGAGCGTTGCGAGGTATTGTTCTTCCGTCAGGTACGCATCCAGAGCCTTGGGATTGTCCAGTTGAACAATGGCGATCCAACCGGCCCCTTCCGGGTCCTGGTTGATGAGGCTCGCCTGGTCCTTGAGCTTCGTGTTGACCTCCACCACCGTGCCCGCCGGGCTGTAGGCGTCGGCCACGGCCTTCACCGATTCCAGCACGCAGAGGCTCTGCTTGTCCGCCAGCTTCTTGCCCACGTCGGGAAGCTCAATGAAGACCACGTCGGAGAGCTCATGGGCGGCGTGCTTGGAGATGCCGATCTTGATCTTGCCGGAACCTAAGTCCTCATACCACTCGTGGGTCTGGGCGAACTTGCGCATGAAAACTCCTGAAAGAGTTGAACTTCGGAGGACACGGAGTTACATGGGATAAAGCCCAAGCTTTTGGTTTAACCCAAGTTTTAAGACTTACTCCGTGACCTCTGTGTAACTCTGTGGTGAAAAATATTTTAGGAAGGTGTTGGGTAGAGTGGTGAAGGCACGACTATAGCAAAAACTTGGAAGTTTTCCAGTTTTATCCTTCGGGGATTTTTTTCAGGACCGCTTGGATGAACTCCGCCTTGGCCTCGGTGTAGGCTTCCCGGTCAATGGAAAATTTTAACGCCAGTTCCCGCTTCAAGCTTTCGTAACGCCCGGCTTCTTCGGGATGGCTCCGTAAGTAATCACGGAATACCACATGCTGCTTCCAGCGGGGACTTGGATATTCCATGAGATGGATTTGATGAGTCCGCCTCTCGCCATAAGGAGGCATGCCCTTCACGAAAAACCAATGGAACTCATCGAAAGCGTTTTTCCCATGAACATATCCAAGTTTTTCCAGGGGCTGGACCAAAGAGGGCCAAAGGTCCCGGGATTCCACGGCCAGAAGCATGTCAAGGATGGGCTTGGCGGAAAGGTTTGCCACCGCTGTGCTGCCGCAATGCTCGATGACTAAGCCGGGAAAACTTTGAAGGGCTTCTTGAAGGAGGTTTTTCTCATCAAGGAAAAGGCCGGGCCAATGAGCGTCGTAAGGGACGATCTCAATACGGTCTTTTTGGGGATCATAGCCTGGCGGCCGAGTGGACACGAGGTCCCTTAGAATTTGATCTGGTTCGAGAGCGCTTGGTAGAGGAAGAAAAGGAACAACCCCGCCAGACCAGTCATAACCGTCAAGCCCACCAGGCTTTGGAGCTTGGTAGGTTTCTTTTGGTTTTCAGAGACCGGCATTTCATCCAGCATTTCAACCTCGATCAACGTGGTTTTCATCACTATCTTCCCACTTTCTGGGATAATTTCAATTTCCTAGGGTTTTTATTTTGGGGAGGGATTTCAAATATGTCCATACGTGAGGCAACCGAGGGTGATTTAAAAGCCATTGCCCTTCTTGCCGCCCAAAAACGCAAACCATACGAGAAATATCAGCCGGTTTTTCATAAGGAAGGTCGCTTCCGAATGGCACGTAAAAGACATTCCATGAAATTATGGGATTTACGGATTTCGAGGTGACTCGTGTTTAAACCCTCCTTCTTCAAAATCTCTTACGCCATAACCTTTGTTTTCCTTCCGTTTCAGGTCTGGGCCACTCCCCAGGGTTTGCCACTGATCAATGGTTGTCCCACCACCCTCATCGACGACTTCAAGGACCCCAGCCGGAACATCCCCCATCCCGGCCCCGCCTTGTTCGAGGAAGGTTCCTGGATCACCCCCGCCACCCGCGTCAACCTTTGGGGTGGCCAATGGCGTCTCCGGTACACCGCGGGCAATAGCATGGGTGTCACCTATAATGGGCCCGGCGCCAACGGCACCGGCTATTCGGCGGGAGTCACCGGCTACGTGGACAACGACAAGAGTTGGGTGATCCTGCAGGCGGCGCTCTATAGTTGGCAAACCCCCGTCAATGCGGCTTCCTACAAGCTCAAGGGCATCCAGTTCTGGATGAAGGGGGACGGGGCCACCTACCGGGTCGAGCTGCCCAGCATGGCCGTGACCGACGAAAGTACCTGGTACGGCTACAATTTCACCCCGCCGGATTATTGGACCCTTTACCAGGTCCCCTTCAGCCAAATGACCCGCAAGAAGAAGGGCTTACAGCCCGACCTGCCCGACAACCCCGACGGGACCGACATCACGGCCATCCAGTTTACCAACCAGACTCCGGGTTCCTTCGCCTTCAGCCTGGCCCAAATTGCTTTTTATGGGGACTATGTCTCTCCCTGCGCAACGCCCGGAGCCTCCTCCCCCGCGCCCGCAGCGGCCAAGCCGCCGGCCCCCCCGCCCACTCCCACGGTGGTTTGGGCCCCCCATGACTGCCTGGATCCCTTGATTGACGACTTCAGCGACCCCCAGCGAAACGGCGTGCCCCCGGCCAGGGCAAACCATTGGGGCGGGATTTGGCGGACGGACAACCCTTCCGGGGGTGATATCCGGGTGGATTACAGCCAACCGGGATATGGGGATTCCCCTAATTCGGCCACCGTTTCCGGGAATAACCCCTCGGAAGCCAAGAAAGGAGCCGTTTTCTACGAAACCCCGCTTTTCGCCAATGGGGCTCCCTTCAACGTGGCGGTTCATGGCATCGAGGGGGTCCAGTTCTGGATGAAGGGGGACGGCAATACCTATTGGTTCCATCTTCTCAGCTCGGCTGTCACCGAAAAAAACGGGTATGCCTTCAACGTCACCCCGGGCAAGGGCGTTTGGACCCATTTCCAGGTGCCTTTTTCCGACATGAACTTAAGGTCCTGGTGGGAAACCCAAGGCGGAGTCAGTACCCAACCCGATGGGACCAACGTGACCGGCATTGGGTTTGAACCGGATGCCGGGGGAAGCTTTTCTTTTATCCTCAGCCAGGTTTCCTTTTACCGCTATGTTCCATCCGACTGCCCTACCCTTCATGTTCCGCCCGAACCGAGCCTGCCTAAAACCCCTACTCCAACTTTCACGCCCATGCCCACCAACACCTGGACATTCACCCCCACCTTCTCCCTGACCGCCACCCCCACACCCCGGGTTATTCCAACTCCCTCCTTCACTCCCACGCCCGCCCGGACAATATTTTCACGGCCAACCCCCACCGCCCAACTCGTTTCCATCCTCAAACCCCCGGGGAAAATCCCGGCCCACCGGGTTTCCCGGCCAACCCCAACGCCCACTTGGCATCCGGCGGAAACTTTCACACCCCGGCCGGCGATGGCCACTTCCTCCTCCCGCCATTCGAAGGCCCTTCCTCCGGCCCCTACCCCCAAGCCTTTACCGTTGCCCCCGTTGGATACCGCTCAGGCGATTGAGTTCACGGCCCCGCCCGCCAACATCTATGTCACCTTCGCCGACGGGCCCGGAACCTATCTCCTGCGGGTCGTGGATAGCCGGGCTATGCCGGTAAGGACGATTTATGACCACCATGTGGTCTCCGAGGACGACGCCTGGGTGGAATGGGACGGAAAGGACGAACAAGGCCGGGACGTTCCCCCCGGCCAGTATTACGTGGTCTTTTACAAGGATGGGAAGGCCCTCAAGAGCCTTTCGCTGATCCGCCGCCCGCCCCAACCCTGAGGACAAAAGGGTCCGGGTCAAGCCAAGTCCAGGGCCATCCGGTAGTCGTCCATGACATACCCACCCCCAATATCCGTGATGACGGATTCCAAGATTCGGAACCCAAGCGCTTGATAAATTTTCACGGAGGGGTTTTGCTTGTGGACGGTGAGGGTGATTCGCTTCAACCCTTTCGAACGAGCCAAATCTTCGATGAATCCCAAGGCTTTTCGCGCCAGACCTTGCCCTCGATGACTTTTTAAGAGGTAAAGTTTGCTCAGAAACAACTCGTCCGGGCGAAACGACACCGAAAGATAACCCGACTTTTCACCTTCGGGAGTTTGGATCAGGTAATAAAAGTCGCCATGACGAATTTGTTCCTCGACCGCCTTGGCCGTTTGCCGCTGTTGAAGCATGTACTCCACTTGCCCCGCGCCGATGATGGGGGTGTAATGCCCCCTCCAAATGGGACCGGCCAAGGCCTCAATGAGCTTAAAGTCTTCGGGTTGGGTTGCGGCTAAAAAGGACGGTTTATTCATGGGAAAAAGTCGTTTTCCACTCCGGTGGGGTGGGATGGCTTGTTTTTAATATGCCTAAATAATACCCTTTTCTAGGGCCCGATTACCGGGCGTCAGAAAAAAGGCCGGGCTTAAAACACATGGCGCAAATTCTCAAGGACGAACCTCAGTCGAATTATCTTCGCCTCAGTTTGGAGGGCGACTGGGATAACGATACGATTGGCAAAACCTCCGAACAAATCCTGGACCTTTGCAAGAAACACCAGGCCCGCCGCGTATTATTTGATGTCCGGAATCTTCATGGCAATCCCTCGGTTCTCGAACGCTTCAACATGGCCACCCAATTCAGCCTGAAATATATGAAATGCCTTTTGGGAGGCGAAATTCAGTCCAGCCGGTTTGCCGTAATTGGAAACCATCCCCTGGTGGACCCCCACCGCTTCGAGGAAACGGTCTCCGTGAATAAGGGCCTTCCAGTCAAGACTTTTACCGATTTGGATCAAGCCTTGGCTTGGTTGTTGAGGGATTGAGGAAAACCGCCGCGCTATTTTGACTTGGCCTTGGTGATATGCCGCACCCACGGCAGTTTCGTCTTTTGCGCGGAAATGGCTTTCCCCCGGATATCCACCGCAAGCGGCTTCTCCAGGAACTCGGTTTTCACGTAAGCCAGGGCGATTCCCTTCTTGAGCGTGGGCGAGAAAACACCGCTGGTGACTTCTCCGACTTCTTTTCCCTCCGATGTGACCTTGTAATGGGACCGGGGGATATTCTGGCCTTCCAGGGTGAGTCCAATCAGTTTGCGGCCGGGGTTCCTGTTCAAGGCTTCTTTGCCGAAAAAACCCCCGTCCTTGTCCATCTTCACCGCCCAACCGAGTCCCGCCTCGTAAGGCTGAGTGGTTTCGTCGATATCGTTTCCGTGGAGCGGCAGGCCCGCCTCCAAGCGGAGGGAGTCCCGCGCGCCCAGGCCGCAGGGCGTCACTTCCGGTTGGCTTGCCAACAACTCCCAGATCACCGGGGCGTCCTTTACGTCCACCATGACCTCATAGCCGTCCTCGCCCGTGTAACCCGTGGCCATAATGAAAGCCGGCTTGCCCTGGATCGTGCCCCGGCCAAACCCGAAATAAGGCACTTGGTCCAGGTTCACGTCCCTTGCCAAGCGCTTTAAAACCGCGTCGGCCTTGGGTCCCTGCAGGGCCAACAGGGCTGTGGAGTCGGAGAGAACCTCCATCATCAGGTCCTTGCCCGCCGCCAGGCGTTTCAAATGCTCCACGTCGGTTTCCCGCCCGCCCGCGTTGATGATCCAAAGAAACCGGTCGTTGGCCTCCTTATAAACGATGACATCGTCGATGATGCCGCCCTTGTCGTTGAGAAGGAACCCGTAAAGGGCGCTGCCGATGGGACATTGGGTGAGGTCGTTGGTGAAGGCATATTGGGAGAGCTTATAAGCCTGCGGCCCATGGATCCGAAGGCGCCCCATGTGGCTGATGTTGAAGAGCCCGGCGCTGGTTCGGGTGGCCTCATGCTCGGCCAAGATACCTTTGGCGTAGGACACCGGCATGTTCCAACCGTGGAAATCCACCAGCTTGGCGCCGTGTTCCTGGTCCCACTTGAGGCAGAAGGTGTCCCGCATAAAATTCCTCGTCCTTGGAATGGCGTTACTTTAGCCCAAGGGGATTGGGTTGGAAAGCCTTTCTCAGGTGTCCGCCATGTAATTTTTCAGGGAGATTTCCAGTTGCCTGGTCTTCAGATAGCACTCGTAATAAGCCGGGGCGAGGAAGGAAAAATCCTCGTGTTCGGTGGGCTTTTTCTCCAAGTGATCAATGATCTCGAAGAGTCCGCAGTTCTGCAGCGTCTCGATTTGGAGGATGAAATCTGTGTTCAGGTAGTGGTCGTAGGAGAGGACCCGGTCCAGGGTGCGGACAACCTGGGATTTTTGCCGGACGAGGTATTCCACCCAGTTGACGAACCCCAGGAAATCCAGCCGGGCGGAGCGGTCGGAGGGCTTGATGCGCTTGAAGATCTCGTGGAAGTCGCTTTCGGTGAGGTTCAGGACGTCGCTGGCATGGCCCGAGGCCGCCAGGAAGGAATAGGAAACGGTCCGGGTGTCATTAATGACCTTTTTCAGGTAGGGAACGATGACCCGGTGCATGTTCTTTTGGTTCTTCCGCTCGGGCAGGTAGATGGTCAGGACGT